>CACWTQ010000104.1 GCA_902763835.1 uncultured Ruminococcus sp. | reverse complement strand
TTGAAATACGTCAGTATTCCTGCGGTGTTGTGCCTAACACAGAACAAATTATCCTGCGTCTAAATTGTTCAACTTATTTCCCAACAGTTCCTAACACAGGTAAAAGAGATTGGCATTTTGATGAACGAATGACTAATGCTGTAACCGTTTTCAAGCTTACAGTTACAGAGTTAAACTGCAAGGAACATCTTTGATGTTATTGTTATGTAAAATTAAAATTCTAAGTATAAAAAGGAAGTAAACATTATGGCAGAATTTATGACAGGTATGAAACGTACTCACTATTGCAGCGACCTGCGAATTGAGGACGTCGGAAAAGAAGTAACCCTCTTCGGCTGGGTTGCAAAACGCCGTGACTTAGGTCCGCTCATATTTATAGACTTGCGTGACAGAACAGGTATTGTTCAGCTCACTTTTGATGATACCACCGACAAGGAAATTTTTGAAAAAGCAGCAAAATGCCGCAGTGAATTTGTTCTCGGTGCAGTAGGCACGGTTGTTGAAAGAAGTGCAAAGAGCAATAAAATTCCTACAGGCGATATCGAGGTTAAGGTTACGGAACTTCGCATTCTCGGCGAGAGTGAAACACCGCCTTTCGAGATTACCGAAAACAGCAACACGGGTGAGGCTACAAGACTTCAATACCGTTATCTTGATTTGAGAAGACCCGACTTGCAGCAGAACATCATTCTCCGCCACAAGATTGCCAAAGCTACAAGAGATTACTTCGATGAAAAGGGTTTTATCGAGATTGAAACTCCTATGCTCATCAAGTCAACTCCCGAGGGGGCAAGAGATTTCCTTGTTCCGTCAAGAATCCACAAGGGCAGCTTCTACGCTCTACCCCAATCACCGCAGATTTACAAGCAGCTTTGTATGGTTGCAGGCTTCGATAAGTATATGCAGATTGCAAGATGTTTCCGTGACGAAGACCTGAGAGCCGACAGACAGCCCGAGTTCACACAAATCGACATTGAAATGTCGTTCGTTGATATGGAAGACATTCTGGAGCTTGGTGAGGGATTCATCAAGTATGTGTTCAAAAAGACGCTTGACATTGACATTCCCACTCCGTTCCCACGCTATACCTACAACGAGGTTATGGCTCGCTACGGTTCGGACAAACCCGACACACGCTTTGGTATGGAGCTTTTCGACCTCACGGACGTTGTAAAGGACAGCGAATTTGTTGTATTCAAGTCGGCTGTAGAGGGCGGCGGAAGTGTTCGAGGCATTACTGCTAAGGGCGGCTCGAAAACCTACTCCAAAAAGGCTATCAAAAAGCTTACCGAAACAGCAAAGGGTATCGGTGCAAAGGGCTTGGCTTGGCTTAAAGTCAACGAAGACGGTGTTGAATCTCAGTTCTCACAGTTTATCAGCGAGGAACAGATGAATGCTATCGTTAAGCGTGCAGGTGCGGAAATCGGCGATATCGTTTTCATCATTGCAGACACAAACGACCTTAACGTTATGTCTATTCTCGGTGCATTACGTTTAGAGGTTGCAAAGAAGCTTGACATTATCGGTGATGGCTTTAATTTCCTGTGGGTAGTTGAGTTCCCGTTCTTTGAGTTTGACAAGGAGTCGGGTGAATGGGTTGCTATGCACCACCCGTTTACATCTCCGACAGACGAAGCTCTCAACCACTTGGAGGGTGACAAGAGCAAGGTTTATGCAAAGGCTTACGATATGGTTCTTAACGGAATCGAGCTTTCATCGGGTTCAATCAGAATCACAAACCCCGACTTACAGAAGAGAATGTTCAGTATGCTCGGACTTAGCGAAGAGGAAGCCTACAAGAAATTCGGCTTCCTGACAGACGCATTCAAGTACGGTGCTCCGCCGCACGGTGGTATGGGAATAGGTCTTGACAGACTTGTAATGCAGATGATTAAGGCTTCAACACTCAGAGATGTTGTTGCATTCCCGAAAGTTCAGAATGCAAGCGAGCTTATGACGAATGCACCGTCGGTTGTCGACGAATTGCAGCTTAATGATTTGGGAATAAAGCTTGCTAACAGCGAAAACAATTAATTTATAATTATATTATTTAATGTATTACCGATTAATCGTAAATCTTTAGGATATCGATTAATCGGTGACTTTTTCTCAAAAACACAAAAATATATTGTAATTTAAAAAAAATTGTATTATAATAATATTAAGCAAATTTGGAAAGGGAGTGTCGGCAATGAACCAATCTACAAAAGAACGGCATTACAAAATTATAGATAATATGTGTATTATGGACGATTTGATGATGTCGGTATTCTTTACAAACAGACCCGAATGTGTCGAAGCGATACTGAATGCGATTTTACCGTTCAAAATAATTGTGAAAAAAATTAACACACAGATTGAACAGAAAAACGGCTATGGACGCAATGTCACTTTTGACATATTGGCAAAAGACGAAAACGGAAAGTTTTACAACATCGAAGTTCAAAGACGCTCCAAAGGGGCATCGCCCAAGCGTGCGAGATATCATTCGAGTATGATTGACACAAGAGCTTTAAACCACCGTCAAGACTATGAAGAACTTTTGGATACATATGTGGTTTTCATTACGGAACACGATGTGCTGAAAGACGACGAACCTGTTTACTATATTGAAAGAACGGTAACGAAATCAAATAAGCTTTTCAATGACGGTTCACACATTATCTATTTGAATACCGCATATAAAAAGAAAGAAAACGATAACACCTCAAAGGAATTACTTGATATTATTCACGATATTAAGTGTTCCAACCCTGCTTTGATGATAAACAAGTATCTCAAAGCTAGAATGGAAGAGATTAAGAGTTCCGAATCAAAGGAGAGAGATTATATGAACAAAGAGCTTAGAGCTTACATTGATGAGATTCTTGAAGAAGAACGTGAAGAAATGCGTGAAGAAGGTCGTGCAGAAGGAATAGCCGAACAAGCAAAAAAAATTGCAAAGAATATTCCCTCATCAGGCGAGATAACAGTTGATTTAATTGCCAATTTATTTGGTATGACTGTTGAAGAATTTAACGCTTTGAAAACAGCTGTTTAAGTGCTTCCGAATACCTATCGAGAAACATAAATGAATACTCAAATATCAGCAATACTAACCAAAATTAAACAATCGCTTGAAACAGACCCCTCAAATATAACCTTTGGTGAAATCAGCTCCGGTGCGAATAACGTTGACGGCGATATTATTCCCTACGAATATGCTGATTTTCTGCATGTAAGCAACGGTATCCGCTGCGGTGTTGCGGTATTGTTCGGAACAGAGAGCATTCCGAAAGAGCAGTACAAAGCCGAGTTAATTGACGGCGGTAAAGAACAGTGGTTTTGCATAGGACTGGTATTATACCAAACATTGGCAATTAACCTGCAAACTCATAACGTTTATCTGTTTTACGATTTATACTTTTACGATGACCGTACGGAAAACGCTTATCGAAACTTAGGTGAATTTGATGACTTTCTGACAGATTTTGTTTTCGGGGAAAGATACTCCGAACTAATTCCCGAGTTAAAACTCAAAGATGACAAATGGTATAATTTTATACAGAAAATAAATAAGGAGCATAGACCTATAAACATCAAGGATTTAGTGCATCTCATAAAATCCGCACCCGATTGTACGGTTCAATCCTCAAACGGAATACCTCTCGAAAATTCCGATATCACACTGCCCGAAGATTTAACCGAATTTTACAAAGCCTGCGGTGGAATAATTTTCTACAGCTCAAAAGATACCTTTGAAATCGTACCGCCCGAGGAAGTCGTTCCGGCAAATCCCGTTATTGTCGGGGAATTGTGCGAGGAGGATATTTCTTCACAGTGGTATATTATCGCAAAGGACAGCAGCAATTATATCACGATTGACCTATCTCCCGAGCGTTTGGGAAGATGTTACGACAGCTTTTGGGATTGTCACGGTGTTGTAGGGGAATGTGCTGTAGTTGCAAACAGTTTCACGGAGTTGGTTCAATGTCTGTACGACTATAAAGGAAACGGAGCGTTCTGGCTTGATGATGATTTTGAATATCTGGGCGACGCTTATGATGAGGTATAAATATGATACTTAAAAAAGGTATAACGGGATTTTTCGACTGTAAAGATTCACCCGTTCCCGAGATGGATTTTAAGATTTTCAAGACACTCTGTCATACAATAGACAACTGCACACAATGGAAGTTTATACACATAAACAGCAATCCGGACGGCAATTATTACAGTGCGGAGTTTAAAACTTCATCGGGTATAATTTTTTAATATTTCTGTAATATATGATTTAATCAACGAATTTTCACAGGAGGTATTATGAGATATATAAAGACAGTTGATTGCACCCTTGAATTGACTTTTACGGAAAATATAAGCAAGGATTACGGATTTCATAATCATTTGAATCATTACATTGTAACGTTAGTGACCGAGGGGAGTGTACTGTTTCAATGCAATAATACTGTGGAGGTTTACAATAAAAATGAATTTTTTGTTATACCTCCGTATAAGCTTCATAAGGTTACAATTGATAAAGCTTCAAAAGCAATTTCTTTTTGCATAGAAAATCAGCTTATTGAAAAAAATGATTTCTCCAAAATAAAAAATTTTTTAAAAACGGCATATTTCGAAAATTATATATCCGAACATCAGGCGGAAATATTTCGGATATCTCTAGGGAATTTAATGGGCATACCCAAAAAAGAATTATCAAGGAATTCTTCAAAAATAATCGAAAACTTTGAAACCGTAAATCTGGACGAAATATCAAAAAGCATTAATGTCAGCAAATATCATATGATACGCAGGTTCAAAGCGGAAGTAGGTTTAACTCCTCATAAGGTTCATATTCAGAAACGTATACGAAAATCTCAGAAACTGCTTGACAATAAAAGCTTTAAAATAATAGATGTTTGCCTTATGACGGGATTTTACGACCAAAGTCATTACGATAAAGCATTTAAGAAAATTGTGGGGATATCCCCGAAAGAATATGTTAATTCGCTTGTAAAATTATAAGAGCAATTTTTTACAAGAAAAAATTTTCTGCCCGATTTATAATATAACTGCAAAAACAAATTTGCAATTAATTGAAAGAGAGGGCAAAAGATGAATACTTTTGAAGAATTTGAAAACGGCAGACTTTTTGTGAACGAAACCGAGATAGACTTCGGTACACTGCAATGGAATGCTCATCCGGCATTTAAGGGTGTAAGCCTTAAACACCTTATTACAGCAAAAGATACGGACGGCAAATTCAGCTATCATCTAGTGAGAATCGAGCCGAACTGCTGTATCGGAAATCATATACACGAAACACAGCTTGAAACTCACGAGGTAATTTCGGGCAGCGGTGTTTGTGTTTGCAGCGAGAAAAAAATTCCTTACACCCCGGGCACAGCTGCGATAATCCCTGTAGGTGTTCTCCACAATGTACAGGCAGACGAAAGCGGACTTTATATTTTCGCAAAGTTTATGCCTGCTTTAAATTGATTTAAAAATTATGCGGAGCTGTCTTTCTGGGTCAGCTCTGTTTTTTTAAAAAATTTTTTTAAAAAAATGTAATATTTCCCCTCGCTCAGTTGTTTAATATATGAAAGGCCTTTCAAAACAAACTCAAAGACAGGCAATGCCTGTCGGGCAAAAATTTTTCAGATAGGAAAAGTACGTATGAACTCTGCGGAATATCGGAGAATTTCCGAAAAGTATATCAACACCGTATATAAGGCGGCTCTCAGCTGCTGCAAGAATAAAGCCGATGCCGAAGATGCGGTTCAGAATGCTTTTATCAAGCTGCTCAAAACAGATACGGAATTTACCGACGATGAGCATATCAAAAAATGGCTTATCCGTGTAGCGGTGAATGAATGTAAAAATGTTTGGAAGTCGTTTTGGCACAGAAATATTGTATCGTTCGATGAGCTTGATAAAGAACCCGAATATGTCGAAAACGGTCAGGGAGAGCTGTTTTCCGAGATTATGAAGCTTCCGAAGAAATACAGCACCGTTATTCATCTGTACTACTATGAGGGGTACAGTGTGAAAGAGATATCTGAGATTTTAAATATTTCGCAATCAAATGTACAAATCCGACTTATGAGAGCAAGAAACAAACTTAAAGAAATGCTTAAAGAGGAGGCATGGTTATGAATACAGATGAAAGAATTACTGAAATGTACGCAGGTGTATTCGATGAAATACATGCGTCCGATGAGCTGTTGAGAAAGGTGAGTACTATGACTGAAACAACTAAGAAGAGAAGTATCCGCACTGCCGTTAAAGTAGCTTATGCCGCTGCTGCCGCCGCTGTTGTGCTTGTTGCGGGCAACGTTATCGCATACGCATCAACGGGCGAAATGCTGTTGAAGATTCTTGTCAACGGCGAGGAGCAGACTGTTTCCGCAACGCAGGAAGAGGACGGTTCTTATTCGTTCACTTGCAGTGATGAAGACGGCTATTCCTACAATGTTCTGGTTGCAGGCGATTTGGATAGCGACAGTCCGGTTGCTGTCGGTGAGTTTAACACATTCACTCCCGAGATTGTTAAGGAAAACGGAAAGACATATATAGCCGTTAGTGAAGATTTCAAAGCCGACATCACAGCCGATGTCAAGGAGGACGGTTCGGCAGAGGGCAGCTTTGAGTATGACGGAATGAATTATTATTATATTGTTGATTCCGACGGAGAGCTTTGGTTATCGGGAACTAATGGTGAAGCAGCCGATGAGGCGGGTATTGAAACGAAGTCGTTCACTTCGACCGACCCCGACGAAGCCGAAATTGAAATCTTTGATAAGAAATAATTTTTTTCGCACGTTTTTTTCGCACGTGAATCCGGTTCTTTGTAACCTAACTTTCCCTACCCGACCGAAATTTGATTTTAGTCGGAAGTTTTAGGTTACTCTGTCATACTTTATGAAGTGCCGTAATATTACACCAATAAACTTTATGCGTTGTAAATATTACGAATT
>CACWTQ010000103.1 GCA_902763835.1 uncultured Ruminococcus sp. | reverse complement strand
TTTTTAACACGTGTAGATAGTTTATTGTGAACTCTATTTTCTCACCCGACCGGAAGTCGGTTTAATCAGGAAATTCACAAATTCATTTAATCAAAATCATCAAGCTTAACATAAACGGCATCTTTCTTATTGAAAGTAACCTCGTTTTCTCCGCTGTGGTCTTCAATTGTAATCTCAGATTTATCATAGGCTTTAAGCTTTCCACAAAATTCCTTGCCTATACCCTCAATCGGTCTTATCATTTTAATCATAACGTCCGCACCGATATACGCAAGAAAATGTTCGTCTTTAACCAACTCTCTTTCAATGCCCGGTGAACATACCTCTAAACAGTACTCGCCGTCAATCGGGTCGAGTTCATCGAGCGGAGCGTCAACCGCACGGCTTACCTTTTCGCAGTCGTCAATGGTGACACCGTTTTCGCTGTCGATAAAAATTCTCAGATACCATTGAGCACCCTCTTTCAAATAGCGAACGTCCCAAAGCTCCAGCCCGAAGCCTTCGGCAATCGGCTGTACAAGCTTTGTAACCGCTTCAACAGTATTTCCGCCTTTTTTCTTAGCCATAAAAATTCCCCTCCTTTTCAAACATAAAGGAGCGGGTCATTTTAAAACCCACTCCTTACTTTACAATAATCTACTATAATATTGTACCACATTTAGGGTAAAATATCAAGTGTTGCTTTTGCACAGCTTTCCGCTTTATATTTTTCACAATTTATTACATATTAACCAAGCCGCACAAAAAATTTGTTATATTACGTGGTGAACTACCCATTGTCTAAAGCCAATGGGTGAACCGTCCCTACTGTTGTTAGTATAACACAAAGCTACGCTTTTGTCAACCTTAACCCACCGTCTAAAGCCGGTGGGATTGCGGTTGACATTTTTCAAGGCTTTTCCGAAAATCCTTTACTACCAAATAAATAGAACCGTATCTCATATTGTTCCCTCCAACTTTATTTGATTAAAATTATATTCTAAACTTTTGCTGCCATCTAACAATATTTGTTTACACTTGAGCAGCTTTTGCCATTCGTCGTGCTTTGCTTTGCTGCGAATATCAAGACCGCCGTCATCGTAAGAAGCTGCCCATTCGATAAAATCCTTATGGTTTTGGTACATATCTCCGCCAAGTTCGATTCGCTCACCAAAATTCTCTTTCTCTCTTTTTCTTAGCCGATCAATTCGTATTTCCATATCTGTTTCTAAACGAATAACGGTGGTAAACAACGGAATCAATTCATCTCCCCAATCGACAAGTGAACCTGAAATAACAATTTGATCTGATGTAGCAATATCTTTCTTCATAAGTTCCAGTCTTTTTTCAAAGCTTCTTTTGACAGTGTAGGGCGGATCTGTCGGCTCCCAAAAATAATCATCTACATCCATAAACAGATAACCTAATTTATCGCTGATATATCTGCCTAATGTAGAAGTTCCCGAGCCTGATGCTCCGTAAATGTGAATGATTTTCGTTGACATTTTGACCTCCAAGTTTAAATTTACTGATTAAATGGGTTTTCAAATCAATCTCGAACCAGTCGTCTTCATCGGAAATAAGCCATTCAAGACCTCTTCTTCTTTCGGGTACAACCTCAACATCAAGATTACCTATATCCTTTTCAGGATAAAGCATTTTCTCAACTGTTGCCCAATGATAACGATAGTACAAATCAATCATATCGAGAATTTCTTCAATATTTCTGAGCTTGCACTTACTTTTAAAATCCTCGTAGTTCTCGCACTGAGCGACAAGCTCTATAGCCTTTCTTGAATCGCAGACATCACTTGCGTCGGTTATGTCGTCAACCAGACCCAATGCCCACACAAGCGACCAGTAGCATTCATAAGTCCACGCAACATCAAGAACAAGCTGTTTGTTGTAATTGCCGTTGAAAAGCTCCTGCTCTTTGGAAATAAGCTCATCGGCAACGCCGTATTTTTCAAGCATCGGAGCAAAGAAATGCTTCCCCTCTTCAAACTCTCCTCTGTTTGTATCATACGCAATCTGAATAACAATCAGCGAAGCTATTGCCCTTTTGCAAATTTCGTCAAAACTTTTAAGCTTAACTTCCTCACTGCTTTCACGCACGGGTAAATCCTCAAAACAGAAAATACCCATAGATTTTATTTTTTCGTTGTTTTCGGCTCTTCTTTCCTTGGAGGTCTTCATAAAAATTTCTTCCTCAAATCAATACACAAATACGGGCATATTGTCATAAACAAGGTTAAACAGCTCGCCTGCTTTGTCAAGCGGCAGATTAACGCAGCCGTGAGAACCGTTCCACAAGTAAAGGTCACCGCCGAAGTACGGCTGCCATGTTGCATCGTGGAAGCCGACATCGTCCGCAAATACCATCCAGTAAGCAACAGGCTGTGCATAGCCCGGACCTACCAAAACTGCATTTGCCTGATGATAACGAATTCTGAACGCACCGATAGGAGTATCGTTTCCGAGATTTGGATTACCTGTTACAACGTCGGATTCAAAGACAACTTCTCCGTCCTTGTACATCCACATATGCTGCTCCGTAATGCTTACCTCCGCATATGTATTGCCGTAATAATCCTGACCATTGGAATCATATCCCACGCCTGTTCTCGTCCACCATTCCATACTCTTCTCCGAACCATCGGTAAGGTTAACCGTAACAGTTTTTCTCGCCTGAACAAGTTCCTGAATTTTTTTAACGGCTTCTTCCTGATCCATAAGCCAGCCGTAGTCGCCTGTCAGAAAATGAACCACCGTACCCGAATGAGAAAGGAAATCCTTTGGTTCACCGACTGTATCATAACTTTCGGCAAGCTTCTTTACATACTCCTCGATTTTCTTTTCGTCTGTTTCAATAGTATACTCGCCCTTTTTGTTCTTTTTGGGAGTTACCCACGTTGAAAGCAATTGACCTTCGATAACCTCGTCCTTATCTCCGAATTTAAGAGTAATCTTCATATTGGCAATTTCGTCGCAGGCAGCTTTCTTTGCAAGAAGTTCCTCGTTATCCGAAGTAATTTTCGGAATATCGTAAATACCCTCTTTTTCAAGGTCGATAGAAGTTTTCTGATTTTCAACCGCATACTTAATTTTTTCTTCAAGTTTGTCACGGTGAGCAACGTTTCCAATAATTTCGGGGACAATCTTAAACTCGCCGTCCATATAAACAAGCTCCGCATCCTTAGCCTCAATAGGGTTCTTAGGCTTCACGCAGTCGAGCTTATCCACAGTATCGGAAAGCTTGCCGTCGTCGTAGCTGTAAGTGATAACACCCTCGTCGAGAACATAGCTCTTATCTTCAAAAAGATCGGCAATCCACATAAGACCCGACTGTGTATCGAGTATACGGTTAAAGTCGTCCGTTATTGTTGTTTTAACACCGATATCGTCACCGTTTACAATTTCTTGATTGTCGTTCTGCTCATTCAAAGTAAGCACATAGGCTTCGCCCGTAGAAACGATAGCCTCTTTCGCTTGGCTTACGTTCATAAGGGAAACGTCGGCTTTATTGAGGGTAGTACCGGGCAGAAAATGGCTCGAGAAAAATAACCCGACAGCACCATACAACCCGATAAACACGACCAGCGTCACCACACCGGCATATGATTTTTTCTTTGAAGAGTATTTTGCTTTTCTTTTCTTGTTCTTTTTCATAATTTTACACAGATCCTCCGTTCTAAAACACCGTACTCAAAACATTGCAATGCATTAAAAAATCAGCACAATATCACTATATATAAGCATATCACAAAACTCGACTAATTTCAATCGTAATTGAAACTATTTTGTAAATTTTTCAATAAACTTTTTTGGATATTTTTAATACGTGGAGATAGTTGGTTTTAAACCTAACTTTACGAACCCGACCGAGGGTTGGTTTTATGCGGCAGTTTTTGACCAACTTTATGAAAATTTATGCACGAGGTTGAAAATAAGTACCATTTAAAGTTTCGCTCAAGCCTTTACAAAGGCTTGGGGGGTGTTCCTAGTGGTCTTGCACCAGCAGGGGCAGAGCCCTTGTCGCTGACGCAACAAATCAGCAAAGAAAAGCAAACTACCCTCAGCGAAACTAAATAAACCCTGTTCAACAAAACAACAAAACAAAAAACACACATCAAAAATATCTTCCGATATCAACCAAAACAGGCAACAGCGTAGCGAATTGCCGGTCTAAGAAAGAAAAGTGCTAAATCTTAACGCTTTCGAGTATAAAGAAACAATTATACCTGACAGTTTATTTTTTATTTCACCGGATAACAAAGCGAATTTCAAAAATATGCCTTAATTATACATTCGCATTAAAGAACATAAGTGTAACATTTTTTGATTTTTCATATTTGAAGATAATACACTTTTTTCTCTCAACTTCTCATTTGCCGCAAAACAAATCCCTTTCCGCTGTAAATCAAATTACAATTATCAATCACCCTAATTACGCATCGAAAAAAGAGTACGTTATAAAACGTACTCTTTTTCTCAAAGTGACCCGGACGAGAATCGAACTCGTGTTACCGCCGTGAAAGGGCGGTGTCTTGACCGCTTGACCACCGGGCCGATTATAGTAGCGATAGGTGGACTCGAACCGCCGACCTTTCGGGTATGAACCGAACGCTCTAGCCAACTAAGCTATATCGCCATTTTCTGTTTCGTTCGGTGCGTTTCGCCGTATCTCTCACCGACAATAAATATTATAGCGTATAATCTCTCGTTTGTCAACACTTTTTTTAAAATTTTTTTTATTTTTTCAAAAAAATTTTTTTCGGCTTAAAACACCGTGAGATATATTGCAAAATGTAAAATACATTACAGCTATTTCGGATATAGCATACGCATTTTCCATACCAACGCCCTCCCAAATTTATTATATTTCAATCCGTTGAAAAAATTAATTCTCCTTAATTCTCCTTTAAGAACGGAATATTTTTAAAATTTTTAAAAAATTTTCCGAATAGCACTTTATATTTTTTCGCAAATATAGTATAATGAATATGTTAAACGGGTTTCACCCCGATTTTAAAAATTTTTAGGAGTGTGAATACAATGGCATTAGTAAACGCTAAAGAAATGCTTGTAAAAGCAAAGCAGGGTCACTATGCAGTAGGACAGTTCAACATCAACAATCTCGAGTGGACAAAGGCTATCCTTTTGACAGCTCAGGAGCTTAACTCTCCCGTTATCCTCGGTGTATCAGAGGGTGCAGGCAAGTATATGACAGGCTTCAAAACAGTTGCCGAAATGGTAAAGGCTATGGACGAATCTCTCGGAATCACTGTTCCGGTTGCTCTTCACCTCGACCACGGTACATACGAGGGCTGTTACAAGTGTGTAAAGGCAGGCTTTACATCAATTATGTTCGACGGCTCGCACTATCCGTTTGAGGAGAACCTTGCAAAGAGTAAGGAGCTTGTAAACGTTGCTCACAACCTCGGTCTTTCAATCGAGTGTGAAGTCGGTTCTATCGGCGGTGAGGAAGACGGCGTTGTAGGTATGGGCGAATGTGCAGACCCCGAAGAGTGCAAAATCATTGCAGACCTCGGCGTTGATATGCTCGCAGCAGGTATCGGCAACATTCACGGCAAGTACCCCAAGAACTGGGCAGGACTCAGCTTTGAAACTCTCGACGCTATTCAGGCTAAGACAGGCGAAATGCCGCTCGTTCTCCACGGCGGTACAGGCATTCCTGCCGATATGATTAAGAAAGCTATCACTCTCGGTGTTTCAAAGATTAACGTAAACACAGAGTGCCAGCTTGCTTTCCAAGAGGCTACAAGAAAGTACATCGAAGAGGGCAAGGATCTTCAGGGCAAGGGCTTCGACCCGAGAAAGCTTCTCGCTCCGGGCTTTGAGGCTATCAAGGCTACAGTTAAAGAGAAGATGGAACTCTTCGGTTCTGTTGGCAAGGCTTAATCGGCAAATCTTTAGTGAAATTTAATTTTCACAGTATTATAACCGCTCGATATTTTTGTCGAGCGGTTATTTTTTATCATTTATAATTTTCAACGTACTCCAAAAATTCGGGAGTTTTCGACCAATACTTTATCCCCCAATTTTCAAAGTTCCATTCAGCCATATAATTATTACACTCGTAATCTATGTAGTAAATCATATTGTTTTGAACAACAAAATTAGTAGGAAAGTAATCAATATTCAGATTATTAGGGTAAAGCACACGGCACATTTCTTTTACCTGCTCAATATACAAGTCAACATTCCTGTCATTCAGAACATAGCTGTAGATTGTGTCGCCGTCTATGTATTCCTTTATAATACGTTCGTTCTCAACATCAACGTCAATCATTTTCGGAATACGCACCCCGACATTTGACAAACGTTTATAGTCATTTAGTTCGGCTTCGATTTTGTTACCGAAAGTATAGTAACTGCACGGCTCGTGGTGAATCTGTTTCAGCACAAAGTCACATTCGCCGTCCGTCGCAAGGTACGAATAACCGCCTTTTCCTTTCCCGAGAAGCTTTATTATCAAATACTCTCTGCCGTTTACCGCAACACCGTCATCTTTAAAATACGGCTGTTCGGAAATCTTTTCGTTATTCTCTTTTCTCTCTTCACTGTTCACTAACATAACATTACCCCATTTTGTTCTGTCGTTTTTTCCACATCAGATTAAATTCCTGTGGAAAACTTATTTATTTACGGCTCTTATTATATCACAATCAGGAACTTTTGTAAATAAAATTCTTTGTTTTATTTTAATTTTTATTCAATACGCTACATTTCTATCAAAAAAACAAACCGATAACCGCAAATTTAAAAACGGCTATCGGCTTAATTTTTCAATCACAAAAACAAATCAACATAAGTTGGAAAAAGTCCAATTTCAGACCCTTGTCTGCTTATGGGATTATTTCTTTTCAATAGTAATTTTCTTATCCTCTTCAAGCTGAGAAGTACAGCAGGGGCATCTCTTAGCATTAATTGAAATCTCGCTGAAGCAGAACGGACACTCTTTTGTTGTAGCTTCCTCTTCTTCCTCTTCCTTCTTAATTGCGATTGTAGTAAGCTTGTTCACAGCCTTAACAATACAGAAGATGATAATAGCCATAATGAAGAAATTAATAATAGCTGAAATGAAGCTTCCGAAGTGAATAGGACCTACATTCAAAGCCGCAGTAATCTCGTCAATATCATGCTTGCCTGTTGCCTTACCGATAATAAGCTGAATAAGCGGAGTAATTACGTCATCACAAAGAGATGAAACAATGCTCTGGAAAGCTCCACCGATGATAACACCGACTGCCAAATCCATTACGTTACCTCGTGACACAAACTCCTTAAATTCATTAACAAAACCTTTTGCTGACATATTAAGAACCCTCTCTCAATTTATTTTTTGCCATATAATTATTATACAATTTATTACGAACAATTTCAAGGCTTTTTCGCAAAACACAAAAATAATAAAATTTAATCTTCAATCGTCACGATATGTTCAACCGAATCGGGAAGATTTTTTAACTTTTCCCCAAAAAATTCGGGATATGCAAAATATGTATCATATTTGTCAATCGGCAGCCATACCATTTTCTCTTCAAAGCCCTCGGACGTTAAGCCGTGACAGTCAAGCTGTTGTGTACCTCTGGGTTTCATCAGAAAATATAACGTCACCTCATGACATTCAAGTCCGTCAATACTTCCGCATTTTCCCTTAAAAAAGTTCTCATGAATAAAAATAAGCCTGTCTGTATCATAATGCAATAAGTTGAACAATTTAGACGCAGGATAATTTGTTCTGTGTTAGGCACAACACCGCAGGAATACTGACGTATTTCAAGGTGTTGTAACGACACACAGGGGCAAATTAG
The DNA here is from genome assembly GCA_902763835.1 of uncultured Ruminococcus sp. GTDB lineage: Bacteria > Bacillota > Clostridia > Oscillospirales > Acutalibacteraceae > RUG592. Next base: position 3,699 of record CACWTQ010000103.1, on the reverse strand, counting down.
ACAAGTATAAATGTTCAAGTTATTTTCTGACAGTTCCTTACGGCAGATTCGGCTGTTTCACCGCAGTGAACACCGCCTCCGACAGAATAATAATGTGGTTCACGTGTATTTTTCGCCATAAGAACACAGCCGTTTTCTATTATAACAGCCGCCGCACGGTAGCGAAACCATTTTTTATCGGTTGTAAAACCGCAGTCTGTTTCGTTCATTTTAAGTTTCCTTTTATCTTTTCCCAGTAGGCTTTGAATGCCTGCTCGTTTTTATTGTTTCCGTATTCATAATATACGGAATCCTTTAATATATCGGGTAAATACTGCTGTTCAACCCACGCATTCGGGTAATCGTGCGGATATTTATAGAACTGTCCCTTGTTAGGGTTATCTTCTCCGTCATAATGCTTGTTTTGAAGATGTCTTGGAATACTGCCTATTTTACCCGACTTAATATCCCGAATTGCCGCATCAATTCCCAGATACGCAGAATTTGACTTCGGAGCGGTCGCAACCATAACAACCGCATCGGCAAGAGGAATCCTTGCTTCGGGAAGTCCTACCGCATTGGCAATGTCAACACACGACTTTACAATCGGAATAATTTGAGGGTAAGCAAGCCCCACGTCCTCACACGCACACACCATTAACCGACGGCAGGCGGACGGCAAATCCCCTGCTTCAAGAAGTCTTGCGAGATAGTACAAAGCCGCATTCGGGTCTGAGCCACGCATTGACTTCTGATACCCCGACACAATATCATAATGAGAATCGCCGTCACGGTCATATCTGACTGCACTTTTCTGAGTTAATGCTTTCGCCGTTTCAAGCGTGACAAGCTCCTTGTCACCGTGCTTTTCGGAAGTAAGGCTTGTAAGCTCGACGGCATTCATAGCCTTTCTCACATCACCGCCGCAGGCTGTGGCTATATATTTTGTCACACCGTCCTCAAGTTCAAAAGTAACCTTTCTGTCTTTTGCGACAATGTCAAAACCACGTTTTACCGCCTTTTCTACCTCTTCGCTCTCAACCGTTTTAAATTCAAAGACGGTACTTCGGCTGAGGATAGCGTTATACACATAAAAATACGGATTTTCCGTAGTAGACGCTATAAGCGTTATACTGCCGTTCTCGATAAATTCAAGCAAGGTTTGCTGTTGTTTCTTATTAAAATACTGAATCTCGTCAAGGTAGAGTAAAATTCCGTTCATACCCGAAAACGTATCTATCTGAGAAACTATCTCCTTAATATCGGACGTTGAAGCGGTAGTAGCGTTAAGCTTTCGGAGAAGCTTATTTGTTTTTCCCGCAATAATAGATGCAAGCGTAGTTTTCCCGATACCCGATGGACCGTAAAAAACCATATTCGGAATTTCTCCCGACTCTATAATTTTTCTGAGCGGCTTGCCCTTGCCCAGAAGATGTTTTTGTCCGACAACCTCGTCAAGTGAGGTCGGACGGATTTTATCCGCTAACGGCGGCACAACAACACCCCCAATTTGCATTTATACTTTCCGCTGTTGCAAAACGTACAATAAATTTCTAGAAGAATTGCAGTTTCAAAACATATACAAATTAAGGAGAGGTATTTCCTCTCCTTAAATAGGTACCGTACAGACAGGCAATGTGTGAAAATAATTCTATATTCAAGTACCCGAACAATAATTTATCATAAACAACCGCTTTATTAAATTTTATTGATAAAGCGGATACTTTTCAAGAAGTTCGGTAACGCCTGCACGAACCTTCTCTTTATTACCCTCGAAATCCTCGATTACAAGGTGAATGAACTCTGCAATCTTGTCCATATCCTCTTCGTTAAGACCTCTTGAAGTTACAGCCGCCGTACCAAGACGAACACCGCTTGTTACAAACGGACTTCTCTGCTCGTTCGGGATAGTATTTTTGTTAGCCGTGATGTAAACCTCGTCAAGATTATGCTCCAACTCTTTACCGGTAAGTTCAGTGCCGGAAAGGTCAATCAGCATAACGTGATTGTCTGTGCCGCCCGAAACAAGCTTGTGACCTCTGCTTGTAAGACCGTTTGCAAGTGCCTTTGCGTTCTTAGCTATATTTTCGCCGTAGGTTTTGAACTCGGGCTGCAAAGCTTCGCCCAAACAAACTGCCTTTGCAGCGATAACGTGCATAAGAGGACCGCCCTGCGAACCCGGGAATACAGCTTTGTCAATAGCCTTTGCATACTCTTCTTTACAAAGGATAAGACCGCCACGAGGACCTCTCAAAGTCTTATGTGTGGTAGTTGTTACAAAATCGGCATACGGTACGGGGTTCGGGTGAACGCCTGCCGCAACAAGACCTGCAATGTGAGCCATATCAACCATAAGCAACGCACCGCAAGCGTCTGCAATCTCTCTGAACTTGGCGAAATCGATAACTCTCGGATAAGCACTCGCACCGGCAACAATCAATTTCGGTTTGCACTCCATAGCGATTTCGAGTACTTTATCATAATCTATTCTGTGAGTAACGGGGTCAACACCGTAGGAAACGAAGTTATAATACTTACCCGACATATTAACCGGTGAACCGTGTGAAAGATGACCGCCCTCAGCGAGGTTCATACCCATAACAGTATCGCCTGTGTTGAGCATAGCAAAGTAAACAGCCATATTAGCCTGTGCTCCCGAATGCGGCTGAACGTTTGCATGCTCCGCACCGAAAAGCTCACACGCTCTCTTTCTTGCGATATCCTCAACGATATCAACACACTGACAGCCGCCGTAGTATCTCTTTCCCGGATAGCCCTCTGCATACTTATTTGTGAGAACACTTCCCATAGCTGCCATTACGGCAGGAGAAACAAGGTTTTCGGAAGCGATAAGCTCAAGATTTCTTCTCTGTCTTTTAAGCTCGAGTTCCATAGCATCGGCAACGTCCTTATCAAACTGTGAAACAAAGCTTATTGTATCAAGATATTCACTGTACATTTTAACTGCACTCCTTCTTTATATTATATGATTATATCTGCACAATCGCACAGACGGACAATTCTACCATATTATTATACAATATTTAAATCGGATTAGCAATATAAATTGAGAGATTTTTTAAAATTTTTACAGATGTATTCGTTAATTAATCTGTAACGTTCATCAATTAGGGAGTATATCCTTGATTTTTCCGATAACAAAGCCAAAAGATTAGCCGTATTAGGGTGTGTTAAAATTTAAGTTTTTTCGATGGTTAAGCCATTTTTATCGACTTTACCTCCCTAAAAATCGAACGTTACAGATTAATATTCACAGATTAAAAGAGGAGTATTATTTAAAAAAAGAAATACAAAATTATTAACAAAACAAAATTTTTTGTGATAAATAACAGACGTTGGGTTCTGCACGTTTAAGTGTAGGCGGTTTGCTCCCTGAGAAAGTAGGGTGATAGTTATGGATATAATCCTGTCTGCTGTACAATATGCTATCACACTTGTTCGTTTGGTTTCGTACCAACGTTTCAAGCGTTAACTCGAAATTTATGTAGTCTACTTCTAAAACTTCTTTAAAAGACTACGTTTCTTGAGTTTCTGAAAAGGGTTCTTATTTTTACATAAGAGAAACACCGCCCTATCTTCCAAATGTGGCGGTGTTTTTCTTAAGGAACTGTTGGGAAATAAGTTGAACAATTTAGACGCAGGATAATTTGTTCTGTGTTAGGCACAACACCGCAGGAATACTGACGTATTTCAGAGCCT
>CACWTQ010000102.1 GCA_902763835.1 uncultured Ruminococcus sp. | reverse complement strand
CTAAGGCTGTTCGGATTATAGCCGCTGTTCTTGTGGGGCTGTGTGCTTTTTCGATTGCTTTTGTATTCTGTTATTTCAGCTTTATTGATAAAACAACGGAGTTGGGTTCACTTACAAAATATTTACGTCTTAACGACCAATGGGGTACTCACAGAGGATATGCTTGGATAAGAAGCATAATTCTCTTTAAGAGCAGCGGCATTAAGAATATGCTTGTCGGAACGGGTCCCGATACTTTCGGACCTGTTATAAAGGCTGTTTACCGTGAGGATATGCTTAACCGTCACGGCAGTGTGTTTGACAATGCACATAACGAGTATCTTAATTATCTTATTACGGTGGGTATTCTTGGAACGGCTGCCTACGTTACGGCACTTGTTTCACTTGTTGTAAGGTGTGTGAGAAGATGTGCGGATAACACAGGTATTCTTATTGTAATAGTTGTTGTTACTTCGTACTGTGCACAGGCTTTGTTTAATATTGCAACACCTATAGTGACACCTTATCTATTTGTATTCCTCGGAATGGGTGAAGCATACATCAGGCACAGCAATATGAGTATTAAAGAATGATTTTTTTTTTTGGCAGCTCGGTTAATAAACCTTGCTGCCTGTTTTAACAAAAAAATCTTTGGAGATGATTTAATGAAAAAACTTTTTGTTTACCTTAAAGGCTACAGAAAAGAGTGTGTTTTAGCTCCGCTTTTTAAAATGACGGAAGCCTTGCTTGAACTGTTTATACCGCTTGTTGTGGCTGCTATTATAGATACAGGCATAGGAAACAGTGATACGCAGTATGTCATTAAGATGTGTCTTGTTATGATAGGGTTGGGACTTCTGGGACTTTTATGCTCGGTAACAGCACAGTATTTTTCAGCTAAAGCGGCAATTAATTTTGCGGCAAAGGTTCGTCACGCTTTGTTTGACCATATTCAGAAACTTTCCTACAGTGAGATTGACGAAACAGGTACTGCTACGCTTATTACAAGGCTTACAAGCGATATGAACCAAGTTCAGAGCGGTGTTAATCTTACGTTGAGGCTGTTTCTTCGTTCGCCGTTCATAGTGTTCGGTGCTTCGATTATGGCTTTTACTATTGATGTTCGTGCGGCATTAATTTTTGTGGGAGCGGTAGTTTTGCTCTCAATTGTCGTATTCGGCATAATGCTGGGCTGCATACCGCTTTACAAAAAAATTCAGCAGCGGCTTGACAATGTTCTCGGAATTACTCAGGAAAATTTATCCGGTGTCAGAGTGATACGTGCATTCTGCAAGGAAGAAGAAGAGATAAAGGAATTTGAAAGTACCAATGATTCGCTAACATATTTGCAGAAATTCACAGGTAAAATTTCTGCTTTGATGAATCCGCTGACTTTTATAATTATCAATCTTGCCGTTATAATCTTAATATACACAGGTGCAATTGAGGTTTACAAGGGTATTCTTACGCAGGGTGCTGTTGTTGCACTTTACAATTATATGTCGCAGATTTTGGTTGAACTTATAAAGCTTGCAAATCTTATTATCAGCATTACTAAGGCGGTTGCCTGCGGAAACAGAGTAGAAGCCGTTCTGGAGCTTGAACCCAGTGTTGTTTTGTCTGAGAATAACATCAAGCCGAAACAAAGTGATTATATTGTAGAGATAAAGAATGCTAATTTGAAATATAAAAATGTTTCCGATTATTCACTTTCAGATATTAATTTAAAGGTTAAACCCGGTGAAACTGTGGGTATTATAGGAGGAACAGGCTCGGGAAAAACGTCGCTTGTAAATATTATGACAAGATTTTACGATATCGAAAGCGGTGAAGTTCTGGTTCAGGGTAAGAACGTCAGGGATTATAAAATACAGGAGTTACGGGATTTGTTTGGAATAGTTCCGCAAAAGGCGGTTCTGTTTAAGGGTACTGTAAGAGATAACATCAAGTGGGGCAAAAAAGATGCAGGTGATGATGAAATCATTAACGCTCTTGAAATTGCCCAAGCTAAGGAAATTATCGATAAGAAAGATAACGGTCTTGACTTTGAGATTGAGCAGGGCGGTAAAAATCTTTCTGGAGGTCAGCAGCAGCGTTTGACCATTGCAAGGGCAATTGTTGGAAAACCGAAAATATTGATTCTTGACGACAGCTCTTCCGCATTGGATTTTGAAACAGACGCAAAACTCAGAAAAGCACTAAGGGAAATTGACGGTTCACCTACTGTGTTTATTGTTTCACAGAGAACTTCTTCTATTCAGTATGCAGATAAAATCATTGTGCTTGATGACGGTAAAGCTGTTGGACTGGGAACTCACAAGAAGCTTCTTGAAAGCTGTGAGATTTACAAGGAAATTTACGATTCTCAGTACGGAAACGGAGGGTAAAAGCTAATGGCATCAAACAATAAGGTTAATAGGAAATTTGCCCTTAAAAAGGTATTTTCTTATATCTCAAAGTACAAGGTTCAGGTATTTTTATCGATATTTTTTGCAGCAGTGACGGTGGCATTGTCACTGTATATTCCCATTCTGATAGGTAATGCAATAGATTTGATAGTAGGGAAAGATAATGTTGATTTTGACGAGATTTTGAAAGTTCTGCTTAAAGCAGGAGTTATGGTCGGTGCAGCGGCTGTTCTGCAATGGGTTATGAATACTATCAACAACAAAGTAACATTTCAGGTAGTCAGAGATGTAAGAAATGAAGCTTTCAACAAAATTCAGAAGCTTCCTCTCTCCTACATTGATTCACATAGTCACGGAGAAATTGTCAGCAAGGTTATAGCCGATGTTGACCAGTTTGCGGACGGCTTGCTTATGGGTTTTACGCAGCTCTTTACGGGTGTGGTTACTATTTTCGGTACGCTTTCTTTTATGCTGTCGATAAATATTAAGATAACATTGCTTGTGGTTGTTCTCACTCCTCTATCTCTTTTTGTGGCGAAATTTATTGCAAAAAGTACATACAATTATTTCAAGACACAATCGGAAATTAGAGGCGAGCAAACTGCACTGATTGATGAAATGATAGGCAATCAGAAAATTGTTCAGGCATTTTCATACGAGGACGAATCGCTTGAACGTTTCGACGAAATTAATGACAGACTTACAAAGGCTTCTGTTAAGGCAGTGTTCTTTTCATCATTGACTAACCCTGTTACACGTTTTATAAACAGCATTATTTATGCTGCCGTATGTCTTACGGGAGCTTTGGCGGTCATTAACGGTATGATGACTGTCGGCGGATTATCTTGTTTTCTGAGCTATGCCAATCAATATACAAAACCGTTTAACGAAATTTCGGGAGTTATCACGGAACTGCAAAACGCACTTGCTTGTGCAGCGAGAGTTTTTGAGCTTATTGAACAGCCTGCACAAATACCCGATTCGGAAAATGCCGTTGTTATCGATAACGTTGACGGTACGGTCAAGCTTGATTCCGTAAGCTTCTCTTATTCTCCGCAAACGAAACTTATCGAGAATTTTAATCTTACGGTAAAGCCGGGTCAGAGAATTGCGATAGTGGGACCCACAGGCTGCGGAAAGACTACTCTTATCAATCTGCTGATGAGATTTTATGATGTTGATTCGGGTAAAATTCTGATTGAGAATAATGATATAAGGGATATTACAAGAACAAGCCTGCGATCAAGCTACGGAATGGTTTTACAGGAAACGTGGCTTAAAAACGGAACTGTCCGTGAAAATATTATAATGGGTAAACCCCACGCAACCGACGAAGAGGTTATCGCTGCCGCAAAAGCCACACACGCACACAGCTTTATAAAAAGACTTCCGAACGGCTATGACACGGTTGTAAGTGACGGGAATTCGGGTCTTTCGCAGGGTCAGAAACAGCTTTTGTGCATTACAAGGGTTATGCTGAGTATACCTCCAATGCTTATACTTGATGAGGCTACATCTTCCATTGACACAAGAACCGAAACAAGAATTCAGCGTTCGTTTGCGAAGATGATGAAAGGTCGGACAAGCTTCATTGTAGCACACAGACTTTCTACTATTCGTGAAGCTGATGTTATACTTGTTATGAAAGACGGCGACATTATTGAACAGGGCAGTCACGAAGAGCTTTTGAAGCTCAGCGGATTTTATTCAAGGCTTTACAACAGTCAGTTTGCGGTATAAAATATTACTGCAGGAGGTTTTTTTATGGGTGACGCAAACAAAGCAGTATTCAGGGCTGTTCAGAATATGCTGGAAAGACACAGGGATTCGGAGTATTTTTTCTACGGAGATGAAGAACGAAATACGGAATGCACTCCGGTTAAGCAATTTCCCGGAATTACAAATTTAGTGGAGCTGTTTTCGGTTCTTGAATGCTGTTGGGACGAGAATACCGTGTATCCGCCTTATAAAAATAATTGGTCATCTTCCGACCCTTCGTATGGACAATGTGAAGTTACGGCTGTGCTTGTTTACGATATGTTCGGAGGTACAATTCACAGAGTGAAGCTTTCGGACGGGAGCATACATTATTTCAATAAAATTAACGACCGTTATGTTGACCTTGCGAGAGAACATTACGACCTTTGTGGAATTTCCGTAAGGTATGAGCCGAATAACAGAGCGTCAAAGGATTATTGCTGTAGAAAAGAAGAAACCGTTGAAAGGTACAGAAAATTACAGAGGAATATTATTTATTATCTCAGACAGTATTGAGTATAATAAGTAACAACTCCGCATAAAGTCGTTTTTAAGCGAACGTTTATATGCGGAGTATATTTTTGTCATTTATTTTTACTATCCGATTTCTTGTTATATAGAAACATCAGTGCAGCCATAGCAACTATTATAAAATATCCTACCCAACTGAGCCAATCGGGAATTTGACCGAATACAAAAAATCCCAGAGCAGCGGCGAAAATAATCTGTGAATAGTCATAAACCGAAACATCTTTTGCAGGAGCATAGCAATATGCCGAAGTTATAGTAAACTGACCGCCTGCCGCCGAAAGTCCCGCAAGAAGCAGTATAATAAGCTGTGTTGACGACATCGGTGTAAATTTGAATATCAGAAACGGTGCTGTGACAAGGCACGAGAACGCCGAAAACACACAAACTATCAAAGCACCTTTCACTCCCCTTTGCCCCAGCAGCCTTACCATTGTATACGCCATACCTGCACACATACCTCCGCAAAGAGCTATAAGTGCCGGAACAGTGGAAGCGTTTCCGAAGCTTGGTTTTACTACGCACATTGCACCTGCCAATGCACCGAAAACAATAAGCATTTGCAAGGGTTTTATTTTTTCTTTTAAAATGAATATACTGAATATGATTGCAAAAAACGGCGACATTTTGTTCAATATAGAGGCATCTGCCAAATCCAGTTTATCAAGTGCATAGAAGTTACAAAGAATTCCTATTGTACCGAAAAGGGAGCGGAGAAAAAGCGGCAGTACTGCATTTTTGGTAAGTTTAACAGATTTTCCGTCTTTTAGCAAGATAATTCCTGCAAAAATAAATGCCACAAAATTTCTGAAAAAACTTTTCTGTACCGACGGCAGCTCTCCCGAAAGATGTACGAACATATTCATCTGTGCAAAGAAAAACGCAGATAATATTATCAGAATCATACCTTTATACAAAGGCTTCATATTTTTCCATTTTAACATATTAAACTCCTCTTTTTTTATTTACGGTAATATTATAACATTTTTTTACTGATATGTCTATCTTTAGATTTGGATAAAATATCAAAAGCACTTTTATAAGAATAAATTTGGGGATAATTATGAACATTTAGTGAATAGTATATTAAAATTCCTTTGAATCATATTAATGCTTTGTAAAATATATTTTTATATGTAAAAACACATTGACAATTGAAGTTGCAGAGTGCTAAAATCTAATGTAGATTATGAATCTGTTTTTAGAAAGGGGATTTTTTATGAAAAAAAAGTTTTTATCGGTATGCCTGTCGGCTGCTATGATTATGTCTTGTACAAGTGCGGCTTTATCGGCAAGTGCCGTTGAAGTCACAGCGGAAACAACACAGGCTGCAATTGATGATGAAGCAAGCGGAACAAATCATAACTACAACGGCATTATTTACAGAATTACTCTCAAAGGCGAGATTAATATTGTAGGTTACACAGGCGACTCCCCATCGCTGAGTATTCCCGACCAACTTGAAAATAGACCTGTTACATCTATTTCCTCATCGGCTTTCAGAAATCAAACAGGAATTAGAAGTATTTCTTTGCCATACGGTTTGAGAGAAATCAGCATACGGGCATTTGAGAATTGTTCTTCACTGGAAAATGTCATTATTCCCGAAAGCGTTACCTCAATCGGAAGCTATGCTTTTAAGGACTGCTCTTCTCTGAAAGCAGTTACCTTACCAAAGAATCTTACAAAAATCGGTTGGAGTGCTTTTGAGAATTGCTATGACTTGGAAAGTGTTACTATTCCCGATGAAGTAACCTCAATAGGCAGAGAAGCGTTTAAGAGCTGCACCGCTTTAAAAGATGTTACTCTTCCGAACGGTATTGCTGCGATTAGTGCGGAAACTTTTCAGGATTGTGTAAACCTTGAAACGGTTATAATTCCGAACAGTGTGAGCGGAATCAACAGTCAAGCTTTTAAAGGCTGCATACGTCTTAAAAGTATCTATATACCGGCAAGAGTGAAATATATCGGAGCGAACGTTTTTGACGGCTGCGAAAGGCTTACCGTTTATGGAAAGAAATATTCCACTGCTGAGATATATGCTGTAGGAAAGGAAATTCCGTTCAGAACTTATCCAAGTGCAGCAAGCGGAGTAAAGGGTGATGTTGACGGTGACGGAATAATTACTTCCAATGACGCTTTGCTTGTTTTAAGATATTCTGTTCAGCTTGAAGAGTTTGATGAGGATATTGTTGAACAGGCAGATGTGAACGGTGACGGAAAAGCCGATAGTTCCGACAGTCTTTCCATTTTGAGATACAGTGTAGGACTTAGAGATTTCAGTGTTTTGGAAAGATAATTGCAGGAATTACGCAAAAATACACCTTACAATGAAGGTTTCAGTTAGGTTGTAGGGTACGGCGCTTGAACACGCGTGTTCGACGTACCGCATGGCAGAAGCGTTGAATTTCCTATCTTGCGGCTTCGATAATGGATACGTTCGTCATTCTCGGTACGTCATGAATGCCGTACCCTACAACTCTCTGTT
>CACWTQ010000101.1 GCA_902763835.1 uncultured Ruminococcus sp. | reverse complement strand
CACCTTGAAATACGTCAGTATTCCTGCGGTGTTGTGCCTAACACAGAACAAATTATCCTGCGTCTAAATTGTTCAATTTATTTCCCAACAGTTCCTTACGCTGTAATACTGTCAACTATTCATACTCAATAGTAACAGATTTTTCTACCGTGTAAATGAGTATATTTAAGGGCAAATTAGTCTTTTTTAGGCATCATTTCCATCTATTCCACCACGTTTTGGAAAAAAATAGAACCAGAATAGAACCAAAGATGAAAAAATAAACCTATAACTTTACTTGTCCTTCGATTAATCTCACACAAATAAAAAATCTCAATACGTATTGTAATAACAATTCATTCCATAAAGGCAATTTTCATAAAAAGGAACATCTTGTGTGTCACTTAAAATAACCTGCTTTAAAGCAATTATATTCTTTTCAACACTTTTGGCAGAATCTGCACGTCCCACAATTTTCAGACTTTTTATTCCCATTCTTTGAAAGCGTTTAACCGAACAAAGTCCACAAGCCTCCTTATGGAAAGCCTTTGTAAAAAGTTTATTATTAGAGTAAGTTTCCCTTCTGAATTTTTCCGAACAGTTACCCGAAAAACAAATTTCACATGGTGAGTAATCTATACACGCACACATTGAGCCATATTTTCTTGCATGAAACGACATACATTGAGAATCGGAAAACTTACATCCGTTACGCATAATAAAAACCTCAAATTCTATATCCGGAAATGCTGATATTATTTTCTCAATATTATCAATTGATACATCTCTGGGAATAATTACTCTGTTTACCGAAAGCTTTTTATAAAAATTTATTATTTTTGAATTATAGCAGCCTGCCATTGTACTCATGGTAACAGATAAACCAAACTCTTTAATCATTTCAATTAAAGTCGGATCAGATAAGATAATACCGTCTACTGTTCCAAGTTCTGGTATTATACTCTTTATGTAGTCCTTTTGCTTTGCAGAATACATCTGACTGTTTAATGTAATATATACACACTTTCCGTTTTCCTTTATACGTTTGGCTATATCACTTATTTCACTTATGTGAAAATTAGCCTTACTTCCAAAAGAGGACATTCTGTTTACTTCTTCAAAAACACCGAATCGTTTATCCCACCGTTCATCTCTGAACCCAAAATAAAATTCGTCTGCTCCTGCACAGCACAACTTATCAATATCTTCTTTAGAAGATAACGGGACCATTATATTCATCATAATTCCCACCTCGGAGTATATATGATATAATCATTCTGCGAAACCACTGAAAGATAACTTTCATCAATAATGTCATAAATATTTTTTCCGATTTTTATATATCCGGCAGATGATTTTATAAACACTTTTGCACACTGCATATCACAATTATCATCGGGTTTAAACTTATCTTCAATGCCAACACCAATTGCAGAGTATTCACAAATATGACCTGCCGAAATTTGTCTGTAAGGATAATGATAATATTTTACAAAGTCTTTATCAATTGAAAGGTTATATTTTTTTGTTATAATATCGTTTTCTATCGCCGAAACACTAAATCCACAGTTCTTTACAAAACTCAGCAACTCCTGTGCTTTTCCGTAGTATTCGCCGTAATCATAATCCTGGTATCTTTTATCACGATAATCTCTGAAAAACATTCTGCCCATTCTTAGCCGTTTTTTATCGGAAAAATATTCGAGCATTCCAAAATCATTGACAACAATCATACTACTGCAATCTAAAAGCTTTTTAAAGTTATTATCTTCAAGAATATACAGCATATGCTCTGGAAACACAGGGATAACAAGGTCAAATTTGCAATCACAGAATTTATCGACAAGTTTAACAACAGCTTTGAAGTAATTTTCACAACTATAGCTGCCAATTTGAAAATATTTTTCTTTATAATCGTTTAATGATTTTTGCAGCACACTTATCGGTCTGTCACATAGATTAATAACCACATTATCTCTTTCCGTCATAACAAATTATCACCTGCCTGCTTTTTTAGTATTTGATCAATCTTATATATCAAACAACCGCCCGAACATTTTGCGGTTTTGAATTTATAGCAGCCTTTGCACCTATTATCGTAAACACTGTTCACAGCATAAGCATCTACCGTGCGAATATAATATTTACGCAAATCGGAAATAGACGCAAAATCCTTTATGTTGGTTTTTGTGTATTCGGAAAGACCAAAGCACCGTACCGCTGTACCATCGGATAAAATATCAATAACCGGCATACAGCCCGTATGTTCGGTTTTAACCGTTACAAAAGGATTGGATTCCCCCCATTTACTGAATTCAAGCATTTCATCAACCGTTACAAGGCAAGGCGGGAGAATATTGCAGTCCAGATACGGAATTGTGCCAATTTCTCTCAACTTCCTAAAAAAATCAAAAAGTCCCGGTTTTACCTCAGCAAAATATTCAAGCGGATTGTAATCGTAATTATCACTATTCGGTAAGCTTATAGATACTCTTAATTTCTTACACGGATATTTTCTCAATAGTTCAAGTATATATCCGGTGTCAAAATCGGGCTTATAAAAATTAACTCCCAGTCCGACCCTATCTCCCAATCGTTCAAATAATATCCTAAGCGAATGCTCAAATTTACGGTTCAAAGATTCCTTGTGCCTTATATCGTTACAGTTTACCAGCAAATGAAATTTAGAGTCCGAAAGCTTATCCGCATATACACCTGCAAGGATTCCGTTAGTATAAAGTATAACTCTGTCCGCACGCTTTTCTGACAACAGTATATCAAGTATATCGCCGAACCTGCGGTGAAGAGTAGGCTCACCGCCTATCAGTCCAATTCTTTTTTCTGTACCGTCCGATAACATAAACTCAAGTATTCTTTTAAAATCATCAATCAAAATATCGGTGCTGTCGCCTGAATTAACAAATTCATTTGCAAAACAATACTCACAATTGAGATTGCACCTTTTTGTAATCATAATATTAGCCATATTTTCTCCAAATTCGTAATCTTAAATCAACGCAGCTAAGAGTCCATTCACTCAGTTCGTTAAAAATAAAATTGTAAAGTTGCGGGATTGCACGAGTTTTAATCAAGTCTATATGATGTCCAAGTTTTTCACACATACAATTTACAGTGCAGCTTTCGTCAGTGCTGCCCATTCTGTTGACAAGATTAGCCTGACCGATTAATTCATCTTCAAAACAATCGCACAAATCATCTATTAACGCAAAACTGTAGCCAATGCTGTCAATAAGTTCCCTGTCGCTGTCTGTCAAATCTATTTCACTAAGCAATATTTCACTCGAAATTCGTGTAAACTCCAATGATTTACATACTATATTTTCATCGGTACAATTTTCCTTTAAAACATAAACCTCGGATTCGGCGGCGTTTTTTATCATATTTATAATTCGTATGTACTTTTCTTTGTTGTTACTCCGAATCTCGTACAGTCCCTGTGATATTTTTTCAAAAAGATAGTCCTCTGTCGTATCATTTTTTGCTTTTCCGAAATTTACAAAATAATACGCACAATAATCCTCACTTAATTTTTCCCGTGCTTTATTTCGCAAGTCATCGTTTCCGCTGTCGAGCATAAAATCAAGCACACAGCCGAGAAGTGTAAACGAAAGAGCGGCATGAAACAGCTTACGGTTTACGTTTACGGAAAACTGTCTGCACAGCAAATAATTTTTCTGACAATTCACCAATATAACATTGAGAAAAGCCGTTCTGTATTCCTCTTTAAGTTTGGACAATAATGTGGGTTCTACTTTTGCTTTTCTGAAAGCCGATTCAAGTTTTAACCGCCAGCTGCTGTCAACCGGCGGTATTAATTGCAATTCTTCAAGACTTTTAACCAGGCAATCAAAATATTTTTCTCTGTTCATAAAATATTACCAACCGCTGCTGTACGAACTGTAAGACGAATAATATCCCGAATAATACGAATATGAACTATAATCCGTACTGTAGGATACGGTCGTTTTTTTCTTAGCCTCATTGATTTCGGCAACAAGCCGCTCATATTCTACCTGAGCATCTGCTACCCCTGCGTTCGATGCAATTTCAAAAAACTTCAACGCTTTATCATTATCCTGCGAAGTACCCAATCCGTTTCGATATATTTTTCCTTGTAAGTACTGACAATATCCGCTGCCCGACTTTTCACAGTATTTAATGCAATCGGTGTAATTGCTTTTATCAAAATACAAATCGGCAATATTATTATAAATATCAGATTCCGTACACCCGCTCTTTTCGGCAAAAAGATAATAACGCAAAGCCTTGTCGGAATATTTCTCATCATTCTCCCAATCGGGTAAATATTCTGTCAATTCTTCTTCATAATAAATATCTCCCAATACTTTTGCCGCACTTGCTCTTCCACTTGCAGCCGCAATAGTGAGATATTTCAAACAATCATTCATTGTTTCCGTTGAATCAATATTTTTATACAGCTGCTTTCCCAACTGCATAGCAGCCTTTCCAACACCAAGGTTTGCAAGTTCGGCAAGCATCTCGGTATCTTCCTTGCTCACGAATTTTTTTCTGTAAATCTCGCCGGCTTCCGTATCGCCGTTTTTCAATGCAGACATAAGGTTCTCTTTTGCAAGGTCGTGCATATCGTTTTGGTAATAATATTCTCCCAAAAGCCGCAGTTCAAGATTGCTTAACGGCGGTGTAACAGTGTTCGCTATGTCAATGCAAACGTTTACAAAATCAGAGCAATCAAAACACAACTCTATAATTTTATGCTTCATAAAGTTCGATTTACCGCTTATATCGTCAAGAGATAAAAGAGCCTTTTTATCCTGTTCATCTATACTCTCGCCCAAAAAGTCTTTGAGCAGTACATTGGCAGCCGATTTGTATTCATCAAAGCTACCGTAAATACCGCAGTAGTTACGAATTATCTCTTTTGAATCTTTCTCCGAAAAAGCCTTAAATACCAAAGACTTCTTAACAATAAGTTCCTCAATAAGATTAATATCGGAAAGTTCGGTATCGGTAATGTTGATAGAAGACTGCAAAGCATTTGCTTCTTCCAGTATCAAATCGGACACGGAACGAATATCCTTGTAAAGCTTATCCGTATCTTCAATTTGATTTGAATATTTAGTTTTTATCTTCTGAACCGTTTCTCCCGTGGAGTTATCCTTATACAGCAAATTTTCATTTATCTGTTCAAAGGAATTTTCCAGCTTGATTTTGCAGTCCGCAAGATACCACATCAACTCATAAAACTCTTTTTCAAGCTTGTCGGTAAATGAACTTCCGCTCTTCTTGACCGTTGTATCGCCTAGATTGATAATACTCAAAACCCTTCCGAATGAACCCACAGTCATCACATTGATATTATTCTCACTGCAATAATTTTTTATCTCATCAAAATTACCGTTGTCATTTCCAAATACTATAAGTGATGAAATACCCGAAAACGATTCAATCAATTCAACACTGGCTTTTTTGATGCTGACAATAAGCACGTCCGATGAATGAAATACAGGAAGATAAAACTTTTGAGTTTTATCCACGTTCTCGGGAATACAAAGCAACGCTCCTATATCCTTAAATCTGTCCGAAGGCACAATACAGGTGTGTACAACGCCTGCCAAATCAAAATTGTTCTTTTCCATAAAACGCAAAATCTCTTCGTACTCATTTACAGAAACAGAAACGCATTTTTGAGCAATATTCAAAATGCTTACCTCATTTCCGCTGTTTACAAATGTAGGCACGGAGTTGTCTATCAGCATTTTGCCTGTTTGTCCGGCAATAGCATTGTTTAAACTGTTCAATGATTTCTTGTCAAGTTCATAAAAACAAAAAACATTCTTGTTTATAAGTTCCGGGAAAAATGTGTATATTGATATATCGCTGCAAAGTTTCTTAATATTATCAATAACATCATACTTGTTTTCATATCCTATTTTGTCAACCATAGGAATAAGCTGTTCATCGATTAGTGTTTGTATATTTCCCAATCTTACAATCGACTCATTGTTCTCGGCTGTATCTTCCATAATACGAGATAGCTTTACCAAAAACTCATCTTTAGTCATTAAATCTGTCCTCCTCAATCGAAATAATTTAGCAAGAATTTCATCTATACCCATTAAGTATTGCCTCCTGCTAAATCATTTGAAATTCTCATAAGCTGAGTGAAACTCTCGGAAATCTTATTCCTGCTTTCTTTCAATTTCTGTATTGAAGCATAACTCCGTGAGTATTCATTCAAAATTGAAGAAATATGTTCCGCATTGCAAGTATTTGTAAGCACTTCGGAAAATTGATTCAGCTTGTCGTTATTATCCGCTATACTTTCTTCAATATCATTAAGCAGTACATCATTAACCAAAGACAACTGAGAATGTATCTCGTTTTCGGAACTGCTGCTGTCGTTCGCCATTTTCATAAAATCATTCAATTCGTTTTCGCCGATTACAATTTCCTTATCACGGGAATTGTATGCAATCACACCGAAAATTTTCTTATTCTGACCGGCAAGAGTTTTCCTTGCCTGCTTAAGCTTTTTTTGAAGATTCTCTTTAGTATCGGTATCGGCTTTTGTAAACACAACAAGTATTTCGGTTGAAAGATTCAACGAGGAAATAAAATTCAAATCACCGTCTGTTATTACACCTTGCGTCGAATCCACAAGCCATATCAAGTAATCTACAGACCTTAGCTGTTCTCTTGCAAGTTCCGCATCTGTGCCGTCGTCGTTTTTTGCGGTATCGGCTTTACTGTAACCGGGAGTATCCAGTATAGCAACATTCGGATACGGAAATTCATCTGTAGACACCACAAGATTTTTAATAATTCTCGAAAAGCCTATCTTGTACTGTTTAAAAAACTGATGTGTAATTGCAGCAATTGCCTCATCGTCAAGTTCAATCAAATTATCGTTGTTCGTGATTGCAACATTTTTCTTAACATCGGAATGAACTATATATGTTGCAATAGAGGTAGTCGGACGCTGCCCCTCGGGCAGCACCGAATTTGTAAGCGAGTTAATAAAGCACGACTTACCCGCACTGAATTTACCGCCTATACCAATAACCTTTTTTTGGTGCAAAAGCTTCAGCTTTTCTACATCTTTAAGTTTATCGCTAAGCTTGTTCATTTGACTGTATATTTCGGCTTCTCGGCTATAGCAATCCAATAAAATATATAGACTATTGACAAGCGTGGTACAATAAGTGTAGAAGGAGTGGTAACCATGTTGAGTCAAGAAAAAAGAGAACTG
>CACWTQ010000100.1 GCA_902763835.1 uncultured Ruminococcus sp. | reverse complement strand
CACCTTGAAATACGTCAGTATTCCTGCGGTGTTGTGCCTAACACAGAACAAATTATCCTGCGTCTAAATTGTTCAATTTATTTCCCAACAGTTCCTAAATCAGGAAAACAGCCGGCATAATGCCATTTTTTTGTGAACAAAAATTTACATACTGTTAATTATAAACATCAAGATTTGTAGTAAAATAGAAAAGTAAGCGAATTAATGATTTAAGGAGTTGTTCTGAGTGAATCATAGTTTTAAAATAGCTTTCTGCGGAATTATGACGGCACTTGCACTTGTGTGTATGTTTTTGGGACAGCTTGTTCCCGTTGCGGTTTATACATGTGCCCTTATCTCGGGAGTGTGTATCGCTCTTGTTGCGGAGAAAATCGACATAGGATATGCGACAAGTGTCTATGCAGCGGCTTCTATTCTTGTTTTGCTGTTGATTCCCGATAAGGAAGCTGCCGTTATTTTTATAACGGTTGTCGGGTATTATCCTATATACAAAAAGCTTGTGGAACGAAGCCGTAAAAATTTCCTTAAAAGTAATACAGCAAAATTAATTATGAAATTAATTTTTATTAATATATGCTGCGTGATATATTTTGTTGTTACAATATATATTCTCGGTGTTCCGAAAGACAGCTTTGCAATAGGTGATGTCTATTTACCCGGGATATTTCTGATTATGGGAAATATTATATGTCTTATGTATGATAAGGCTTTGGATAATCTGATAATACTTTATAAATATAGATTTAGAAAAAATATTTTTAGAAAATGGTGATTTAAAATGAAAAAAATTGGTTTTATCGGTGCAGGCAATATGGCTACAGCTATCATTGACGGTATTCTTAGAAATGACCCGACTTCCGCTGACAGCATTACCGTGTTTGATGTGATGACAGACAAGCTCGGCATTATGTCGGAAAAAGGAGTATCAACAGCAGCCTCCGCAAGAGAGGTTGTTGAAGTAAGTGACATTACTGTTCTCGCTGTTAAGCCACAGAATTATGCAGAGGTTCTGGAGAGTATCAAAGAAGCTGTAAACCCGAACAAGGTTATCGTTACTATTGCCGCAGGTATTTCGACAGATTACATTGCAAAAGCTGTGGAGTGTGAATGTCCTATGGTTAGAGTTATGCCGAATACTCCGCTTTTGTTGGGTGTGGGTGCAACGGCTGTAAGCAGGAGAAATATCTCCGATGAAGATTTCAAGTATGTTTACGATATGTTCGCAAACGGCGGTGTCGTGGAAATACTCGACGAATCACAGATGAACAGTGTAATTGCAGTCAACGGCAGCAGTCCTGCATACATTTACCTTTTTGCAAAAGCTATGGTTGACTATGCTGAAAAAGAGGGAATTGCCTACGAGGCGGCTTTGAAGCTTGTTTGTGCAACTCTTAAGGGCAGTGCCGAAATGCTAGAAAATTCGGGCGATACTCCCGATGTTCTTATTAAAAAGGTTTCATCTCCGGGCGGCACAACCTTGAAAGCTCTTGAGAAGCTTGACGAAAAAGATTTCTATAACTCTGTGATTGAAGCAATGGACGCTTGCACAAAACGTGCGGACGAGCTTTCAAAGTAAAAAATATACATAAAACAGACTTGTACAGCATAAAATTTCCTATAAGATTTATTTGGGAAAGGACGTTGTACAATGAAAAGCTTTATAATTGCCGTGCCGCAGCCGAAAATCCGCCGCAAATACAAGCGTTATTCGCCGCTTAAAGCAAATCTTAAATGTTACTTTCAAAGATACGGAATGCTTACTCTTTTTATAGTAATTTTGTTTTCGGGTATGATTTTCGGTGCGGTTAAAGCAGGTATGGCAAGTCCGGAATTGTTGAATAAAATAGATTCTGTTTTTTCAAAATTTATGAATGTCGGTAACAGTCAAACTCCTGCCAAAACATTTATGAACTCTTTCACGGTTTCGCTTGTGTTTATGGCGGTGCTGTACTTTTCATCACTTTCTCCGCTGGGGATATTTTTTATTCCGACCGTGATGTTTTTCCGTGGTTTTGAGTACGGAATATCCTCGGGTTTTCTTTGTGTGAATTACGGCTTGAAAGGTCTTGGCTATTACATAACGGTTATACTTTTAGGTGCGTTTATTTCCTCTCTTGCACTTGTTTATTCGTCACAGTATTGTATAGATTTTTCGGTGTCGATGTTGTTTTCGATGTTCGGAAAGGGTACGTCCGACGGAGTTAATTTGAAAATCAAGCTTGGAGAAATGACCCTGAATTGTGCATATATGATTATGATTGTGATATTCGCATCTCTGATTGATACGGGACTTTATTATATTGTTGGGGGTTTGTTTTCTTTTTGATTCGTATTATGTGAACTCTCATAGAAAAAGAACTTTTGACGCAGGCACAAAATTTATGGTACAAAAAAAGTTAGTGTGCGTATTTCATGCGGACGTTGTCCGCCGGAGTTAATTTGAAAATCAAGCTTGGAGAAATGACCCTGATTTTGACTGTATCTGTGTTGAATCGATTGAAATTCCAAACAGTGTGGTCAATATAGGCACAGACTGCTTTTGCAATTGTAAAAGCCTTAGGAACTGTCAGAAAATAACTTGAACATTTATACTTGTCTAATTTGCCCCCTTGAAATACGTCAGTATTCCTGCGGTGTTGTGCCTAACACAGAACAAATTATCCTGCGTCTAAATTGTTCAACTTATTTCCCAACAGTTCCTTAAGCAAATTGACATTCCCTATAGTGTACAAATTATAGGTTTTGGTGCATTTTACGGCTGCGAAAGTCTTGAAAGTGTTTTTATCCCCAATAGTGTTGAAGAAATCGGTGATAATGCTTTTTCGGATTGCGGTAATTTGAAAACTGTTTCAATTTCTCGTAATCTTTCAAATATTGGTAAAAATGCTTTCGGAAATGCGGAGGTAGTTGTCCGCTAGAAAGATTAAAGAAGAAAAAATAAAGAAGTAGTAAGGGAGGACATTGTGGCAGGATATCAAATTAATCCCGAAAGTAATCTCGATAAGAAAATGCAAACGGTTAAATTCTTTAATTTATATTTTTCAAAATTTAAATATATTTTGCTGTCAAACATTTTCTTTCTTGTGTTTTTTTTAATATCGGCGGCTTATGTATATTTAACATATGTTTTATGCGGCGGATTGAATATCGTTGCCGCATTGGGTGCGGTTGTATTTTTAAATATAGGTATGTCGGGAGTAACCTCTGTTGTCAGATATATTTATACGGATAAAGAATTTTCTCCGTTCAAAACATTTGTAAAAGGCATTAAAGAAAATTGGCTGAAATTTCTCGTTCACGGTATTTTCTTTTACTTTTTATCTGCGGTAAGCTACGCTTCGATAGTCTTATATTACAACGGTACAAAGACTAATTCGCTGTTTTGGGTACCGCTTGTTATAACGGCTTTAATTTCGCTGTTAATGCTTTTTGTTTCATACTATCTGAATATAATGACGGTTACTATGAATATCAATATTAAGAATATTTACAGAAACTGTATGTTATTTTCATTCGGTGAGCTTAAAAATAATTTTATGGCGACTTTCGCATTGGCTGTTTTGGGTGCGGTTATATTTACAATTGCGGTTATTTTGAATAAATTGCTGCTTATTCTTATAATCTGCGGAATTATCACAGCGTTTATTGTGCCGTCAACAGTTCAGTTTATAATAACTTTCTATGTATATGATTCAATGGTGGAAATACTTGACGACTCAAAAAAGAATGACGATGAAACCGAGAAAAACGCAGTAAAACAGCATATAAAAAAAGAAGAAGCGGAAGAGATTTCAAAACTTGCATCAGACAGCACCGACGAATATATTTTCTATAATGGAAAAATGGTTAAACGTTCCGCTGTTGAGGAAAGTCTTAATGAAAAGCTTGACGATGATTTTTAATACTTATAAAAAAATTCCTCCCCGTTTAAATCGGGGAGATTTTGTTTTTTTGTAGTACAGAATAAAAAATATTCAAAAAATTTGAAAAATTTAAAAAAAATCCCTGTTATTTTTTAAAGAAATATAGTAAAATAGATATAGATTATAAAATAAGATTAATTTACTTTTTTATAATACATATGTTCTTTTTATATAAGGAGATGTAATTTATGGATTTTAATACAGCAGTACGGAATGCAATGCAGGGAGATTCGGAAAGCTTTGCATTTTTGTATAACAGTACATACTACAATATGTATTATTTAGCAATGAAATATGTTAAGAACGAACAGGATGCCGAGGATATCGTTCAGGATTCCTATATTAAGGCTCAACTCAATATGGGTATGCTTCACGAACCTGAAAAGTTCAATTCATGGCTTGGCTGCATAGTTGCAAATACGGCATTAAACTTTCTGAAAAAGAAAAAGCCTCTTGTTTTCTCTGCTGTCGGCGGTGAGGATAATAACGGTCAATCGTTTATTTATGAAATTCAGGACGACAATGAAACGTATCAGCCGGAACAGGCATACTCGAAAGAAGAAATCAAAGTTCTTGTAAGAGAAATGGTGGACACGCTTTCTGACGAACAGCGTATGTGTTTGATGATGTATCACTTTGACGGTCAGAGTATACGAGCTATCGCAGACAGTATGGGGTGTTCGGAAAACACGGTTAAGTCAAGACTTTACTACGGCAGAAATGCTCTCAGAAAGAAAATGGAAGCTCTTAAAGAAAAGGGTTATCAGCTTTACACAGTTACTCCGATTCCGTTCTTGCTTTATTTGCTCCGAGCAGAGAAAGCTTTGCCCGAAACTCAAAATCTCGGAAAAATGGCTATGGACAGACACGCAGCAGGCAACAACAACGACAAGAACGACAGCAATTCGTGCAGCGGTTCAAACGAAAACGCAAACAATACCGCACAGGAAACAGCAGCGGAAGCCGCTCGCTCAATGGCACAGCAAGCCGCTGAACAAGCAGCCGAACAAGCAGGTGCGAATGCAGCGGCAGAAACAGCAGCAGTAACAGTACATCAGGTAGGCTTGCATGCGTTTCTCGGAACTCTCACAGGAAAGATAACGGCAGCGGTTCTTGCGGCAGTTATGGTAGGCGGAACAGTGGCAAGTGCTACTGTTTTGAACAGCTTTGGAAAGCTTAAAAGAAGTTCTGACGACGACACAACCAGCAGCAAATTTCAGAGGGATTCCGATAAAAACACGTCACGTGTTTACGATGTAGATATCGATAACCTCCCCGATGCCGGAAGTGTGGTTGTACCGAATGACAAATATCAGGATTTGGTTGCAGGCAATTTGACAAAGGAACAGCTTGAATTTGTGCTTGCCCGTCTTCCGGATAGTTACGATGCAAGCACCGACAATACAAGTATTGATGATTATATCAATATGTTTTGTTCTGATATTATAGACAGAGGAAGTGAAAAAGGTTTTACATCACCGACCAACATTTATTTTTATCCCGATTTTAAGGTTGATGAAGTGAACAATATTCTTGCTTCTTTCAAGGATTATGAGATTACACAGGAAAATTATAATATCGGTGACGGTCAGTATGTAGCTCTTGAAAGCGGTGATATTATTACTCTTGATGTTACTATGAACAGTACACAGGCAAATGCCGTCATTGAAATTGCCAATTACAATGACATAGAAATGAAAGTTACTTTTTACAGTGAATTGTATAGCGACAGTGTTGATTCCAGAATGAGAAAGAGAGCTATTCTCACGGCTGGCAACGACAAAAAGTACAGAATCACTAAGATTGAGAGTATCGATGATAATGTTGATACCGACAACAGTCTTAAGCCCAAACCGCAGCCTGAGCCGACTGTTTCAAGTGAAGAATCCTCAGGTTTAAACTCGAACAACACAGACGGCGATACCGATAAGTCTTCAATGACTTCTAGCAGTACTTCTTCAGAACAAACTCAATCTCAAAGTACAACTACCGTTGTAGTTCCGCAGCAGCAGGATAATACAACTCATACATCTCCTAACGAGAATAACAACAATTCTCCGCAGGAAGAGGAGCAAGTCCCCAGCGAACCGGAAGAGAACAGCATTTCTCAGATAGAAAATCAGTCCGAAACAAGTTACGATACACCAGAGGAGTGTTATTCTGAATGTCTGAAAACATTAGTAGGTAATGAATATTTCAAGTTTGATATCAACAATGATAATACTGATGAATTATTTGTGAGAGTTGGTAATTCAGTGGATGTTTACACTTGTTATAATACTGAACGTTTAAAGTATAAATTGTCCAAACCTAGTAATATAACACTTAGTGACGGAGATGATTTTTTTAAAATAGGTTCAGGGTTGTATGTATATAGAAAAGCAGAAAATAAATATTACCAAGTTATTGAAGGTGAGAAAGGATTCGAAGTGAGTAATGATTCATCAAATTTTTATGATGAATATGAAGAAGTTCTGTGGGAAAAAATTTAAGATTAAGAACTAGCAAATATATTACTCTAATAATAAAATAATACATCAAATCAATTCATTACACCTATCAAACCCGATAGGTGTAATTTTTTCAAAAAAACAGTTGAAATTTATATGAAAAAATGTTAAAATAGCATTATAAGAATTATAATAACAGTAGGTGATATTTTGTTTGAAAACAAAAATTTATATTGTTATCACTGTTTTGCTAAAGTTGACAGTAATGTCGGTGACTTTTGTGCGGAGTGTGGCAAACGTCACAGTGTTCACTATTCGCAAAGCTATGAACTGCCTGCCGGAACATATCTCAGCAACGGAAGATATTTTGTAGGTGAAAGTATCGGCAGCGGAGGTTTTGGAATTACGTATGTCGGTTTTGACTTGAAGCTTGAAAAGAAGATTCTGATTAAGGAAACCTTTTACCACGGACTTTTCAAAAGAAACGTGAATAATAAGGATAATCCCGAACCGCTGAAAGTTACATACGGAAAAGATTTTTCGCTTGAACGTATTATGCAGAAAACAAAAAAGGAATGTGTAAGCCTTTCGGAAGCAGAGGGTTTTAATAATATTGTCAAAGTCTATGATTGGTTTTCGGAAAATAATACAGCGTACATAATAACCGAGTTCATTAACGGTGTTACTCTTGATGAAAGAATTTTGGAAAAAGGCTGCTACAGCTGGGGCGAGCTTTATAAACAGTTAAAGCCGCTTATGAAGAGCCTTGAAAAGCTGCATAAAAAGGGAATTATTCACAGAGATATCAAACCGCAGAATATTATGATAAAAAACATTTCCGATGATGAAGAAGAATTTATTTTGATTGATTTTGGTCTGGCACGGTCGGTTGAAGCCGGAACTCTCTCTACAATGGGAATAAGCTTTTCACCGGGTTATTCTCCTTTTGAACAGCGTTCTTTTAACGTTCGGGACGGTTCTTATACAGATGTTTATGCTTTGGCGGCAACGATATATTTTGCTGTTACGGGGGAAACTCCAAACATAGATATAGCAGATACTATTGAGGAGAATTTTCCATTAATTAATAAATTAAACAGCGAATATAATGTTCCTAATAATATTGTCAAAGCTTTGAAATTTGCTTTGGCTTTGGATTACAGAGAACGTTGTAACAGTATTGCGGAGCTTATGCAATTGTTTGATAAGAATGAGCAAAAAAGTTCTGTTAGTGTTCAAAGTGGAAATGTTGAAAAAGATATTGATAAACCGAAAGTATCAAACAGTACAAATAGAACTATCAAAGTAAGTAAATCCGATTATACCGAGCCGGAAAATGATGTTAAGAAAAATTCGTCAAAAAATACCACGGAAAATGATGTTAAGAAAAATTTGTCAAAAAATATCACGGGAAATTTATCGAAAAAAAGAAGTTTTTTTGCAACAGCGGCAGGAAAAATAATAACGGCTATTTTATCATTTGCTAATAAAGAACCTAATTTAGTTACAAGTGGGAGTTGTGGAGATAACGGTAATAATGTTCAGTGGGAACTAGATGATAGCAGTAATTTATATATTTTCGGCAGCGGAAATATGGCTAATTGGAGTGATGATGAAGGATCTCCGTGGTATAAGAATACTAACATTAAAACTGTGAAAATAGAGTATGGTGTAACCTCAATAGGTGATGATGCGTTTTATGATTGTGAAAGTTTAACCACAGTAACAATCCCGGATAGTGTAACCTCAATAGGTTATTATGCGTTTTATGGTTGTATAAGTTTAACCACAGTAACAATCCCGGATAGTGTAATCTCAATAGGTTATTATGCGTTTGGTTTTTGTAGAAGTTTAACCACAGTAATAATCCCAGATAGTGTAATCTCAATAGGTGATTCTGCGTTTGCGGAGTGTAGAAGTTTAACCACAGTAACAATCCCGGATAGTGTAACCTCAATAGGTGTGAGGACGTTTCAGGGGTGTACAAGTTTAACCACAGTAACAATCCCAGATAGTGTAACCTCAATAGGTTATTATGCGTTTGGTTTTTGTAGAAGTTTAACCACAGTAACAATCCCGGATAGTGTAACCTCAATAGGTGATTCTGCGTTTTGGGATTGTACAAGTTTAACCACAGTAACAATCTCGGATAGTGTAACCTCAATAGGTGATGATGCGTTTGCTGATTGTACAAATTTAAATAAAATTTATTTCAAGGGTGATAAGCCTAATTTTGGTAACGAATATGGGTATCCTTTTGAAAATGTCACTGCCGATGTCTACTACCCCGCAAACAACTCCACATGGAACAACATCGAATCCAAATGGGATGGCGGCGGAGAAATGACATTTGTTCCTTACGACCCCTAAAAAATCAAATAATTAATTCATTACACCTATCAAATCCGATAGGTGTAATTTTTTTCAAAAAAAATAAAAAAATTCTAAAAATCATAAAACCAAATTGCCTTAAAAGTTGTCTATAAAGTGTAAAGTTCACCCCTATGTCAAGACAAAAAAGAAGGAGTTTCATGGACGTATAAACAGTACCTGGGAGCCCCATACGCACTAAGTTAAGCTATAGACCGCATTATACCTGAATTTTTAAACCTTTGAGAAAGTCAAAAAAGTGCTTATATTATAAAAATTCAGTAACTTTGTGCTTTACTTTTTTTCGACTAACGCTGAAAAGATGGCTTAAATAGCGGATTCTTTTTAAGTTAATGCACATGGGGATATGCCCCGATGATGGCATATATCGGCAAAGAGGGGTATATGGTCAACACAGAACTTCGCAAGGGAAAACAACACTGCAAAAAAATGGAACCCCCAATTTTCTTCGCCAAACAATGCCTCTGTGCAGAGAAATGACCGATAATCCGCTACTCGTGCGGCTTGATTCAGGCAATGACGCTGCAGAAAATGTTGGCATTTTGCTTGAAAATGGTGCGTATTACGTTATCAAACGTAACCTTCACAAAGAAGATAGAAGTGAGTGGGCGACAAATATAAGATCTTGGTGTAAGGAGGTTTCCGAGCCACGTGAAGGCAAAAAGGTATATATAGGCACTACGTTTAAGGAAATTTTTTACACAACGGAATCCGGTGAACAGAAAAGTATCACAAACCGTATAGTTTACGAGATGACAAAACGCAGCAGTGATGCCACAGGTCAGTATTTTCTTGAACCCGAAATTGAGCTGAATATGTTTTGGACAAATCTTAGTGAAAGTAACAGGGAAATCATAGAACTTTATCATGCACACGGTGAATGCAAGCAATTTCACAGCGAAATAAAGACTGGTATGGGTGTTGAACGTTTACCTTCGGGCAAATTTGATACAAACGAACTTGTGCTTGAGTTAACAATGATAGCTTAGGAACTGTTTCAAAATAACCTATACACTTGGTTTAATGATATAATTCCATTTTTCGTTAGGACCCAAGTACTCAATGTTAAGTAATTCTTTTTGT
>CACWTQ010000099.1 GCA_902763835.1 uncultured Ruminococcus sp. | reverse complement strand
GATGATTTGATCCTGCCATACAAAATTTCAGAATGATTATTACAGAGCCGTGATGGCTCTGTTTTTTGTTCGTTGAATGTAGGATTATTTGGCGGTTACTGCATATAGAACCATACGCCTTTTGACAGTTTATTGTGAGGTAGCTTTTGACTCGCAGTACACCTGTGCATATAGAACCATACTTATGAACCGTTGAATATTAAGTGTGATGATTTTCTCGCAGTACACCTGTGCATATAGAACCATACCAGGAAGAATGTTTATGCAGTTTGGATTTATTACTCTCGCAGTACACCTGTGCATATAGAACCATACCATAGGGTTATGCTTTTGATAGCAATTCATAAATCCTCGCAGTACACCTGTGCATATAGAACCATACCATGAAAAAGATTATCAACATTAACAACCGTGAACTCGCAGTACACCTGTGCATATAGAACCATACCCTTTTTACAATTACCAATGCGGCGTGGATAGTCTACCTCGCAGTACACCTGTGCATATAGAACCATACCACACAGAGTATAGAGTTAAGAGTTTAGAGTTTAGACTCGCAGTACACCTGTGCATATAGAACCATACCCTTAAAGACGAGGGTGTGATTTATTATGAGGGCATACTCGCAGTACACCTGTGCATATAGAACCATACCTTATATTTGCTGATAAAGTCGGTACAGCTTTATTTCTCGCAGTACACCTGTGCATATAGAACCATACCAGAAGAATTGGAGAATTGCGTGCAGTATCCACGTCTCGCAGTACACCTGTGCATATAGAACCATACCAGCGAATACACACAAATTATACCGAATACACGGATTAAATGTGTATTGTTTTAACCTTATCGAGTGTATCTATTGCTGAATTTTATTCAGTCTTACATATACTTTCTCGATTTTCGGACACCGAGTTGCCCGATTTTAAGTGCGAATGTAACAGTATATTTATGTTTGCTCTATATTCGCACCTTATTTTTTTATTTTTCTTTTTCCTTATCTATAATTTTATCTATATCTTTAATTGAAATATTTTGACTTGCATTATAATCAGCGTTTTCACTGTAACCGCATTTCAAACAAGAAAATCTGGCTTGCACAGGTCGGTTATTTTTATCTATAAAACCGCATTTACTGCACCTTTGACTTGTATAACGTGGTTTTATATAAACAACCTCAATGCCCGCTTCCTTTGCTTTATACTCAATCTTAGTCTGCAAATCATAGTATGACCAGTTTTTCAAAAAGCGATTTGATTCATTTGTTACACCCGTCAAATCTTCCATTTGAATAGTTCCGCAGTTATTTTTAACAGCATATTCAATAAGAGTGCGACTGTACTTATGATTTGCTGTATCTCTAAATCTGGCAATTTTATCTTCGATTTTGTATACAGGCAAGTTTCGTGTTGCAATGCCGTGACCTATTCTGCCGTCACCACAATTTTTGCCTTGTTTCAGAAGTGAAATTTTTCTTGCTTCAACCTTTCTTCTGAAATTTTCTATTTCTCCTCCGTCAATAGTCAAACGGCTGTAATCTCCGTATACAGACGCACAAATAGGATAATGAATCCCCAAATCAACACCGAGAATTTTCTCTTTGTCTAAATTATTGTTCACATCATTATCAAAAGAATAAACAAGATTAAGCATCCACTGCTTTTTCTTTTGATTATACAAAAGCTTACTTGCACTGATTTTATAAGTATCATCTAAACATCTTTGCAAAATAACTTTTGTTGAATTATCACGAACATAAATTTTAAACTTGATTTCCGAATTTTTGAAATTATATTTTTTAACCCCGCCTCGATTTAACAATTTCAAATAAATATAAAAAATACCATTAACGCTTTCCAATTTAATTGATTTGTTATGCAAATCAAGAGGTTGATTCGTTTTATAGCTTATAATTGATTTATTTCCTTTTCTAAAATCACTTTCAGAATTTTTAAACTCACCGCAAACAGCTCTTACTGTAGTTGAGCAATTTGCCGAATACAGTTCGTTACCGGTCTTAAATTTATCATTTACAAATCCACTCAGCGTATAAGACAATATATCTTTTTCTTTTGGATATTCATGATTTTCTTTGTAATAATCACTGGAAAAATTACTGTATTCCCAACAATATTGTATTGACTTATTTTTTATATTGCGTGTTTGATATTGCAAGTCCCAAAGAATTTTATATATATCTTTATAATCTACATCATTACCGTCTTTATCGATTTGATTACAAATCAATGCTAATTTTACAACTTTATTCATTACAAAATCCTCAAATTCATTGAATTTAACACCAAAAACTATAATTATTATATCAAAGTTTATATTAATTGTCAATCTAATACTTAAAAAATATAAAAATTTATTATTATTAAACAAAACATTTGATTGATAATTGTATATTGTCAACTATTAGAAACAATTCCCTGCCACCGCAATTACACATTACAAATTGCAAAAAACCGCTGCACTGTCTATGCAACGGCTTTTGCGGAATGTTGTAAAAAAATTGAAAGAAGGGAGTATCTATGAAAAGTTAGTTGTTAGCTTATTTCTCTGCGTCTTTTCTTGCAATAAGAGTTGCGGTGAGTTCGCCCTGCTCTGTCTTGCCCCTTGCAGAACGTGTTACCGAAAGGGTAATCTTGTCGCCTACAGAATGCTCGGAAAGTATATCCTGAATTTCCGTCATACTTTTTACGGCTGTTCCGTCAATTGCTGTAATGATGTCGCTCGGCTGAAGTCCTGCAAGCTCTGCAGGCGAACCCTTTGTAATCTGCGATACATAAACACCCTCAGGCCAGTCGAAACGCTCCTGATACGATGCCGGCACGGAATCGCCCGTAATGCCCAGATACGGCTTCTCTTCATCGGGAACATAGGTTGAGTTCATAAGGTCGGTGATAATCGGAAGTGCATCGGAAATAGGAATTGCATAGCCTGTGCCCTCAACGCTTGTGTCGGAATACTTCGCAGAGTTAATGCCTATAACCTCGCCTTTGATGTTGAGCAATGCTCCGCCGCTGTTGCCGGGGTTGATAGCCGCATCTGTCTGGAGGAGAGTCATAGTCTTGTCGGAAAGCTGAACCGTTCTCTCCGTTGCACTGATGTAGCCTACAGTTACAGACTGTCCGTAACCCAATGCGTTTCCGATTGCAATTGCGGATTCACCAAGTTTAAGCTTCGTGGAATCGCCGAGAGTTGCAACCTTTATCTGACTTAACGTATCGGAGCTGAGGTCGGAAAGCTTAACCGAAATAACAGCAAGGTCGTTGTCGGGAGATGTACCCTTGATTGTGGCTGTGTAGCTTTCGCCGTCTATAAACTCAACCGTGATTTCGTTTGCACCCTCAACAACGTGATTGTTTGTTGCTATGAGAAGCTCGTCGGAGTTCTGACTGATGATAAATCCCGAACCGCTTGCCTGAACCTCGTAGGCATTATCGAAATCTTCGTCAAAGAATCTGTAGAAGTAGCTGTACATTTCGCTGACTTCCTCTTCGCTTACTGTACTGATAGATACCATTGACGGCATAGCATTTTCTACAACCTTAGTGATTGTATTGCTGACCTCGGAGCTATCGTCCGAGATAGCGACCGTGTTTGCGTTTGCGACGACAGCGTTATTTTTATTACTGTTTCCGCTTGCGGCAGATGTTGACGCTGCGTTTGAACTATCCGTGTTATGGTCGAAATAGCTGACACCTGCATAGAACGAACCGCCAGAGATAATCAATGCCGCACAGATAGCCGCTACCGAAAGACCTACTTTCTTGCCTTTGCCTTTCTTTTTCTTCTTTGTGTCGTTTGAAGAGGAGAAGTCGTTGGGGGTGTAGTTAGAGCTTGCATAGGGGTTGCTGTAAGAAGCGTTGCTCGGCTGCGAATACTGCTGTGAAGATGTTTGGCTATCATAGGAATAGGGGTTGTTGTATTGTGGTGTGTTGTTGTCCTGATTCTTAAAACCTGTATTGTAATCGTAATTGTTATCCATAATTAATATCCTCCTAAGCTTTTGCTTTTGTTTTTCTCTATGTGTATATTGTAACCCTTTAACTTAAAACGAACCTTAAGATTTACTATAAATTAACTTAAATTTTTTTTTTTTAACACGTGAAGATAGTTCTTCTGTAATCTAAGTTCATGAACCCGACCGAAAGTTTTTTTTCGCACGTGAAGTTTTTTTTCGCACGTGAAGTTTTTTTTTCGCACGTGAAGATAGTCTTCTGTAATCTGAATTCACGAACCCGACCGAAAGTTTTTTTTAATGAGGAAGTTTTCGGTTACTCTACTCACAGTTTATTTTAAACAATAAAATAAACCAATCAAACTTAAATAAAGTAATAAAAGTCGAACTATAAAATATGTATGATCTTCGACATTTTCCTGCGGACGTTGTCCGCCGTTGTCCGCCGTTGTCCGCTGTTGTCCGCACAATAATCACTTACATAATATTTTTTATCAATAAACTTTAAAAAATAACAAAAAGATATTCCAAATTCTCAAAAATATGGTATAATAACAATATAACATATTTTTGAGAAAGGTTGAAAATTAATATGAGCAACAAAGACCAAAAATTTATAGATATGAATATAACCCACCGACGTGTGTCATTAATCGACGGCACTCGTCCCGTAGTCGATACTAAAGCTATAGTCGGGTTCTGCCACTATTTAATACATAAAGGATATGTCACCGTCACATTACTTCAAAAACACGAATGTCTTGAAAAAAAATGCCCCTATCTCGAAAAATTTGACGCTTACCCTTTTTGGGCAAAATACGAAGCCCGTGAAAAACAAAAGGCTTCTATCAAACAGGCTAAGAAAAAACGCCTTTTGCAGGAAAAAATCCAAAAGGAAAAGGCTGACCGTAAAACGGACAGCCTTAAAAATACGGCTCAGAATCTTGCCGATAAGCTGGATTATAATATTATCATAACTCGTGTGGCTTATGATAACAGTTCCGAAAGTCAAGACAGCTTCATTGTCTACTATGTGTCAAAATATCCCTATAATGATTGGTATAAATTTGTTGAACTTGTAAAGGTGCTGAACAATTGCCACGGTGGAAAATATATGCTCAAACACGTA
Organism: uncultured Ruminococcus sp.; assembly: GCA_902763835.1. Taxonomy (GTDB): domain Bacteria; phylum Bacillota; class Clostridia; order Oscillospirales; family Acutalibacteraceae; genus RUG592. Next base: position 2,454 of record CACWTQ010000099.1, on the reverse strand, counting down.
AAACTCCCCAACGGAAATTATGCCACCTTATCCGACTGGAAAAATCGCCGCAGTTAGGAACTGTTGGGAAATAAGTTGAACAATTTAGACAAGTATAAATGTTCAAGTTATTTTCTGACAGTTCCTTAATTCTTTGCCTGCTCCAGTGCATCATTTACGGCTTTCTTGATTGCATTGGAAGAAATTGTGGCTTCGCTTACCGCATCAATATCATCTGTTGACTGCTTATCGAGAATCTGCGGTACAATCTTATCTCTTGCCTGCTCAAAATACCACATATCGTCTTCAAAAGCTTCAACATCAATTTTTGTAATTACGTCATTTTCAATTGTAACCTTGACAACCAAATCATATTCATAATTAAATGCCTTAGCTTCATATGTACCGTCACGGTACTTGGACTGTACAACAGGCTCTTCCGGCTCCTGCACAACAGGCTCCGGCTCGGGTGCGGGGGTCGGTTCGGGTTCTTTTACCGATACAACCTCCTCACGGCTTGAAACGCTGTTGTTATTATTGTTAGGATTTGTATTAGTATTTGTATTGGTATTTGTATTTGTGTTGGCTCTGCTTGTTGTTGTATTTGTCGCAGTGTTATTGTTTGTACTTGCTCTGCTGGTGGTATTTGCGGCGGTAGTACTCGACTCGCTCGATGTGTTACTCTTACTCGATGTGTTACTCTTGCTTGTTGTATTAGTGTTGGCAGCCGCCTTGCTTGAAGTTGTTGCTTTACTGTTGGTATTAGACACTGTACTCGATTTGCTGCTTGTATTGTTTGAGCCTGATGAACTGCTGCTCTTTTCGTCCTTATTTTCTGTTTTGCTTGCTGTTTTTGTTTGAGTATTTTGGGAACTTGTATTTGACGAAGTTTTCTTTGATGATGTGCTTGAAGAATTGCTTGATGTTTTTTTGTCGGTGCTTTTCTTTGAAGAAGTGTTTGAAGACGTTGAGGATTTTGAAGCTGTTTCGGTGTCTTTCTTTTCGTTTTCTGTAACCTCTTCTTCGTCCTCTGTGATGTTCTCATCATTATCGTAAAACTGTTCGTTTTCGGCTTCGGCTGTACTGTTATCCTCCGCCTGAGCCGAAATACTTTCCGTATTGGAATGTCTTACTTCTGCATTGGCAACAGGTTCGCTTACTTCTTTCAAAGTCTGTGCATACGGAACAAACACCAATGCACAAACAGCCGCCATAAGTGCAAAGCCTGCCGAACCGAACGAAATACTTATTGTCTTTCCCGATTCCTTATGCTTTTTGATAACTGCCTTGCTTATACGCATAGCGGCATAAGCAATAAACACAATACTGTACACTATAACGTTTATCATCTTTTCCTTATTGCCCTTTTGTGCGGCAGGAAGATACGCTAAAAGGATATGCAGATAAATAAGTCCGTAAAAAACATACGCTGCACGCTGAATGTTTTTCCAACGTTTTGGTTTCATTTTACTTCTGATTTTCTTAAACGAAATCACGGCAAGAGGTATCATAATCAAAAGCATAACAGCGGAGAAAATAATAAACACAAGCTGTGCCGCCGGGAATGAGTCGGGAGCTTTAATCAATCTTGTAATATATATTTTACCGTAATTAAATCCGTGAACAAGTATTAATATTGAAGCTATAATTGAGAGTTGGGCACGAATGGGCATAAGCTTTTTCATAAGGTACGAGCCGTTTTTAACTGCACCGGTAAACATTACAATTACAAATAAAGCGGTTGCCAGCGTTCCTTTTGTAAACATTGCAACGATATAATTCTTAACAAAATCGTTTGCATTTTTGAAATCGAAAACGCAGAAAAACAATGCAAGCACCGCTGCACCTATATAAAATGCCTGCGGAGCTTTTCGCAATGCTTTATCACCGAACATTGCAATCAAAGCGGCAATGACAAATGAAATTATAAATAACATTTTAGTATAAATCCTCCTTTTTTTAACACGTGTAGATAGTTTGTTTTATCAATAACTTTTTTTAACACGTGAAGATAGTTTGTTTTATCAATAACTTTTTTTAACACGTGAAGATAGTTTGTTTTATCAATAACTTTTATTACCCGACCGATATTTAATCTGTAACGTTCGATTTTTAGGGAGGTAAAGTCGATAAAAATGGCTTACCCTAATATGGCTAATGTTTAGGGGTGCTATTTTTAAAACTTTTGGCTTTGTTATCGGAAAAATCAAAGATATACTCCCTAATTGATGAACGTTACAGTTTAATCTAATGCGGTAGTTTTTGACCTATTTTTAACACGTGAAGATAGTTTGTTTTATCAATAACTTTTATTACCCGACCGATATTTAATCTAATGCGGTAGTTTTTGACCGACTTTATTTTCTGAAATAACTATCATACCAAATACTTTATAAAAACTTTCGGTCGGGTAGATGAAGTTATTATTTAAAATAACTATCTTCACGTATCTCCAGCGGGCGTTGCCCGCCGTTG
>CACWTQ010000098.1 GCA_902763835.1 uncultured Ruminococcus sp. | reverse complement strand
CAAACCACTTGAAGAATATTCGTGGTTTGTAGACAGAGTGAGAGTACTGCAAAAAGATAAAAGAGAGCTTGAGGAATGTGTTGATACCGCATTAAAAGAGTTACCGGACGATTCTCTTATCAAACCGTTTCTGTTGGCAAATAAAGCAGAGGTGAAGCGTATGTGTATTACGGAATACAACGAGAAGAGAACTCTCGATCAGAAGATTGAAGAAGGTATTGAGATTGGTCTTGAAAAAGGCAGAGCAGAAGGCAGAGCAGAAGGTAAAGCAGAAGGTAAAGCAGAAGGTAAAGCAGAAGGAATTTTTGAAACCTTGGGCAATCTTGTAGAAAAAGGTTATTTAACCTTGAAGCAAGCTGCCGAAGAAGCCAATATGACAATTTCCGAGTTTGAAGCAAAAACAGGGTTGAAAGAATAAAAAAACAACCTACAATTACTTGACACACTTGATAGTATGTCGGTAATTGTAGGTTTATATTTTTGCGTTAATTATACTAGGGAGCAGTAAGCCTTGAAATACGTCAGTATTCCTGCGGTGTTGTGCCTAACACAGAACAAATTATCCTGCGTCTAAATTGTTCAACTTATTTCCCAACAGTTCCTAACTCCTCTGTCCTGCGGAAATTTCCCCTTTCAGGGGCGACTTTGACATATTGAAAACCAAAAAAGCCTTCCTTGAAAGGGGAGGTGTCAGCCGCAAGGCTGACGGAGGGGTTTCATAAAATGAATTTTTGTGCAATTTGTATCTTTTGCTCATTTATAGATACTAACAAGCTTTAAGATTTTGAGTATAATTTCCGAAAAAATCAGTATTTTTCAAGGTCGGATATTCTGACTGAGCCGTTGAACTCCATTCCGGAAGCACTGTAGCCCTTGCCCGAAATTTTTAAATCTCCACCGTAACCGTAGCTTGAATCTGTCCATACCATAGAATATGTATCTCCGCCGATATTCCTTGAATAATAGCCTTGACTGTCGTCAATGCCGTTTTCAATACATATATCGTGAATAGTAGCTTCGGCGGCGGTTTTACCGTTCCATTGGGTTGTTTTTATGCTTGCCTTGCTTGTGTTCACGGCTTCCTTGGTGAGCATATTTAATGTTGCGGTATCGCTTTCCATAGTAGAAAGCTTCGTTGAAACATAGAATTGCGAATCACGTTCGGAAACTTGACCGGAGCTGCTTTCCTTACTTGTGCTGCTGTTCAGGCTGTTCACAGTGAATATTGTTGCACCTATTCCGCCGACAAGAATTACTGCCGTTATGATAAGCGAAATTGTGAGGGCTTTGCTGCTGCCGCCGTTTACTCGCTGCTGTAGAGTGGGTTGTTGAGGATAACCGTTGTTTACATAATTTCCGTTCGGTGCTTGCTGCACATATCTGGGGGTATGATTTACAAAAAATCTCATTCGTTGACCGCATTTTGGACAGAAGTCACCGATAGCATTTTGATATGTTGTATTGCAGTTTTGGCAATAGGAGGTTTGATTGGTTGGCAAAGTTTATCACTGTCCTTTCAGTTAATGATGATAAAGATAAAGTTGAGGAGAGTATTGTTAAAGTTTGGTCAAGCTTTTTAAAGCTTGCGGGTCAAGGGCAGAGCCCTTGTCGCTGACGAAACAAATTAGTGTGGAAAAATACCTGAATCCGCAAAGTTTGTAACCGCTTAAAGAGCAACAAAGCCTGATAAAACCTGTGTTTTCGGTTTATTGTTTTCCGAAATTTTCTTCACCAAATGGGTGAAATAAAGTAAGAACCATAAATTGCTTAAAAATTCAGTGTCTATGCGGATTTTAGATGATTTATTATTTTTGAGTTCTACGGATTTTGGTGATATTCTATGTCGTGAATATTTTCTTAGTAAGAAAATTCGTTGCTAGTAGTAGTGTCGTAGTCATTGTTATATTGTTGATCGTTATATTGTTCATAGTTTTCACCGTAATCCTCCGTTTGTGATTGTTCATAGTTTTCACCGTAATCCTCCGTTTGTGATTGTTCATCGTTTTCGCCGTCATCCTCCGCTTGTGATTGTCCATCGTTTTCGCCGTAATCCTCCGTTTGTGATTGTTCATCGTTTTCGCCATCATCTTTCGGGTGAGAGTTTTTCTTGTCGTTTTTTTCTCTGTTGCTGCTGTAATCGTCTTCGTCAGCGGCGGCTGTTTCAGACACTGTAACCTTGATTTCGGTGTTATCATTGTCTTTATCCGAATTGTCGTTCTTAGATAAAAGCAAAAACGTAAGTATACCTATTCCGATAAGCAAAACGCAAACGGTGACACTCAGTGCGATTATAATACCCTTTTTGCTGCTCTTGCTCTCGGGAGCGACAGCGGCTGTCTGATTGACGGTGTTGGGGTTGCCTGCATAGGTTGAATAATTATTGTTCTGCGGCGGTTGTGCGGCAGGCTTTGGGGCGGACGGTTTCGGGGGTGTGTTGTCGTTCACGATAGTGGGGATATAGTCTTGCTGCGGCTTCTTTTCAGGCTGGGGCGAGGCTATAATCGTCGGTGAGGAAAGAGGTTTGGGGGCGGCTGTCGGCTGCGGTTGCTGCGGCGGCTGAGGAGTTAAAGGCTTTACAGAAGCACCCGACTTCACGGCGGTTGGTTTCTGCACTGTTTCAAGACGTGTGATGAATGTTTCTATTGACTTGCAGCGTGTGTCGGGGTCAGGCTGCAAAGCGTATTTTAGTGCATAGTAAACATTCTCGGGAATCCTCTTCGATTTGCGGTAAGGTTTAAGCAGAGGAAATATTTCATCAATATTTTTGCTGCTTAAATCGTTGGGTTCGGCTGCCGTGAGGGCATAATATATGGTTGCAGCTGTTGAATAAATGTCGGTGTATTCGCCCTCGTCACGGGTACGCTTGCGTTGCTCGGGCGGTTCGTAAGGGGTTGAGCGTGAAAAGTTAAGTCCGCTTTCGACAGTGGGTCGGGCAAATCCAAATTCCGTAAGAACAAGCTCTTCCGTGCCGTTGAGTTTCTTTCTTACTTTAATATTGCAGGGCTTGATATTTTTGTGGTATAGGTTCTTCTCGTGGAGTGCCGTAAGGCTTTCAAGAAGAGGTTTTAAAATAACATAGAAATTTTCCCATTCGTAGCTGCCGATTTCTTCGGCACGATTGGCAAGAGAAACATCGCTTACATATTCGCATACTATATACGCAGTGTTGTTTTCCGAAAACCAATCGTAAACCTTTGCGGCATTTGTGAGCGAATCCGCTTCGGAAAGGCAAATACATTCTTTACTGATTTGCTTCATAATATCATTGATTATAATTCTGTTATCGTATCTTACGTTTAAATCATTGTTGTTGGAAATATTTCTGAAAAAAATATCTTTATAATAAACTTCATTAACGATAACTTTTCTGTCCATTTTTAAATCATGGCCGATGTAGGTGAGAGTAAAATCATTTTCTTCCGTACATTCGCCGATAATATAGCGGTCGCTTGAAAGCATAGTTCCGGCCGGAAGCTCGAAATTCTTAGCCTGATGTAAATTGTGCTTTTGTCCGCATTCGGGGCAGAAAGGCATATCGGGAGAGTCCAGTTTGGTCATACAGTGATAGCAATAAGCCATACGTTTACACCGTCCTTTTTATTTATTATTATACTGTATTTTATAGTTAATTATAATTTTAACATTTTTCGTGGCAATAATCAACCTTTTTTTGTAAATTTACGGCATTTTTTAAAATTTTTTTCTCAATAGAAGTATAGTAGAATATTGTTAAAAGTTTGGTCAAGCTTTTCAAAGCTTGTGGGGTGCAGGGGCAGAGTCCTGCTCGCTGACGAAACAAATCAGCGTAGAAAATAAACTGCCCTCAGCGAAACTAAGGAACTGTTGGGAAATAAGTTGAACAATTTAGACGCAGGATAATTTGTTCTGTGTTAGGCACAACACCGACCGCAGGAATACTGACGTATTTCAAGGTGTTGTAACGACACACAGGGCAAATTAGACAAGTATAAATGTTCAAGTTATTTTCTGACAGTTCCTAAGGAACTATCAAAGAAAACAAAAATAAAGACAGTTATGTGTAAAAAAGTTTTCGGTTGGATTTGTAAATTTACGGTTATCCGGAATCAAACAATTACACATAAAATTTAAATTATTAAAAAATTTTAAAATTTTGAATTTACGGTTGCAATAAATTGACAATTGTTATACAATATTATTACAAAGAAAAAGTCGAATTATATCAATGTTCCAAGCAAACAGAAAACAGAGAATTGCGGTAAGAAAGGGCGACCGGCATTGGCTAGGCAATACAAACACGATAAAGTTATAAGGTCTTACGACGGCATAGACAGAGAGGAAAGTACTGCCGCTTTGATGTTTCTCAGAATTTTTATTATGCTGGTGATTATAGCTTTTATCGTTGGTGCGTCGGCATTGTTCGTGTATAACCTGCAAAAGGAAACCGATGAAGATACTTCAAGCACTGCTTCTACCGTTGACATCGGAGCGTTTTATCAGAAATACGATACAGACGTTGAAGATACGCTGCTTGAGTATTGTAATAATTCCGTTACGATAAGCGAGTATGACAATGTGGACTTAACGGATTACAACGATAAAATTAAGGTTAATGCTCTTATGAAAACAAGCCTTGACAGAATGATTGAAGACGCAGCAAAGGACGGTATTAGCATTGAGGTTGTCAGAGGATATATGTCGTTTGAGGAATGCAATACTTTGAACAGAACATACCGCCTTGACTTGGAGAACGAGGGCAGCACCGCAGCGGAAGCAGAGGTGAGGGCGGCGAGAATTTTCCCTCCCGGAGGCAGCAATGAATATCAGACGGGTATGCTTGTTAAAATTAGCAGCGGCGACAGCGAAGAGTTCGCCCTTACCGATACATATGCGTGGCTTTATAAGAACGGAATAAATTACGGATTCATAAACAGATACACCGCAGATAAATTCGATATTACGGGTATTGTGGAGGATTTGACGGTTTATAGGTTTGTGGGTACTGAAAATGCACAAAAAATGCGGAGTTTCGGTATGTGTCTTGAAGAATATTCCGATTACAAAGCATCAAGATGAATTTTTTTATAAATTTGAAATAATCTTGAAAAAAACACTTGATTTTTTTCCGAAAAGGTGTTATAATTTTAATGTTGCTACGGAACTGAAAGAGGTGAATTACAATATGAAGCAGAATACTCATCCGAAGTATGAGCAGACTACTATTACCTGTGCTTGCGGTAATGTAATCGAAACAGGCTCTACAAAGCAGAATATCCGTGTTGAAATTTGTTCTAAGTGTCACCCGTTCTTTACAGGTAAGCAGAAGCTTGTAGATACAGGCGGACGTGTAGACAGATTTAATAAGCGTTACGGTCTTTCGCAGAAGTGATTTTTCTTGACAAAGACGCAGAGTTCGGCATTATTGATTTGAAAAACCAAAAGTTTAGGAACTGTTTGTAAATAAGTTGAACAAATTAGACAAGTATAAATGTTCAAGTTGTTTTCTGACAGTTCCTTAAATACCCGTCAGAGGATTTTTAAAAATTTTGAATCCCTTGGCGGGTCTTTTGTCTATGATTATTTGAACGGCAAGGTGAGAATATGACAGAATATATTACCGTTAAAGGTTACGGTGAGGACGAATTTGTTGAAAAGCGTTCACGGTTTATCGGTTACTGCAAGCCTGTGAAAACTCAGGACGAGGCGGTGGATTTTATAAATGAAATACGCTCAAAGCACTGGGACGCAACACATAATGTATACGCATATATTCTGTCGGACGGTCAAATTATGCGGTACAGCGATGACGGCGAGCCGCAGGGCACGGCAGGTGTGCCTGTGCTTGATGTCATAAAGAAAACGGGTATTGTCGATGTTGTTGTGGTTGTGACCAGATATTTCGGAGGAATTATGTTGGGTGCAGGCGGTCTTGTCCGTTCATACTCTCACGGGGCAAGCATTGCTCTTGCGGCTGCCGAACCTGTTACAATGCGGCTTTGCAGTGAATGCAAGGTTACCTGTACATATAATCAATATGGCAAGGTTAGTTCGCTTATTCCAAGTGTAGGAGGAATTATTGACGATTCGGAGTTCGGGGAGGGTGTGGATATTTATTTTCATATTCCCGTGGAGGATTTCGGAAAGCTCAACAAGGAGATTGCAGACGCAACAAGCGGTGAGGTGCAGGCGATATCGGATAAGGAGAAATTTTATGCTGAGTGAGGAAAGGAAGAAATTCCGCAAGGTTGTTTTTGACTATGCTAAGGAAACTTACGGCACAGACCCCGAGTATCTTTGGGAGAAAACTCCCGATTCCGCTGTTTTGCGTCACAAAAATAACAATAAATGGTATGCGGCTGTGCTTGATGTCCGCAAATGCAAGCTTGGTTTGCAGGGTGACGAAATTGTCGATATTATAGACGTTAAGTGCGACCCTGTGCTGATTGGTTCTCTCATTGAAAAGGACGGCTATTTCAGGGCTTACCATATGAACAAGGAAAAATGGCTGACGGTTATCCTTGACGGCACTGTTCCCTATGAAGAGATTTTCGGACTGATTGACCTGTCATACGAATTAACGGAAGTAAAGAAGAAAGAAAAAAAGAATAAAGAATAATTTCGGGGGAGAGATTGTGAACAATATAGACTGTATTTTCTTTGACCTCGGGTCAACGCTTATTGACGAAACTCTTGCCTATGAACACAGATTCCGTGACGGCATTACCGATACAAATATTTTTTTTGAACAGGTTTACAGTAAGGCTGTAGAATTTTATCGGCAGGGCAAAAAGGGGGATTTGGAAGCGTTTAAGTACTACAATCTCCCAAAGACAGAGTGGCATTCGGAAGATGAAATTCTCTATCCTGCTACAGTTAAAGTGCTTGAGGTACTATCTCAAAGCTACAAGCTCGGAGTTATCGCAAATCAAAATTTCGGTACTAAGGAACTGTCAGAAAATAACTTGAACATTTATACTTGTCTAATTTGCCCCTTGAAATACGTCAGTATTCCTGCGGTGTTGTGCCTAACACAGAACAAATTATCCTGCGTCTAAATTGTTCAACTTATTTCCCAACAGTTCCTAATATTCGGCGACAAATCTGCGGTTTGCTTTTGCGGTAGTTTTTGGTCGGTTTCATAAATGTAAGAAAAATGTATTTAAAAAAAGGGTTTTTGGGTTTTTTTGCGTATATATATTATAGAGGGATTTTTTGGGTTTTTTTAAAATTTCTTTAAAGTTATAAAATTTTTTAAAATTTAAAATTGTCTAATAATATAGGAAGAGAGGAGAAGAATGTACGAAAAGGCTATATATGATATTATAAATGAAAATCTGATAAACGGGGAACTCCCCGAGGATTTTTCCCTTACGGTCGAACTCGATGAAGAGGACTATGGTTATGCCGACGGTGCTTATGACGGTATTACCCTCTATCATATCGGTCGTTCCGATGTCACTCCCGAATCTATCGAGCTGATTGACAGAATGGTTCACGAAATTACAGACGATGATTTCGACGCCGCTTTCTTTACTCTTTTCAGATTTTCCGAGAATAACACCGCTTTGGGTTCTATCGATGAATTTGAGGGATATATCCTCGACAATACCGAGTGGATTAACCCCACCAATCTGTATAATTTCGCAACGGAATGTCTTGTAAGTGCCGACAGAGAGCTTATAAAATATGGTCTTGAAATTATGGAGATTTTTTCCGAGCCGAGCGAGGGTGTTAAAAACTTTATGCGAACTCTGGGTCTTTGCGATGAATTTACTCTTTTTGTGCTGTTCAATATAATCACAAACTGGAGTAATGCAAATGAGGAGATTTTTCAGCTTGCAAAGAAAACTCACGGCTGGGGAAAAATTCACGCTGTTGAAAGATTACAGCCCGAAACGGACGAAATTAAAATCTGGCTTCTCCGTGAGGGCATTAAAAATACCGTTATGGGTGAGTACTCCGCCAATCCCGTTTTCAGAAGAGCGGAGGTCGCAAAGCTCCTTAAAAAGGAACTTGCCGAAATCGACTATGAAGCAATTACTAAAATCATCAGCTGTATGCTGGACGAGGGACCCACTTCGGGAATGTATGTTGTTTCAAATTCGGACGAGGTTTTGTATGACTTTTTGCTTCAGGTGAAGAATCATAAGCTCACGTATGATATTGTAAATACGGTGTTTAAAATACTTGATGAAGAACGTTCCGACGAGGTGAGGGATTTATGCAACGAAATTCTCGAAACGGAAACTTCAAAGCGGCTTATCAGAAAGGCTCTCCGTGACGGCAAGGGATTTTCCATTGCGAAATATCTCGATATTTACAGTGCCGAACTTATTTACAATCAAATGGTTGAAGACTTCGATAAAAATTTTCATAACTGCGGACTTCTTGTAAAAAATGACGCATACAGAGAAAAAACTCTCGACCTTTTCAGAAAGAAGCTTCCGCTTGATAAAATGGAAAATATTCGTAAGCAGAATTACGGGCTGGGCAAGGAGTACAGAGATTTTACCGCTCTTGTTATGCTCATTCGTGAACTCAGCAATTATCCGATGTGCGGAGCTGACTTTGTAAAGCTCGGACTTACTTCCCCGATTGCAAACAATAAAACAGTTGCACTGAGTGTGCTTGATTCGTGGTGCAAAATTAAAAAGTGTACACTGGCGGAGCTTTCTCCGGAGTTGGCGGAAACTGTTGCCGCTTTGAAAGAAAAGGAAGCTTTTGATTCTTCAAAAGAATTGTTTGAAAATTTAGGATTTTGATTTAATAAAGGGTGTGTTTTCTTGGCTTTGCCCGACGAATTTTTACAGGAACTGCGAATGAGAAACGAAATCACAAGCGTGATTTCAGGCTATGTTAATTTGAAAAGACGAGGAAGAAATCCCGTTGGTCTTTGTCCCTTTCACGGCGAAAAAACACCGTCGTTTACCGTGTACCCCGAAACTGATTCTTTTTACTGCTTCGGCTGCGGAGCGGGCGGCGATGTTATTAATTTCATAAAACGCATTGAAAATCTTGACTATATAGACGCTGTGAAATTTTTGGCTCAACGTTCCGGAATGGATATGCCCGAAAATTCTTACGATAATTCTATGCATAAGCTCAGGCTCAGAATATATGAGGCTAACCGTGAGGCGGCAAGATTTTTCTATACTCAGCTGAACTCACCCGGAGGAAAAAGCGGTTTGGACTATCTTCACAGCAGGCAGCTCTCCGATAAAACCATACGTATGTTCGGGTTGGGTTTTGCTCCCGACAGCTGGTCGGCTCTTACGGATTATCTTATAAAGGAAAAAGGATTCTATCCCTCGGAGCTTATTCAGGCGAATCTCTCAATGCAGAACAAAAAGGGCGGTCTTATCGACAGATTCAGAAACAGAGTTATGTTTCCGATTATCGATGTACGTGGAAATGTTGTCGCTTTCGGCGGCAGAATTATGACGGACGAAAAGCCTAAATATCTGAATACCTCCGATACGGTGGCATTTAAAAAGAGCAATAATCTTTTTGCACTGAACAGGGCTAAAAATTCAAAATCCGATAAGCTTATTTTATGCGAAGGCTATATGGACGTTATCGCTATTCATCAGGCAGGCTTTGACTTTGCCGTTGCCACTTTGGGTACGGCTCTCACACAGGAACAGGCTGTTATACTTAAAAGGTATACGAACACCGTTGTAATTTGTTACGATGCGGACGAAGCAGGGCAGAAAGCCACGGCAAGGGCGATTAATATTCTCAGAAAAGAGGGTCTTGACATTAAAGTGCTGACCGTGCCGGACGGCAAAGACCCAGATGAATATATAAAACGTCATGGCAATAACGGATATATCAAGTTTAAACAATTGCTTGAGAGTACAGGGAATGACCTTGAATACAGAATATCTAAGCTGAAACAGAGATATAATAATGGTACTACCGACGGAAAAGTAAAGTTTATGACGGAAGCGGCGAAGCTGCTTTCATACCTTGACAATCAGATTGAAAGAGAGGTTTATGTCGGAAAGCTGTGCGAGGAAATGGGAGTGGATAAAAACTCCGTGAATGCTCAGATTTCAAAGTACATCAGAGGACGCTATAAGCGTGAGAAGAAAGAGGAATTTAACCTTGCTCAGAGTAATCTTACGGGGAACGGCGACAGGCTCAATCCGCATAGTGCCGATAACATAAGAGCTGTTAAGGCGGAGGAAGCTTTGATTGCGTATCTTATGCTTAATCCCGATATGGTGAGGAGTGTGTATGCGGAACTGCCTCCCGAAAAGATGATTACGGAGTTTAACAGGAGAGTTTATTCCGTTTTGACGGACAGAGTGCTGAGTGGCAGAAATATTTCAATGATTGATATTTCAGGAGAGTTTAACGAAGAGGAAAATTCACGGATTGCGTCTGTTTTGGCGAAGAATATTGTTGAAATGAATTCACCCGAAGCTTGCAAAGAATATGTTGATATAATTTTGTCGGAGGGAAACAAGCACTCGGCAGGTGAGATTGCACAGCAATCCGATGAGGATATTCAAGCATATTTTAATTCCTTAAAAAAAGGGAATTGAATTAAAGAATAAAGAATGAAGAATAAAGAATAAAGAAGAATTACTAATTATGACAGTCGGAAGTTTGTCGAACAGCGGCAAGTGAAATATACATAAAGTTAAGGTTAAAGAAGACTGGCTTCACATGCGAAAAGAAAAAAAGAAAGGGAATGGGTATAGGTATGGCTGCACAAGTACCGGATAAAAAGAATATTTTAAAAGAACTCGGAGAAAAAGGTAAGGTTAAGGGTAACCTCAGTACTAAGGAAATTCTTGACGCTATGGGCGAGGTTGACTTCGACCCCGAACAGCTCGAAAAGTTTTACGACGCTCTCGAAGCCGCAGGCGTTGAGGTTATCGAAGATTTCGACGACAATACCTTTGATAATCTCGAAAACGAGCTTGCAGCTCAGGGCGAAGCTTTCTCGGAAACAGGCGAGGGTGCCCTTACTATCGATGACCCCGTAAAGGTCTACCTTAAGGAAATCGGCAGAGTTCCGCTCCTTTCCTCCGAAGAGGAAATCGACCTAGCTATCAGAATTAAAGAGGGCGACAGTGCCGCTAAAAAACGTCTTTCGGAAGCAAATTTAAGGCTTGTTGTAAGCATTGCCAAAAGATATCTCGGCAGAGGTATGCAGTTCCTTGATTTGATTCAGGAGGGTAACCTCGGTCTTATTAAAGCGGTTGAAAAATTTGATTACACCAAGGGTTTTAAGTTTTCAACATATGCCACATGGTGGATTAGACAAGCTATTACACGGGCTATCGCCGACCAGGCAAGAACTATCAGAATTCCCGTGCATATGGTTGAAACTATCAATAAGGTTAAAAAGGTGTCGAGTCAGCTTCTTCATACAAATGGTCACGAACCGTCGGCGGAGGAAATTGCGGAAGTTATCGATATGCCTGTTGATAAGGTAAGGGAAATTATGCGTGTCGCACAAGAGCCTGTTTCTCTTGAAACTCCTATCGGTGAAGAGGAGGATTCTCACCTTGGCGACTTCATCCCCGACGACGACGCACCTGCTCCGGCTGATGCTGCAAGTCATACACTCTTAAAAGAGCAGCTTTCCGAGGTTCTCGATACGCTCACCCCGAGAGAAGAGAAAGTACTCAGACTTCGCTTCGGACTGGAGGACGGTCGTTCGAGGACTCTTGAAGAGGTAGGCAGAGAGTTCAAGGTTACACGGGAGCGTATCCGCCAGATTGAGGCGAAAGCTTTGCGTAAGCTCAGACACCCCAGCAGAAGCAAGAAGCTTAAAGACTTCCTCGATTAATGCCGCTATGAAGACTTACGAAAAAGTTTCGGATATGCTCGGCAGAATTATAGACAATACCCCCGGCGAGATTCTGGACGGACTTAGCGGAGGAGTTATTCTGTCCGAGGAGATTAAGATTCACCCGAAGAGCATTCCGTTCCGTCCGCTTTATGTTATGGGTGAGTATCATAATGAGTTTACGGGGAGATTCATTGTGATATATTACGGTTCGTTCAATAGGGTTTACGGTCATCTGAGTGATTCGGAGTTCTTTGAAAAGCTCCGACATACGTTTGCTCACGAGTTAAGACATCATATGGAGATGCTTTCGGGGATTCGTGACTTGAATAAATACGATGACGAAAAGCTTGATATGTATACTTCGGGTATGGATATAGCTGAATTTCATGAGCCGCCGATAGAGTAAAGTTGTGGAAATTGATATTTTTTTGTAACTTATTGAAATATTGTTGACATTTTTCTCCGTTTGTATTATCATTATAGTATGTACAATCTGATAATGGAGAAAGTACGGTTTTTTAAAGAAAGAAAAAGAATTTGTTTTTTGATTAAAGGAAAATGTTTGATGTTTTAAACATCTGTTTAGGGGAATTATAGCATACGCACCGACTTTGTAAAATATTGGTTTATTTATCCTACCTCGGCAAGAAGACTCCGACCTCTATAGGTCGGGGATGAATTGCCGTCAGCAGAATATATCCAAAAAGACTAATAAAAACAAAACCGTGGGACACACGGGGTTAGCTCGCTGATACTGTACAGGGTGCTGTACTTGAACGAGAAGCCCCCACCTCTAAGCGAAGCGTAGGTGGTGGGAGTATGTCACCTTTTAAGAGAACAAAGAAAAGTGAAGAGCGAATAGTGAAAAGAAAAGAAACGAAAGTCGGTGCATATGGGTCGGCAGACCATAAAATCGGGTATATGTGTTAAGGAATTTATACTTGTCGAATTTGCCCTGTGTGTCGTTACAACACCTTGAAATACGTCAGTATTCCTGCGGTGTTGTGCCTAACACAGAACAAATTATCCTGCCTCTAAATTGTTCAACTTATTTCCCAACAGTTCCTAAGTGGAACTTGTTATGATTGATGTTTACGGCAGACTGCCTTTTTGAAAATTTTATCAGCTTATTGTTTTATAATTTATGAAGAATGAAGAGAGAAGAATTAATATATAAATCAATTTGATTAAGGCGGTCGTTTTGTTATCGAACACCGTGTTGAGAAAGGTGTTCGTAATTAATCCGGATTGGAGAGAGCCTAAGTGGATAAATTTGTTATTAACGGAGGAAATAAGCTTTACGGCGAGGTTTCCATAAGCGGTGCGAAGAATGCCGCTGTTGCGATAATTCCGGCTGTAGTGCTTGCTGATGAGCCGTGTGTTATAGAAAATTTACCTAAAATCAAAGACGTTGCGGTAATTCTTGCAATCCTAAAACATATGGGTGCAAAGGTTACTAAAATAGACGGAGATGATTCAAGGGTTGAAATAGATCCCAGAGGTATTACAAGCTATAAGGTTACCTGTGAAAAACTTGTAGGAGATATGAGAGCGTCATATTATCTTTTGGGTGCGTTATTGGGAAAATTTGGAAAGGCTTTAGTGCCTTTCTCAGGCGGATGCAGTTTTTGCGAACGTCCTATAGATTTGCATTTGAAAGCGTTTGAAACTCTCGGTGCGGAGTGCAATATTCTCCCGACGCAGATTGAGCTTACCTCCGATAAGCTGGAGGGTAAGCCGATTTACTTTGACGTTGTGTCTGTGGGAGCAACTATGAACGCTATGCTTGCGGCTGTTAAGACTCCGGGCAGAACCATTATTGACAGAGCCGCAAAAGAACCCCACATTGTAGATCTTGCGAATTTCCTTAATTCTATGGGTGCAAACATTAAGGGTGCAGGCACGGACGTTATTAAAATAAGAGGAGTTGAGTATCTTCATTCCTGTACATATTCGATTATACCCGACCAGATTGAAGCAGGCACGTATATGGCGGCAGTTGCGGCGGCAGGCGGAAATGTTCTTATTAAGGACGTTATCCCCGAACATCTTGTGTCAATCACAACAAAGCTCAGAGATACGGGTACAGTGGTTGAGGAGTATGACGAGGCTATTCGTGTTATCAGAGAGAACGAGCTTAAAAGCTGTAACGTGAAGACTATGCCGCACCCGGGATTTCCTACAGATATGCAGCCGCAGTTTGTGGCACTGCTTTCAACGGCGAACGGCAGGAGCAGAGTTATGGAATGTGTCTGGGAAAGCAGGTTTTCGTATCTTCCGCAGCTGAGAAAAATGGGAGCGGATATTATAGACAACGGAAATACCGCACATATTTACGGCAAACAGTATTTGAACGGTGCAAAGGTGAGAGCTTTAGACTTAAGAGCAGGAGCGGCAATGGTGATTGCGGGACTTGCGGCAAAGGGAAGCACGGAGATATCCGATATCAGATATATCGAGCGTGGATATGAGAAAATTATAGACAAGCTCACCGCCATAGGTGCAGACATAAGAAGAGTTACATATATGGAAAATCTCTATGACGAGATTTAAACACGTGGAGATAATGCCGTTTTTTGAAGTGATTTGAAAAACGGCATATTTTGTGCGGAAAGGAAAGTATAAAATATGGCAAAACTTGTGCCGCTTTTCAGCGGAAGTCAGGGCAATAGTTATTACATAGCAAGCGGTGGCAAAGGTATACTTATTGATGTCGGGCGGTCGGCTAAACAGATTACATCAGCCTTGAATGACAATGATATCGATATATCAACAGTTCAGGCGATATTTATAACTCACGAGCATATCGACCATACAAAAGGTGTGAGAGTGTTTGCAAACAAATATTCTATACCTGTGTTTTCAACATTGGGTACTCGGCAGGCTATGAGAAGTCTTAATCTTGTTGACGAGAAAACAGACTGCCATATAATTTCAAACATTGGAGTTGACATTGATACTATGCACGTTGACAGTTTTCGGATTTCTCACGACTGTGCCGAGGGTTGCGGTTACAAGGTGACTATGAATGACGTAAAGTTTGCTTTTGCTACGGATTTGGGTTATCTTTCCGAAGAGGTTGAAAATGCGTTAATGGGCTGTGATACAGTTGTCATAGAATCCAATCACGATGTGAGAATGCTTCAAATGGGTTCGTATCCGTATCATTTGAAAAGGAGAATTATGTCGGATATAGGACATTTGTCTAATGCTGTTTGTGCGGAGTTTTTGCCGAAGCTTGTCGAAAGCGGTACTAAGAGATTTGTGCTTGCACATCTCAGCCGTGAAAACAATATGCCCGAAATTGCGTATCAGGAGTCTTTGAACGAGCTGACAGCTCGGGGTATGGAGCTTAACAGCGATTTTACTTTGACTGTTGCACCTGTTGTCACGGACGGGCGGAGCGTTGTATTTTAGAAAGTGAGAAATTAAATGTTAAAAGTGAATGTTGTTTGTGTGGGGAAACTTAAAGAGAAGTATTTGAAAGACGCTGTCACCGAATATTCAAAACGCTTGCAGGCTTTTTGTAAGTTTGACATAACGGAGGTTGACGAGGAGAAAACTACCGATTCTCCGAACGCTTCTCAAATCGAAAATATTCTTAATGCCGAGGGTAAGCGTATTCTGTCGAAAATTGACAAGTCGGCAAAGGTTGTCGCTATGTGCATTGAGGGGAAAAAGAAATCTTCAAAGGCTTTTGCGGAGTTTTTCAGCGATTCGACTGTAAACGGTGTGAGTAATATTGTGTTTGTTATCGGCGGCAGCTGGGGTTTGTCGGAGGAGGTTAAGAAGAGAGCCGATTTGAAGCTTTCTATGTCCGAAATGACTTTCCCCCACCAATTGGCTAGAGTTATGTTATGCGAACAGATTTACCGTGCATTTTCCATTAATTCCGGAACAAAATACCATAAATAATTTGCAGGTCGATTCAATGAGTAAAAACTTTAAATCACTGAATTTTT
Source organism: uncultured Ruminococcus sp. (assembly GCA_902763835.1). Classification (GTDB taxonomy): domain Bacteria; phylum Bacillota; class Clostridia; order Oscillospirales; family Acutalibacteraceae; genus RUG592. The sequence continues at coordinate 18,433 of CACWTQ010000098.1, read as the reverse complement.
TTATAAAAACCTATTGACAACACAGAAATTATCTGATATACTGTTATCAAGATAAATCCAAAGAAAGGTGTACACAATTATGAGTAATCATATGAATTTCACATATTCATACTTTTACTTTAGCAATCCGGAATATTATTACTCCGGTCGTTTTGTCGTGCATCAAACATCATTGGGTTAAAGTAACAGTATTTTTGTTATGCAGTATAGGAATAACTAACCGATGTTTGTTACACGCAGACATCGGTATTTTTGTTTATTTTTAGCATATAATAATAAAATGGAGGAAACAACTATGAATTGTACATTTAAAAGAAAACTCCCAATTCCAAAGGAGATTAAGGAACAGTACCCCGTAACACCCGAAATGGCTGCTGTGAAAGCAAAGCGAGATGAGGAAATCAAAAAGGTTTTCACAGGGGAGTCGGATAAATTCCTGCTGATTATAGGTCCCTGTTCGGCAGACTATGAAAGTTCCGTTATGGATTACGTGACACGTCTTGCAAAGGTTCAGGAACAGGTTAAGGATAAGCTTATCCTTATTCCGAGAATTTACACCAATAAGCCGAGAACCACAGGCGAGGGTTACAAAGGTATGCTTCACCAGCCCGACCCACTCACCGATTCTGATATGCTTAAGGGCGTGACAAAAATCAGAAAGCTTCATATGCGTGTGCTTTCCGAAACAGGTCTGACAAGTGCCGATGAAATGCTTTACCCCGATAATCACAGATATCTTTCCGACTTGCTTTCCTATGTTGCCGTGGGTGCAAGGTCGGTCGAGAACCAGCAGCACAGACTTACCGCAAGCGGCATTGATGTTCCTGTAGGTATGAAGAACCCCACGGGCGGCGACATCTCGGTTATGCTCAATTCCGTAAAGGCGGCACAGTGCGGACATACTTTCATTTACAGAGGTTGGGAGGTCGAGAGTAAGGGAAATCCGCTTGCTCACGCTATTCTCAGAGGTTGGACTAATTCTCAGGGACAGAATATTTCTAACTATCATTATGAAGATATTGTCGCTCTTATCGATGCTTACACTAAAAAGGGGCTGGAGAATCCTGCAGTCATTATCGATACCAACCACGCAAATTCCGGTAAACAATATCTGGAGCAAATAAGAATAAGTCACGATATTATTCACAGTATTCATCAGAATAACGATATTAAGAAAATCGTAAAGGGTCTTATGATTGAGAGTTATATCGAGGACGGCAATCAGAAAGTTACGGATACGGTTTACGGAAAGTCGATTACAGACCCGTGTTTGGGTTGGGAGAAGTCGAAGAAGCTTATTTTGGAGATTGCGGATATTTTATACTAAAAATCTAAAAGATTTAGCATTTTAAAGTTTGGTCAAGCTTTTCAAAGCTTGCGGGGTGCAGGGGCAGAGCCCTTGCTTGCTGACGGAACAAAGCAGCGTAGAGAAATAAACTACCCTCAGCGAAACTAAATAAACTAAGGAACTGTCAGAAAATAAATCAAATCAACTCTTAAAGTAATATCTTTCGGTAAAACTAAAACAGGCAAGAGCTTGCGAATTGCCGGTCTGAGAAAGAAAAGTGCTAAATCTTAATGCTTATGAGTATATAACCGGACAACGCCCGGAGGAGATACGCACACAAACTTTTGTTTTTAACGGAAGTCTTTGTCTGCGTTGCGATGTCTGTTTACAAAATAAAAAAACAGCTCCCCAGGAAAAATTCTTGAAATTATTTTCTCAAAAGCTGTTGACTTTTTCTTGACTTAAGAATATAATAAAAATACAAGACAGACAACCGATAGACGGTTTGTCGCCCTATTTGATACGTTATAAAAAGTAACCGTACCTTTGGAGAGAGGCGGTTACTTTTTGTTATCTGTATCGTTTAAGTACAGCAACACAGCTATAACAGTCTGAACTGCATACAAGACTAACATATAGAGATTTATGTAATCTCCAAGTGTCATTCCTGTGTACATACCCGAATCCCCCCTTACCAAATCTGTGTTCCCCTATAATTGGTTAACACGAAACCAACCTTGAAATACGTCAGTATTCCTGCGGTGTTGTGCCTAACACAGAACAAATTATCCTGCGTCTAAATTGTTCAACTTATTTCCCAACAGTTCCTTAGATTATACCACAAGGAGCGTAATCCCAAAAATCCTGCATTATCGCAGTCGAAGCCGATGAACTCTGACCCTTCGTCAGTTTCTTCCGCTCCGCAAAGTTCCTTGGAACACTCGTCTGTCTGTGATTTTTCAGCATTCGGCAAAAAAGGCAACAGGGGCGGACTAACAAAGAAGTTGTTGCCCCTGTTTAAGTACCCGATTGGGTAGATTTTTTAGGGGACAAACCGCCTACCGTTTTTAGTTATCTATCTTGCATTTTATATTTTATCATAATTTTGTTATCTTTTCAAGTCTTTTTGACATTTTTTTGTAATCAATTTCATTTTTTGATTTTTTAGCTTCTGATTATGGTCACTTGTAATTTTTTGATTTTCGGTTGACAATCGACTCCGAAACTGCTATAATATCTATATGAATTGTCAACTTTAACTTCACTATTAACGGTTGACATAAATAAAACAATCGGAGATGACAAACAACAATGATACAACAAACAGCAGATGAAATCATAGCCGGCAGAAGACTAAACAGAGAAGACGATTTGTCTTTCCTAATTAACGGCGATCTTGAAGCACTAAGAAAAGCCGCAAACAAAATCAGAGAAAATCTCTGCGGAAATCATGTGAACCTTTGTTCCATTATCAACGGACGTGCAGGCAGGTGCAGCGAGAACTGCAAGTTCTGTGCCCAGTCCGCACATAACCCCACAGGTGCTAAAGAGTACGATTTACTCAATGCGGACGAGGTCATAGAAGCCTGTAAGAAAAATGAAGCCTACGGCGTTCATAAGTTTTCTATAGTTACGGCAGGACGTACCCTCTGTGGCGGTGCGTTTGAACAGGCGGTCAATATTTACAGCAGAATGAACGAGGAATGTCCGAATATTTCGCTTTGTGCATCTCACGGACTGCTTACGGAAGACCAGTTTGTAAGACTTCGTGAAAGCGGTGTTACTATGTATCACGCAAACATCGAAACATCTCGCCGCAACTTCCCGAATATCTGTACCACGCATACCTTTGACGATAAAATCAAGTGTATTAAAGCCGCACAGAAAGCAGGACTTGAAGTCTGTTCGGGCGGTATTCTCGGAATGGGCGAAACTTGGGAGGACAGGCTTGATATGGCTCTGACCCTCAGCGAGCTTAATATCGATTCCATTCCTTTGAATGCGTTAATGCCTATCAAGGGTACACCGCTGCAGGATTTGCCCGTGCTTACGGAGGACGAAATTCTCCGCAGCGTTGCGTTGTTCAGGTTCATAAACCCGACTGCACATATTAGGCTTGCGGCAGGCAGAAACCTTATGAGCGAGAGCGGAAAGGAAGCGTTCTTTTCGGGAGCAAATGCGACCATTACCACCTTGAAATACGTCAGTATTCCTGCGGTGTTGTGCCTAACACAGAACAAATTATCCTGCGTCTAAATTGTTCAATTTATTTCCCAACAGTTCCTTAAAAAATTTTACAAAAAATAATGTTGACAAACTCCCTAATCTGCGTTATAATAATAAAAGATAATTTCAAATGCGATGATAGGGTAAAAGGTATCGGAGAGTTTACTTTCAGAAAGCCGTTGGCTGATGTGAAACGGCAGTGCCCCGAGTGCCGAGCTCACCCTTGAGCGGTCAACTGAAATGTCCGTGTTCGTGAAGCGGCAGATTAGGAAGAACGGCTCTTCCCCGTTATAGGAAGTTGGCATTGTTTGTGCTGAAAGAGTGGGTTTGTTTTGAGCCAATAAAAGTGGTACCACGGAACTATGGAATTGTAGTCTTCGTCTTTTAGAGATAAAAGGCGAAGACTTTTTTATACGTGAAGATAGTTTGTTTTATCCCTAGCTTTTATTACCCGACCAAAAATGGATTTAATGCGGTAGTTACAGACTAACTTTATTTCGTAAAATAACAATCACACCAAATACTTTCGGTCGGGTAGATGAAGTTAATCCTAGAAAGAGTTGCTTCACGTTTTTCAAGCGGACGTTGTCCGCCGTTGTCCGCCGTTGTCCGCTGTTGTCCGCCCGCCGTTTGGCTGAAAGTTACGTTTAACATTATTTTTATAAGGAGTAGATTGATTATGAAAAATTTTGAAAGATATAAAAGACAATACTTTAATCCGCCTGTCAATGAGTATAAGTGGGTTAAAAAGGAATATATAGATAAAGCTCCAACATGGTGTTCTGTTGATTTGCGTGACGGAAATCAGTCGCTTATTATCCCTATGAGCATTGAGGAAAAACTCACCTTCTTTGACCTCCTCGTAAAAATCGGTTTTAAGGAAATCGAAGTAGGTTTCCCAGCCGCAAGCGAAACGGAGTATAATTTTCTCCGCAGACTTATTGAGGAAAACAGAATTCCCGATGACGTAACCGTTCAGGTTCTCACTCAGGCTAGGGAGCATATTATCCTCAAAACCTTTGAAGCACTCAAAGGCTGTAAGAATGCTATTGTTCATTTCTACAATTCGACTTCATATGCTCAGAGGGAACAAGTTTTCAAAAAGTCTAAGGAGGAAATCAAGGAGATTGCCGTAAACGGTGCAAAGCTTATCAAGAGATTGCAGGAGGAGCAAGGCACAGACTTCCGTGTCGAGTATTCACCCGAATCGTTCACAGGCACAGAACCGGAGTATGCTCTCGAGGTGTGCAATGCCGTTCTCGATATTTTGCAGCCTACCCCCGACAGAAAGGCTATTATCAATCTCCCCGTTACGGTTGAACATTCCTTGCCGCACATATACGCTAATCAGATAGAGTATATGTCCGACAGACTTAAATACAGAGAGGCTATCGAGGTTTCACTTCACCCACATAACGACCGTGGCTGCGGTGTTGCCGATACGGAGCTTGGCTTGCTTGCAGGTGCAGACAGAGTTGAGGGTACACTTTTCGGCAACGGTGAGAGAACAGGTAATGTCGATATTATCACGGTTGCAATGAATATGTTCTCACAGGGTGTCGACCCCGAGCTTGACTTCTCAGATATTCCGTCAATCTGCGAATTGTACGAGAGTGTTACAAGAATGAACGTTGACGAACGTTCGCCGTATTCGGGTGCTTTGGTGTTTGCTGCATTCTCGGGTTCACATCAGGACGCTATCGCAAAGGGCAAGAAGTGGCACGAGGAAAGGAACCTCGATACATGGACTGTTCCGTATCTTCCGATTGACCCCGCAGATGTCGGCAGAGAGTACGAAACGGACGTTATCCGAATTAACTCCCAGTCGGGCAAGGGTGGTGTCGGTTATCTTCTCGAAAGCAATTACGGATTTACACTTCCCAAAGCTTTTAGCGAAAAGGTCAGCTATTACATCAAGAATGTTTCCGACGTGAACCACAAGGAAATGCTCCCGAACGAAGTGTTTGACGAGTTCTACAAGGAGTTTGTAAATATTAAAGGCCCGCTCACTTTGAAGGATATTGTTTTCAAGAAAATTAATAATGGTGAACGTATGCACGTTACTATGGTCGTAGGATATTATGATGAGGAAAAGACTATCGAAGCCGAGGGCTCAGGCAGACTCAGTGCGGTAAGCCGTGCTTTAAGACATCAGCTCGATATTGAGATTTGCGACCTCTCCTATACGGAACACGCTTTGGAAAGAGGTATGGATTCAAAGGCTGTTACCTATGTCAGCATTGCGGATAAGAACGGTAATGTTGAATGGGGTGTCGGGGTTAATAACGATATTATTTATTCGTCGGTTGATGCGTTGTTCAGTGCTATTAACAGAAGAGAAAGGTCGGCAATACCGATAAAAAACGCTTGAAACAGATGATAATATGATTTACTTTGACGGTTACTGTATGATGTTCAAATACCTTGACAGTATTTATTTTAAGTTTAAGGATCAATATGATTGGCTTGCTTCAATGCTCGGCGGTATGTCTATTCTTGCAGATAATTCCACCGCCGACTCTGCTTACGAAATCGATTGGGATAATGCTGTTAAAAAAGCTTTGAATGCAAGCGAGGATAAAAATTTCACTCCCGAGCTTGCATACAAAGCAGCGGTTATTTTCCTCGAAGACTATCTTGAAATCGGATATATAGAGGAAATCGGCAGAGTTTGCGAGGATATGAAAAATAACCGTTATCCCGATATCTGGGAAGAAGCGGTTAATCATTATGAAGTGCCGTGGCTTATATTAAAGAAAAGTAAGGAGAACTAAATGTCAAGTGCAAATATTACACTTAAAGATATTATCGAAAGAAAAATAGCATATGCAAAAAACGAAAGAGATAATGCCGTGCCGATAGATTTTTCGGTGACAGACCCTTATCATTTCACATATGAGGAATTTATCGCAATGCACGATACAGAGATTAAGGCTTTTGAAGAAATGCTTGAGGATATCGAGATAATGTCAGAGGAAGAGTTTACCGAAAAGTATATTGCAATAGCGAAAACTCTAGGTAAGCAAATCGAAGAAGAGCAGGACGAGAAGTATAATAAAATTGCTGAAGCCAAAGTAAACGGCACGGACATTTACGAGGTGCTGAGAGAGTTTCCATCGAGCGGGGAAAGAGTTTGGTATAACAACGCTCTAGCGGAGATTTTAATATTGTTTGATATGAAAAATCAAGCTTTGCTTTAATTAGGGTGATTTATTATGAGTGCGAATATTACACTTAAAGATATTATCGAAAGAAAAATAACATATGCAAAAAACGAAAGAGATAATGCCGTGCCGAAAGATTTTACTGAAAAATACACAGCAATAGCGGAAAATCTTGTTAAGTAAATTGAAGAAGAGAGAGAAGAAGATAACAGAATTGCCGAAGCCAAAGCAAACGGCACGGATATTCGGGAAGTTCTCAAAGATTTTCCTTGGAATGTTGAGATAGAATGGTATAATAATACTGTATGGGATATTTTGACGTTGTTTGATAAGAAAAATATGTTTGCTGATTAAGGAACTGTCAGAAAATAACTTGAACATTTATACTTGTCTAATTTATTTCCCAACAGTTCCTAATAGTAAAAATAGAGTGATTTGCAAACAGTACTTAATCTACTTAAAAATGGCATAAATACGTCATTTACAGAATTAGAAAAAGTATATTTTGGATATTAAAAATACCAAATCAATATTTTGAAAATGAAAAAGCTTCTGAAAACACATAGTTTTTAGGTATCATGTGCAAATTGGGATTTTTTAAAGTATTTGATAATACCAACTATTGGTCGGGTAATAAAAGTAAGAATTTAAGATAACTAACTTCACGTATTAAAAAAAAGGAGAGAATAAAAAATGGGTATGACAATGACACAGAAAATTCTTGCCGCAGGTGCAGGACTTGACCACGTTGTTCCGGGTCAGCTGATTAAAACTAAACTCAGCTTGGTTCTCGGCAACGACATCACAACTCCGGTTGCTATTAACGAGTTCGAGAAGAACGGATTTGACGGAGTTTTCGATAAATCAAAAATCGCTATGGTAATGGATCATTTCGTTCCGAATAAGGATATCAAGGCGGCACAGCAGACACAGCAGTGCAGATGTTTTGCCTGTAAGTTTGATATCGACAATTATTACGATGTCGGCGAAATGGGTATTGAACACGCTTTGCTCCCCGAAAAAGGGCTTGTTGCTCCGGGCGATATCGTAATCGGTGCGGATTCGCATACTTGCACTTACGGTGCTATCGGTGCGTTTTCAACGGGTGTCGGAAGTACAGATATGGCAGCAGGTATGGCTACGGGCGAAGCTTGGTTCAAAGTTCCCGAAGCTATCAAGTTTAACCTCACGGGCAAGCTTAAGCCGTATGTTTCGGGTAAAGACGTTATACTGTTTATCATCGGCAAAATCGGTGTTGACGGTGCTTTGTACAAGTCAATGGAATTCACGGGCGAGGGTGTTGCGGAGCTTTCTATTGACGACCGTCTTTGTATTTCAAATATGGCTATCGAAGCAGGTGCTAAGAACGGTATCTTTGAGGTTGACGAACAGACTCTTGCATATGTTGACGAAAGAGTAAAGAGAGAGTATACTGTTTATAAGGCTGACGAAGATGCCGAGTACGAGAGAGTTATCAACATCGACCTCGGTGTTATAGAGCCGACCGTTGCTTGTCCTCACCTCCCCGAGAACACAAGAGATGCCGCAGATCTTTCAGATGTCAAGATTGACCAAGTTGTTATCGGTTCTTGCACAAACGGAAGAATTTCCGACCTCAAAGCGGCAGCGGATATTCTCAAGGGCAAGAAGATTGCAAAGGGTGTAAGATGTATTGTTATCCCTGCAACTCCGACTATTTACAAGGAGGCTATAAAACTCGGATATATTGAAACGTTCATGGACGCAGGCTGTGCCGTTTCAACTCCGACATGCGGTCCTTGTCTGGGCGGATATATGGGTATTCTTGCTGAGAATGAGGTTGCCGTTGCGACTACTAACAGAAACTTCCTCGGCAGAATGGGTCATATCACTTCAAAGATTTACCTTGCAAGCCCGGCTGTTGCGGCTGCAAGTGCTTTGACAGGAGTTATCACAGACCCGAGAAGAATTAAAGAATAAAGAATAAATGCGGCGGCAAGCTACGCTTGCATTTGTAGAATTGAATGGAAATATCAATATGTGAAGATAACAGTCTGTCGGGGCATAGTGCTTACGACAGACTATGAATAAAGGTGAAAACAGTTCCTAACCGATAAGATAATTTTTCGGTCGGGTAAACGAATTGATTTTAATCCGTAAGGAACTGTCAGAAAATAACTTGAACATTTATACTTGTCTAATTTGCCACCTTGAAATACGTCAGTATTCCTGCGGTGTTGTGCCTAACACAGAACAAATTATCCTGCGTATAAATTGTTCAACTTATTTCCCAACAGTTCCTAACTATCTTCACGTGTTAAAAAGGAGAATAAATAAAATGAACGCACAAGGTAAAGTACATAAGTACGGAAATAATATTGATACAGATGTTATTATCCCGGCAAGATATTTAAATACAGCCGATCACAGCGAACTCGCAAAGCACTGTATGGAGGATATCGACACGGAGTTTGTAAACAAGGTTTCCAAGGGCGATATTATGGTAGGCGGTGCGAATTTCGGCTGCGGTTCTTCGAGAGAGCACGCTCCGATTGCCATTAAAGCTTCGGGCATTGACTGCGTTATCGCAAAAAGCTTTGCAAGAATTTTTTACAGAAATTCAATCAACATCGGTCTTGCCATTTTGGAGTGTCCCGAAGCAAGCGAGAAAATCGATGACGGCGACATTGTAAAGATTGACTTTGACAGCGGAATTATTTATAATGAAACTAAGTCCGAGCAGTATCAGGCACAGCCTTTCCCGGATTTCATCAAGGATATCATAAAGGCTAACGGACTTCTCAATTCAATTAAGAACAGATAAATTTTTGTAAACAGAGGGGAAAGTATGAACAAGAAAATTACAGTATTAAAAGGTGACGGAATAGGTCCGGAAATCGTTGAGGAGGCTTTGAAAGTTCTCGATAAAATCGGAGAGAAATACGGTCACACATTTGAAAAGGATTTCGTTGATATCGGCGGTTCGTCAATTGATAAGTTCGGTGTTCCTATTACAGACGAGGGTTTAGAAAGATGCAAGAACTGCGACAGCGTTCTTCTCGGTGCGGTAGGCGGTCCGAAATGGGATACTATCGACCCTGCTAAACGTCCCGAAAAGGCACTTTTGAAAGTAAGAAGCGAACTCGGACTTTTCGCAAATCTCCGTCCGACAAAGATGTTCAGTCAGCTTAAGGACGCATCTCCGCTTAAGGAAACAGGCATTAAGGACGGTCTTGACCTTATGATTGTACGTGAGCTTACAGGCGGAATTTATTTCGGTGAGCATAAGACGTTTGAGGAGAATGGCGAAACTGTCGCTACCGACCTTATGCTTTACAGTGAACACGAGATTGAACGTATCGGAAGAGTTGCTTTTGAAACGGCTCGCAAGCGTGGAAAGAAAGTTCATTCCGTTGACAAGGCGAATGTTCTCGATTCGTCAAAGCTTTGGAGAAAGGTTATGCACAAGCTTTCCGAGGAGTACAGCGATGTTGAATACAGCGACATTCTTGTTGATAACACGGCTATGCAGCTTGTCAGAAATCCGGGTCAGTTTGATGTTATCGTTACGGAAAATATGTTCGGTGACATTCTTTCTGATGAAGCAAGTATGCTTACAGGTTCAATCGGTATGATGCCGTCGGCAAGTCTTTCTTCGACTACTCTCGGTATGTATGAGCCTATCCACGGTTCAGCTCCCGACATTGCAGGTCAAAATATTGCAAATCCGCTCGGTACTATTTTGTCTGCTGCTATGATGTTACGCTATTCATTTGATATGATTGAGGAAGCGGACGCAATCGAAAAGGCAGTGGACGAAGTTCTCAACGACGGTTACAGAACAGTTGATATTGCAGGCAAGGACGAGAATGTTAAAAAGGTTACTTGCAGTGAAATGGGCGATTTGGTTTGCAGTAAAATTTAAGTAAATGATGTTGTATAGTGAATTTATAAATATTTTATATGGTCACTATACAATAAAATACTTTTTAAATTTAATTTTTGGTCGGGTACGTGAAGTGCGGCTTATAAAAAAAGCCGCTTCACGTATTAAAAAAAGAAAGGAACTATAAAAATGTTGCAGCTTGAAAATGTTTACCAAGCGGCTTTCGCTTTAAAAAATATTATCAGAAATACAGAGCTTATTCACGCTCCGAAAATCAACCCCGAGGTTGACCTATACATAAAACCCGAAAATTTACAGGTGACAGGTTCGTTTAAGGTTCGTGGTGCTGCATACAAAATTTCTCGTTTGACAGATGAGGAAAAATCCAAGGGTGTTATAGCCTGTTCTGCAGGAAATCACGCTCAGGGTGTTGCACTTGCGGCGGCAAGAAACGGTATTAAATCTATAATCTGTTTGCCGGACGGTGCTCCGATATCCAAGGTTGAGGCTACCCGTGCGTACGGTGCTGAGATTGAGCTTGTAAACGGTGTGTATGACGATGCCTACAATTATGCTTTGAAGCTCAAAGACGAAATGGGTATGACCTTTATTCACCCCTTTGACGATGACGCTGTAATTGCAGGTCAGGGAACTATCGCACTCGAAATTCTCGAAGAGAACCCTGATGTTGAAGCTATCGTTGTTCCTATTGGCGGCGGCGGACTTATTTCGGGTGTTGCGTATGCGGTTAAGGCTTTAAGACCCGAGGTCAAGGTTTACGGTGTTCAGGCGGCAGGTGCTCCGTCAATGGTTAAGTCGGTCGGTGAGGGTGAAATTCTCACACTCGACAGTGTAAAGACTATCGCAGACGGTATCGCCGTTAAACAGCCGGGAAATACTACCTTTGAAATTTGCAGCAAGTATGTTGACGATATCGTAACTGTTACAGATGATGAAACGGCTACCGCAATTCTCACTCTTATGGAGAAACAGAAGCTTGTCGCAGAGGGTGCGGGTGCTGTTTCGGTGGCGGCTGTTATGTTTGACAAAGTGCCTGTTAAGGGTAAGAATACCGTATGTATCGTGTCGGGCGGTAACATTGACGTTACCATTCTTTCAAGAGTTATCGACAGAGGTTTGTTGAAATCAGGCAGACTTTGCAAGCTTGCAATCGAACTTACCGACAAACCGGGTCAGCTCAGAGATTTGTCGGCAACTATCGCAAATTACGGTGCTAACGTTGTTTCGGTTAATTACGAACACGCAGGCAAGGGTACGGACGTAAACAGCTGTATTATCAGCATGGAGCTTGAAACTAAGAACAAGGCTCATATTCAAGAGGTTAAGAACGGACTTACAGAGAACGGTTTTAAACTGCTATAATCCAATAACAAATTATTGTTTTGGTGCGTGAATTTCCGTCAAACAAAGACTGGCTTCACATGTCAAAAGAAGGAAAAAGATATGAAAGAAAAAATCATATATGGTTTGAATTTTTTTGGACAAGCTTTATTGCGTTTTCATTTCCACTTTGCTTTGGGTTGATTTTTGTTGATATAACAGGATATGCAAAGGGGTATAGTTATGATTTGGGTCCGGAAAAAGATATATCTGTTATGATTGGCTGCATTGAACTGGTAATTTGGCTTGTTTTATCCTTGCCTTCAAACATTTACGTTTTCAACAAAACGAAGAAAAAAGGAAAACTTTATTTGCTTATTCCTATAATATTGTACATTGCACTTGCTGTACTTAGTATATATATATTATGGGGTGGCTGGTATGTATATTTAAAAGAAGTTTTCAATATCTGAGTTTTTAAGTACTAAATTTAGATATCTTTGCTTGTATATTCGGCAGGAGTGACAAAAGATAATGAAAAAAAATAATCTTGTAACCCCGGTTGTAAAATGGGTAGGCGGAAAACGACAATTACTGGATACTTTCAAACCCTTATTGCCTGCTCGTATTAACAGCTATTGTGAGCCTTTCATAGGCGGCGGTGCTTTGCTTTTTGACCTACAGCCCAAAAAGGCATTTGTAAACGATATCAACAGTAATTTGATATTGGTTTACACTGTTATAAGAGATAATGTTAATGAGCTTATTGCTGCGTTGGAAAGCTTTGAAAACACTTCTGATAAATTTTATGAGGTTAGAGATTGGGACAGAAACAAGGAGTTTTATTCCCAACTATCCGATGTAATGAGAGCCGCAAGAATAATTTATCTGAACAAAACGTGTTACAACGGACTTTACCGGGTGAACAATGCGGGAGAATTTAATTCTCCTTTTGGTCATTACAAAAAACCTAATATTGTTAATGCTCCTGTATTACGGGCAGTAAGTGCTTATTTTAACTCTGCCGAAATACATTTCAGTGCTACAGACTATTCAGAGGTTTTAAAGAAAGTACGAAAAGGAACTTTTGTATATCTTGATCCGCCTTATGATCCCATATCTGATACAGCAAACTTTACAGGCTATTCAAGAGGAGGATTTACAAGAGATGATCAGATAAAACTTCGTGAATGCTGCGACCAACTCAACAGTAAGGGAGTGAAGTTTATGCTGTCCAATTCGGCGACCGATTTTATTCGGGAGCAGTATGCGGCATATAACATAACTACAGTGCAGGCGAAAAGAGCAATTAATTCTGTAGGCAGCCGTCGGGGCGACGTAGACGAAGTGGTGGTGCGAAATTATGAGTAGTGTCAGTTTGAACGAAGCTGCTTGGCGAGTGCTTTTTGAACGGTGATTTTTTCTGAAAACGGCTTAGCAACAATTAAAATTTACAATCCCTCTTGCAATTTTAACGAAAATGATATAATATAATATATATAAACTAAAATTCGATGAAAAGGAAGAAAAATTTATGGCAGAGATTGTTTACACAAAAAATGCTCCCGATGCTATCGGTCCTTATTCTCAGGCTGTAAAGACAGGCACACTCGTCTTTACCTCCGGTCAAATTGCTATCAACCCCGCAAGCGGTAACGTTGAAGCAGCAACTATTGAAGAGCAGACAGAACAGGTTTGCAAAAACCTCACAGCCGTTCTTGAAGAAGCAGGCAGCTCCATTGACAAGGTAATTAAAACTGTTTGTTTCTTGGCGGATATGAATGACTTCGCAAAGTTTAACGAGGTTTACGGCAAATACTTCACTTCAAAGCCTGCTCGTTCGTGCGTTGCCGTCAAGACACTCCCCAAAAATGTATTGGTAGAAGTTGAGGCAATCGCAGAAGCTTGATTTTTTCGGCAATTTGTTATATGATTATATACGGATATTTTGTCGGGTCAAGCCGAATTGGATTTTAAAAATTTTTATGGAAAGGATATTTTTTCTTAATTGTAAAATTGAGAAAATTAAGGATAGAGTATGAAGTTAAATGGTTCACAGATATTGGCTAACGTACTTATTGAGAACGAAGTAGACACAGTGTTCGGTTATCCGGGCGGTGCGGTTCTTAATATTTACGATGCTCTTTATGAATATCAGGATAAAATCACACATTATATGACAGCTCACGAGCAGGGGGCTTCTCACGCAGCCGACGGTTACGCTCGTGCAACAGGCAAGACAGGTGTTGTTATCGCTACAAGCGGCCCCGGTGCGACTAACCTTGTTACGGGTATCGCTACAGCTTATATGGACAGTGTGCCTATGGTTGCTATCACAGGTAACGTTCCGAATTCGCTTATCGGTCGTGACAGCTTCCAAGAGGTTTACATTGCCGGTATCACAATGCCTATTACAAAGCATAACTTTGTTGTAAGAAAAATCGAAGACCTTGCTCCAATTCTCCGCAGTGCTTTCAAAATCGCAATCAGCGGCAGACCCGGCCCTGTTCTTGTAGATATCCCCAAGGATATTACAGCGGCTGTTACAGAGTACGAGCCGCAGCCAAAACAGGTTGCCGATAAGAGGTCTTACATTGACGGCGATAACCTTGCCGAAATAGCTAAGGTTATCAACAACGCAAAGAAGCCTGTTATCTTCTTTGGCGGCGGTGTTAAAAATTCAAACGCAGGCGAGCTTTTGAAGAAGATTATCGAAAAGGCAAATATTCCGGCTACACATACAATTATGGCGGCAGGTGTTCTCCGTTACGATATGCCCGAAAACCTCGGCTTCCTCGGTATGCACGGTTCTGTAGTTGCCAATAAGGCTGTTGATGATGCAGACGTTGTTATTACGGTTGCAAGCCGTTTCTCCGACAGAGTTGCACTTGCTCCCAATAAGTTTGCTAAGAAGGCAACTTTGATTCACATTGATATCGACCAGAGTGAAATAGATAAGAACGTTAAGACAGACTACCATATAATTGGTAATGCAGAAACTGTTCTCGGTGAGCTTGAAAATCTCCTCGAAGAGAAGAAGCATGACGATTGGTTTGCCGAAATCAATACTTTCAGAAGAGATATTCCGTATTCCGTTGGCGGCAACACAATTCACCCGAAAGAGATTATGGATATCCTCAGCGAGGTTGCAGGCGAGGACGGTCTTTTCGTAACAGATGTTGGTCAGCACCAGATGTGGGCGGCTCAGTATCTCCACCATGTTAAGGCTGAGAACTTCCTCACAAGCGGCGGCTTGGGTACAATGGGTTACGGTTACGGTGCGGCTATCGGTGCTCAGATTGGTACAGGCAGAAGTCATGTATTCCATATCACAGGCGACGGCTCTTTCCATATGAATATGAACGAGGCTTGCACGGCTGTTACTTATAAGCTTCCGATTATTTCTATCTGTCTTAACAACGAGGCTCTCGGTATGGTTAGACAGTGGCAGACCACTTTCTACGGAAAGAGATACGCTTCAAGCGAACCCGACAGAAAGACCGACTATGTTAAGGTTGCAGAGGGATTCGGTGCAAAGGGTTACTCCTGCCGTACAGCGGAAGAGTTCAGAGCTGCTCTTGAAGAGGCAGTTAAACTCGATACCCCTGTATGGATTGAGTGTATTGTTGACAGAGAAGAGAGAGTTCTTCCGATGATTCCGGGCGGCGGAACTGTTGATGATATCATTTACAATTAATAGGAGGTATCGAGTATTATGAAAAAAACATATTTAAGTATTCTTGTAGATAACCACGAGGGTGTTCTCACAAGACTTTCCTCCTTGTTCTGCCAGAGAGGTTTTAATATAGACAGCCTTACCGTTTCGGCTACCGATGACGAAACACTTTCAAGAATTACTATCACGACAACAGGCGGCGAAGAGGAAATCAAGCAGATTATCAATCAGACAAAGAAGCTTCATGAGTATGAGGGTATCTTTGAGATTGACCCGACAGACAGCCTTATCCGTGAGCTTTTGCTTGTAAAGATTGCTGTTGACGAGAGTAACAGAAGCAGTCTTCTGGAGATTGCGTCTATCTACAAAGCAAAGATTATAGATATTTCGGTAGGCAGTATGGTATTTGAGATTACAGGCAAGCCTGCAAAGCTTGATTCTTACCTTGACAGTCTTAAGCCGTACACGATTCTGGAAATGTGCCGTTCGGGTGCAACAGCTCTCCAGCGTGGCGAAGTTAAAATGACGAAGTGAATTTTTAATACGTGAAGATAGTCAGTGTTGACTTGAATTTATGAACCCGACCGATAGTTTATGGGCATTCCGAGAAATGTAAGTAGAATTTGGTTGCGGAACTATAGATGAATTTACACAGTTTTCTTGATAAACTCCTTTAGGAACTGTCAGAAAATAACTGTGTGTCGTTACAACACCTTGAAATACGTCAGTATTCCTGCGGTGTTGTGCCTAACACAGAACAAATTATCCTGCGTCTAAATTGTTCAACTTATTTCTCAACAGTTCCTTACTGTGAGTTTTAGTAAAGGTTGTTGGTATGATTGTAAAGTTTACGAAAAAGTATGTCTAAAACTTCCGCATAAGATTAACTATCGGTCGGGTAAAAAAAGTTATTAAAAAAACAACTATCTTCACGTGATAAAAAAAGTTATTAAAAAAACAACTATCTTCACGTGATAAAAAAACGGAGGTTATTATGAGAAGTGATAATGTAACAAAGGGTGCGGAGCGTGCACCTAACAGAAGTCTTTTCTATGCAATGGGATATACAAAAGAAGAGCTTGACCGTCCGCTTATCGGTGTTGTGTCGGCTCACAGCGAGGTAGTTCCGGGTCATATTCACCTTGATAAAATCACCGAAGCCGTAAAGGCAGGCGTTCGCCTTGCAGGCGGTACACCTATTATGGTGCCGTCAATCGGTGTCTGTGACGGTATCGCAATGGGTCATATCGGTATGAAATATTCGCTTGCGTCCCGTGAGCTTATCGCCGATTCCGTCGAAACTATGGCAACAGCTCATCAGTTTGACGGTCTTGTTCTCGTGCCGAACTGCGATAAGATAGTTCCCGGTATGGTTATGGCTGCTGTAAGAATGAATATTCCTGCCGTTGTATGCAGCGGCGGTCCTATGCTTGCAGGTAATTTTGAGGGTGAGGAGATTTCCCTTTCAAAGATGTTTGAAGCTGTAGGTTCTTACAAAGCAGGTCTTATCAATGAATGTCAGCTCTCCGAGTGTGAACACGGTGCATGTCCGAGTTGTGGTTCTTGTGCCGGTATGTACACGGCTAACAGTATGAACTGTCTTTGCGAATCTCTCGGTATCGCACTCCCCGGCAACGGTACAATTCCGGCTGTTGCTTCGGGCAGAATTGCACTTGCAAAGCATGCAGGTATGGCAATTATGAACCTTGTAAACAACGATATCAAGGCTCGTGATATCATTAACGAGAAGTCTATCCGAAATGCCCTTGCCTGTGATATGGCTCTCGGATGTTCGTCAAACAGTGTTCTTCATTTGCTTGCTATTGCTAATGAAGCAGGCGTACCGCTTGATTTGAACCTCTTCAATGAAATGAGTGCGAAAGTTCCTAATCTTTGTCACCTTGCTCCGGCAGGTCCGACACATATGCAGGATTTAAATAATGCAGGCGGTGTTCCGGCAGTTCAGGCGGAACTTGCAAAGCGTGGTCTGCTCGACCTTTCGCTTATCACCGCAACGGGTAAAACAGTCGGCGAGAATATCGAGGGTGCGTACGTTAAGGATACTAACGCAATCAGAACAATTGACAATCCATATAGTGAAACGGGCGGTATTCAGATTCTCTGGGGCAACATTGCAGAAAACGGCTGTGTTGTAAAGAGAAGTGCCGTTGCTCCCGAAATGTTACAGCATAAAGGTCCTGCAAGAGTTTTTAACAGCGAGGACGAAGCTATTGCCGCAATTTATGCGTCTAAGATTGTTGACGGTGATGTTGTTGTTATCCGTTACGAAGGTCCTAAAGGCGGTCCGGGTATGAGAGAAATGCTCAACCCGACAAGTGCCCTTGCAGGTATGAAGCTTGACAAGACAGTTGCTCTTATCACAGACGGACGTTTCTCGGGTGCAAGCCGTGGAGCATCTATCGGTCATGTATGCCCCGAAGCAGCAGAGGGCGGAGTTATCGGACTTGTTGAAGAGGGAGATATTATCAGTATTGATATCCCAAATGCGAAGATTACTCTTGAGGTTTCCGATGAGGAGCTTGCAAAGAGAAGAGAGAATTATGTCGCACCGAAGCCGAATATTACACACGGCTGGCTCGGCAGATATTCTAAGCTTGTAAGTTCTGCGTCTAAGGGTGCTGTTATGAAGTCATATGATGAGATTTGATTTTTAAATATTTTTACAAAATAAATAAACCTACCGATGTAATGATTAGTTTTACATTGGTAGGTTGTTTTTTATAGATTTATTAAATTGATATTGTTAATGTCATTAAGGAACTGTTGGGAAATAAGTTGAACAATTTATACGCAGGATAATTTGTTCTGTGTTAGGCACAACACCGCAGGAATACTGACGTATTTCAAGGTGT
>CACWTQ010000097.1 GCA_902763835.1 uncultured Ruminococcus sp. | reverse complement strand
AAATTTGACCTCCGTTTTTCTTTCTTTTGCTTTATTATGATTATATCATTGTCACTTGTTTTTTTCAATTCTTTGTCTTGATTTATGGGTTCATTATAAGTTGTTTTGTGAAGTTTTGAAAAATTCTTTTTTATTTTGAGAAAAATTGAACCTTTTCAAAGCTTTTTATCGTTCTTATTAGTGAAAGCTGAAATTTCACTTTACAGGCTTCTCAAAATTTTCTTTGCAAAAAATTTAAAAAAATGAACCTTTTTAAAACTTTTTATCGTTCTTATAAGTGAAATCAAAAATTCCACCAAGGAAATGAGGAGTACATATGAATGTTGCATCAATCATATACAAACTAAAACAGCATGATGAAGCTGCGTTGGAACAAATAATTCAGATTTATACACCCTATGTTTCAACCATAATCTACAATGTTTCACGCAGCGGTATGAATACCGAGGACATAGAAGAAATATGTGCCGATGTGTTTATAACCCTCTGGAAAAACACCGATAAGGTCAAAGCGGAAACGTTTAAGGGGTATCTCGCAGCCATTTCAAAAAGCAGAACAAAAGATAAACTCCGCTCATCTCAAAATACCAACATAACCGATATCGAGGACGTGGAGCTTGCAGACGAATATTCGCTTGCCGATAATATAGACAACAGCGAACTGAGCCGTGAACTGCACAGCTGTGTTGAAAAACTGGGTGAGCCGGACAGCGAGATAGTTTTACGCTACTACTATTACTACCAAACTTCTAAAACTATCTCCGAGATTATGAATATGAATGCAGATACAGTAAAGACAAAACTTCGCCGTGCGAAAGCTAAGCTTCGCACGATGCTTGAAGAAAGGGGGTTATCACTAATGAAAACAAATAATATTTTTGACTTGCTCGATACGGAAACAACAGTAGCAGATAACACAGTAATAGTTGATACGGGAGTGAGCACACAGAGAGTAACTCAGCTTGTTAAGGAGGCTATCAATATGAATGACAACAGCAAGGTAATTCCAATGAAGAAAAAAAGCAGAACAGCATTTCGTTTAACAGCTCTTATTGCAGCAGTTATCGCAGGTTCTATCGTTACCGCAAGTGCAATGGGCGGTTTTCATCAGGTGTTCGGCTCGCTTTTCTTCGGCGAATCATCGGACGGCATTTACAGCGGTTCGGATATCAACATCGAGAGTGACAGCACAATTGTTGATTTCTTAGGTATAGCAGGAGATCAGTACATAGCAGCCGCTTCAATGAAACTCACACGCACCAACGGCGAAAACTATGTTGACAACATTTCCGACACATGGATATCATCATCTTCTCCCGATACATCGGAAGAAAGTCTTCACTATCTTTTCGGAAACATATACGATAATGTCAGCTATACCTGCCCCAAGTGGTTTGCAGACAAATACCCGCTTGATATGGACGGTTCAGACCGCACCGATGTTCACAGCACATTAAACTTCTACTTTGACGACTGCTCCACTATCAGTGCTTATATTTCCTCCAGCACTTATATCGGAAATATTAAGGGTGAAACAATGACCGCCTCGGTAGATTCACTTTCCGCATACACTGTCACAAAGATACTTTATGACTACTCCGAACACACCTCCGACAACATAAACTCATACGGTTTCGTAACTAATACCGATTTCAGCAACAACATTGTTTCAATCGTGAAAGAATACGGCACAGGCGAAAAAGACGGTGTGAGAGTAAAGATAAACCCCGAAACCAACGACATTGTTCTTGCAAAGGAAACACCGCTTGACATAAGCTTCTCACTTTCCGTTAAAATGAACTACAAAAATTCGTCAAATGTTTATAAGCTTACCAATCTTTCACAGAGTTATGAGCCTTGGAAGAATGGTGCAGAGGGCAAGATAACTGCAACACCTTACAATATGATACTCGATATTACCGTATCCGAGCCGGTTGCTATGACATACGACAATGCTCTTGATGAATTTCAGGATGAAGCAGGATATTTTCTCCCCTACCTTCTGGACGACACCAATGCAGAAAGTGAAATTCCGGGAACTTTAACAGTAAAACTCACAAACGGTGAAACAATTTCCGCACACTATCAGGGAGATATTGGCGACACATACAGTGCAATATCCGACTCAATTAAAGATTACGGAAAATATAATGCTATATACCAGTTCTACACCGACGACACAGGTGACGGCACACGTTTACATCCGATAGCAATTAATCCGAATGATATTAACTCGATTGAAGTAAACGGTGCAGTAATATACAGCAGATAACGCACAAATGCAGCGGCAAAGCCTGTGATTTTTTTAATCAGATTTCAACCAAAAAAGAACGCTCGATACAGAGCGTTCTTTTATTCAAATTTATAATGATTTTACTTTCAACATTATGCTAACAAATACTAACCCCTACTTCTTTTTATTTCCGTTTATCAAGCTGTCAAACTGACCCTTAACACCT
Source organism: uncultured Ruminococcus sp. (assembly GCA_902763835.1). Taxonomy (GTDB): domain Bacteria; phylum Bacillota; class Clostridia; order Oscillospirales; family Acutalibacteraceae; genus RUG592. The sequence goes on along the minus strand of CACWTQ010000097.1, from coordinate 7,547 downwards.
TGATTTGTTGAGGTAGTATTTGACGGTGTGTACGAGTTCACGGAAGAGCTTGACATTTGTGAAGATGTTGTATAAGCATTCATTGACGATGTACTTGAAGTTACTGTCTGTCTTGAAGAAACACTTGAAGTATCTCTAAGTGTGTCCGTATCTGAAGGAATTCTTGAAGCCGCCGTTTCAACCTCTGCGGCTGTCTGTTTAACCTTTTCGCTGTCGGAATCGGCTGCCGAAGCTTTGCCCGAACTGCTTGATTTACTGCTCGGAATCATCATACCCGTATGGTCGGTGGTGTAATCGCCTTTGGGAATAAGCTCGGAAATAGGCACAATTTCATAACCCAGTTCTTGTATACACTCTATAATCATAGGCAAAGCCTTTGGGGTGTTTTCCGCACCGTTGTGCATAAGTACTATAGAACCGCTTTTTATGTTATTCTTGATACGGCTTAACATCTCTTCGGGGGAAAGATTTTTCCAGTCGAGAGAGTCAACGTCCCACTGAACGCAGTACATTCCCATACCCTTTACGGTATCAACAACATTATTGTCATAGTCGCCGTAGGGCGGTCTGAACAATGTCGGCTTCTTGCCTGTGAGTTCTTCGACCTCATTGTTGCAGGTTTCTATTTCGCTTGTAATGCCGCCGACATCAAGCTGCGTCATATAAGGGTGGGTATTTGAGTGGTTGCCGATATCGTGACCTGCCTTTGCGATATTTTTAACGTCCTCGGGATAATTCCTGACCCAATCGCCGACAAGAAAAAAAGTCGATTTAACGTTATACTTATCAAGAATATCAAGCAAAGTCTGAGTTTGTTCGTTGCCCCAAGCGGCATCGAAGCTAATGCTTACTTTCTTTTCATCGGTATCGACACAGTAAATAGGAATGCTCCTTTGCGAAGCGTTTGCGGCGACAGCGATATCGCTGTCCGAAATCCGGAAAATCCCCAAACAGAGAACAACAGCCAATGCCGCTCCGATAATTGCCATACGTTTTCTTGTTAAAATAAAAACTTTCATAGAACGTCCCTCCAATTTGTTTGTTTTATTATATGTTGATTGGAAGTAAAGTTATTACAGGAATTTTAAAATCACTATCCACAGCTTAGAGCCTGTTTAAAATCTGAGATATGCGGATTTTTGAGCATAAGGAAAAAGGACGCAGGCATACTGTCTTATGTCTTGTTCTTTTGACGCAGTTAGCAGGAAAATTTTCCAAAAAGACGTGTGTCGCTAAGATTTTAAACAGGCTCTTATATCAAACCAAACAAATATTCAGCCTGTTTCTTGAGGACGCTGTCCGCTTGGTAAAATGAACAAAAAAAACTAAAAATTTTTTGTAATTAAATTTTCAATAAATCTTGAATTGTGTCGAGTAATGTTGTATAATGTTGTTAGTAAGAAAACGGTCGGGAAATTTAGCGTTTATGCTTTAGCCTGCGAAATGTATTTTTTTGCGGTTATTGCCTATAATGTTAGTCGGGAACAGTTTTTTGGGGGAATTGTTCTCGGTTTTTTTATCTGAAAAAATATCGCCTTTAAAACCTCACTGCCCCCGAAAAAATTCGGTGCTTTTTAACTTTTTGCGACAAATTTTTTAATAAATTTTTTTGCAAAATTGTTTTTGTGCAGTAATCTTAAAACAATTGCGACATTTTTTTGATTTTTTTGCTATTGCCCTATTGACCGATTTCCCACATTTTTATATAATAATATATACGGTATTATTATTTAATATTGAATTAAAGAACGGAAAAGAGGATGTATATGAGTGATCACAACGAAGCTCCTTCAACAGAAGACGAGATCGAAGACGTAATCTCTGAAGCTAAGAAGGCTGCGAAAGCACAAAATCCGAATAAGTCCGGCAAGTCTAAAAGAAACCGTAATAGGAACAGAAACAAAAAAAAGACTAAAGCTCAGGACGAAGAATCCTCCGAAAACCTTTTCGATGAAATCGACTCGGTTGCAGATGCAGATGATGACGACGAGAATATCTCCCCAAAGATGAAATCAGCTAAGGAATTCTCAAATGCGTTTGCGGCAGCTAAAGTAAAGCGTGAAAAGGATCTTAAAAACAAAAGAGCCGAGCAAGAGGTTTCAGACGAAGAGTACGAAGAGGAAGACGTAATTTTTGAACCTGACGATGATGATGAATACGATGACGATTCGGCAGAGTTCGAGGTTGACAGCGAAGAAGAAGAGTACGAAGAAGAGTACGAAGAAGACGAAGAAAACGATGACGACGAGTACGACGGAATCTTTGAAACAGACGACGAAAATGAGGAGTACATCGAAAACGTTGATGTTGACGACGATGACGAAGAGGATTTCAATGACGAAGAAGACTTCGACGATGATGACGACAATGATGACGACGATGACGAAGACGATGAAGACGATGAAGACGATGAAGATGACGATGAAGATGAAGATGAAGGCACTTTCTCAACCAAGGCTAAGGTTATTATAGGAATTATAATTGCCATTCTCGTGCTTGCCATTCTCGGTGCCGGAATATTCTTCCTCAACAGAGGCGGAGATGAACCCAAGAAAAATGATCCAACTTCTCAGGTTTCCGACGGCTCGGTAACGGGTATTCAGTTCAAAGAACCTTCCGTAAGCCTTAGAGTCGGTGAAACAGTTCCGCTTGAAATTATCGTTGAACCTGAATCCGCTAAGGACAAGGTATTGAAGCTTAAGTCGAACGACCCGACAATCGCTAAGGTTGACGAAACAGGTAAACTCACAGGCGTTGCTTCGGGCAGCACAACAGTTACGGCTACCCTTAAGAGTAACGAAACAATCACAGCTTCACTTATCGTTAATGTTATTGACGATGATCAGGACGCTATCAATATCTACAACAAGTTTGTTAATGCAATCATTGACGGCTCTACGGATATTGATTCCGACTCAGACACAGATGAAGAGAACGAACAGGAAGAACAGCAGTACGACGAGTTCGGTAACCCGATTGAAAGCTCCGACACTGACAGCGATTCCGATTCGGATACCAAGAAAACTACAGTTGTTAAGGATACTCTCACGGGCAACATCATTAAGGATCTTGACAATGACGGTAACCTTGAGCTTGCACTTCTCTATAAAGATGAACATGACAGCTCAAATGTAAGAATTTTCCGTCTTGCAGACCCGAACGAGATTGAAGAGGAAACAACCGAAGACGAGCAGGAGTATGACGAGTTCGGAAATCCAATTGAAAAGGAAGATACCGACAGCGAAACAGAAACAGACACAGAGAAGAATACTGACGAGAATTCGGATGAAAGAATTCTCACAGAGGTTGCAGAGGGTACAGAGCTTTACACAACCTGCTACGAAAAGATTGAAACAGAGGGTGCAAGCTGGAATACTTCCTACGTTGAGATTAAGGAAGACGAGAGCGAGCAGGCTAAGGTTACAATCCTTTCAAGCGGCTACGATGCTCCGACCTACACTTATGAATCCGAGGATTCGACAATAGCAACGGTTGACGCACAGGGTAATATCAAGGCTGTTAAGCCGGGTACAACCTATGTTATCGTAACATCACCGCTCAACTCCGACGCTATGGCTAAGATTAAGGTCAGAGTTAAGGACGACACGGATCTTCTTGATGATTACCTTGCTAAGATTAACAAGGTAGAGCAGACCAACGACAGCGTATTCCCAACAAAAACTCTCACAGGCAAGGCTATTGTTGACGTTGACAACGACGGTGTGAGCGAGCTTCTCCTCAGATTTGACTATAGCGATAATGTTCAGGCTGTCGAGATGGTTAAAGTTGAGAATGAAAAGTGTGTCGTTTACAAGACTTATAACAACTTGTCAGATCTCTATGAATACGTTGACGGTAACAGCTCTTACAAAAACACAATTCTTGTTCACTACACAACAGGCAAAGTTTGTATGGAGTACAGAGCAGTAGTTGCTAAGGAAGACTCCAGAACCAAGACTTCCGAGCAGAAGATTTTCAGTGTTGAAAGCGGTGGAAACCTCAGCGAACTTGTAAACTTCAAAACTACTACGGATATCACTACAAAGACAGTTAGCTCCGAGGTAGTTGTTGAAGACGAGGATACAACCTCCTCCTATGATGAAGAAAACTCCTCATCGGAAGATGACGATACAAGTTCTGTATGGTATGACGATGAGGATACCGACAGCGACGATGATATCAACGATACAACATCAAGCGAAGATGAAGACGACAACAATTATTATGATGATAACGATTATGATTACAGTTATCTTAATAATTCGTTTGGAAGACTTACTTTCAAAAATCTTTCAGAATTCGATGATGACGATGATAACAACGACGACGACACAAGCAGTGTAGCTTCTTCAAGCACGGCTAACAACAACGATGAACCTTCAAGCAGAGTAACATCTACAGTTACTTCCGAGGTTTCAGAGGAAACAACAAAGTACTTTGTAAACGGTACACCTGTTGAGCAGAGCGTATATGAGGAAACACTATCCACATATTCTGCACGTTACAGTGTATGGAGTGCATGGGAAACAGTATAATCTGTAAGCGAAGCTATAATAATTAACATTTGATTTTCCCCGACAGAGTTTTAAAAAATTCCTGTCGGGGAGTTTTAACACGTTTTTTTTCGCACGTGAAGATAGTCTTTTAAAATAATAGCTTCACCTATCTGACCGAAAGTATTTGGTATATACTCGAAAATGAAAACATTGAGAAAGTATTTAGCAATATCAATTTTTATAAAGGCTTGGCAGTTCGATTTCAAATATAAGAAAAAATATAATTGCCCAATGTTTTAGACACCGAGTATAATTATTATTGTACTTCATAAAGTCGGTCAAAAACTCCCGGATTATATTAAGGAACTGTCAGAAAATAACTTGAATATTTATACTTGTCTAATTTGCCCTGTGTGTTGTACCTAAGGAACTGTCAGAAAATAACTTGAACATTTATACTCAGTATTCCTGCGGTGTTGTGCCTAACACAGAACAAATTATCCTGCGTCTAAATTGTTCAACTTATTTCCCAACAGTTCCTAACTATCGGTCGGGTAATAAAAGTTATTGATAAAACAAACTATCTACACGTGTTTAAAAAGGAGATGACGAAAATTGAAAAAATGCGAATATTGTAATAAGGAGCTTGAAAGCTACCATTTGCAGTACTGCAAAGACAGCGACTGCGAGGAAAAGGCTTTGAAATTTTACGAACAAAGACGAAACAGAGAAAAGATATTCGGAATTATTAATGTCATTACAATTATAGCAATTATGGCAGGACTTCTTGCTGCGGTATTTACCCCGATTATAGGAAATATTATTGTGGCGATTTCTCTTGTGATTATGGGAATTTCCGTGCTTATAATGCCGTATGCACCGGAGAATTTTTATCAGAAGTACAAAATTAAGAAAACTACTAAAATGGTAAGGGGTTTCGGTATTCTTCTCTTTGCCGCCGCTGCGGTATTCTGTGGATTGGTTGTGTACTATACTTTTAATGCGTGATTTATACATTCACTCTCTTCCGTTTATAAAAGAATCAGCACAAATGTATAATCCTTTCAAACTTGCCAATAATATACATAAATAAAAAATTCCGAAAGGGGTACTTAAATTTATGATTGGAGCTTTTTCAAAAAGAGCATTGGTAAGGATTATTTCATTCTCTGCGGCAGTCGGGCTTTTAATAGTCGGTGCGGCTGTCAGCAGCTATAAGTTGACCTCTCGTTACAGAAACTCTTCCGAATACAAGTATCAGCTTGCCTTGAATAATCTCTCCGACTACACAACCAATATAAAAACCACTCTCGAAAAAAGTCTGTATTCTAACACAGCAGCACAGCAACAGCCTATTTTTGCAAAGCTTATGACTATGAGCGAGGGTGCGAAAAGTTCTCTCAGTCAACTGCCCGTAAGCGTGGAGCAGTCAACGGCTGTTCAGAAATATCTTGGTCAGGTTGGAGATTACGCTTTTTTTGCATTGTCGAAAATCGCAAAGGACGAGGAGCTTTCCACAGAGGAAAAGGAAAAACTTAAAAAGTTCTATGAGTACGCCTGCGAACTTGACACAGCCGTTGAGGACGTGGCGGCAGCTTACGGCGACGGTTCCGTCAATCTCGGAAAAACACTCACGCTGAAAGGAAACATTGAGAAAATCAGCAGCGAGGCTGAGGAGCTTACTCTTGACGGAGGTTTCCGTGAAATGAACGAGGGGTTTACCGATTATCCCACTATGATTTACGACGGACCTTTCTCCGACCACATCACGCAGCAGAAACCGAAATTTCTTGAAGGGAAATCCGATGTTTCCGAACAGCAGGCTTTGATGATAGCGGCAAACTTTGCAAAGGTTGACAAGGGCAAGCTAACCTATGAGGGCAGAACGGAGGGTAATCTTCCGACTTATAATTTTTCAGGCGGAAATTTTTATATTACCGTTACGCAGTCTGGAGGATATATCGATATTTTCAAAGATACAAACGATGTTCAGAAGAAAACGCTTTCCTACAGCGATGCACTTGATGAAGCGAAAAAATTTCTGACCAAAATTTTCAAAGAGAATTTTACGGAAAGCTATTATCTGATTGACAATAATATATGTACAATTAATTTTGCCTACACGGAAGACGATGTTATTTGTTACAGCGACTTAATCAAAGTCGGAGTTAATATGCAAACAGGCGAGATTGTAAGTTATTGTGCCACAGGCTATCTAATGAACCACACCGACAGAAATATTAAAAACCCAAAAATATCAAAGCAGCTTGCTCAAAAGTCGCTCAGTGAAAACTTGAATGTTCGGTCGTGCAAAACGGCACTTATCCCGACCGCCGGCAACAACGAAGTGCTGACATATGAATTTGACTGCACGGCAGGAAATGAGAAAGTGCTTGTTTACGTGAACTGCGAAACAGGTCTGGAGGAACAAATTTACATTGTTCTTGAAAGCGACAACGGAGTACTGGTGATGTAAAAATGATTTTTTCAAAATCATTTTTAATGGTGTGTAATATTTAAGGAACTGTTTGGAAATAAGTTGAACAATTTAGACGCAGGATAATTTGTTCTGTGTTAGGCACAACACCGCAGGAATACTGACGTATTTTAAGGTGTTGTAACGACACACAGGGCAAATTAGACAAGTATAAATGTTCAAGTTATTTTCTAACAGTTCCCAATATTCATAAACAAAAACAGCCGAAAGAAAGCAATACTCTTTCGGCTGTTTACTGTATGATATTGAAAAATTCAAACTCACAAACAAACTCACAAAACGGCAACACAAAAATATTATGAGTCGATTTTTATGCGTTTGCCGGAATACCCTGAGCCGCAAGCTGAGTTACTTTATCAATGGTGAAGCCTGTAATTAAAGCAATCTCTTCCAAAGGATATTTTTTAAGCTCCAACATTTTGCGTACTGTTGCAATCTTGGTTTCATCTATACCCTCTGCTTTGCCTTCCTCTTTCGCTTTCTTGGTTCTTATTTCCAAAAATTCGTCCATAAGCTCTTTCAGTTCGTCACTCAAATCTCTCACTCCTTTTGGC
>CACWTQ010000096.1 GCA_902763835.1 uncultured Ruminococcus sp. | reverse complement strand
CCTTGAAATACGTCAGTATTCCTGCGGTGTTGTGCCTAACACAGAACAAATTATCCTGCGTATAAATTGTTCAACTTATTTCCCAACAGTTCCTAAGTGAAGAAATTTCCGTTTTTAATTTACTAAATTTTCGAGAGAGTGAGCCAACATTACATATCTCTAAATTAACCGACAAAAACTCTCTTTTTATCTCTGATTTGAATACAATTGTGATTGACATAAATTGTTAAAAGATGTATAATTACTATGAACAAAATCTAAAACTAATTTATCACCCTCTCACTAATATAAGAATTACATTTTTTGAGAAAGGTCGAAAATTAAAAACTTAACAAGACATTTACGTATGTCTTTATCGGGTTAATTCAAACAACAATACTAAACAAAAAAGAGGTAAAACCAATGAACAACAAACACAAAGTTATTACGAAAATCTTTGCAGTTGTACTCACTGCTGCATGCGTTTTATCGGGTTCTGCAAGTGCAAATGCAGATACAAATGTCGCAACACCGTTAACACCCGACCCGGCTGAAATTCAGCTCGGCGATGTAAACCACGATGGCAAAGTGGATTCTTATGATGCACTTTTAACCTTAAGGCAATCGGTAGGCTTCAATGAAATTGAAAATGATTATCTTAGTTATGCCGATTTCGACGGCGATAACAAGATAACAAGCTCCGACGCACTTTTAATATTAAGAAAATCGGTAGGCTTGGACGGTTCGTTTATTAAATGCACAGAGCTTTTAAACGTAAGTTGCGGTGACAGACTTAACGTTCTTGATTTTCATGCACAGATTGTTCCCGAAGAAAAAAATGTAGGAGTAACATTCACTTACACACCCGGAGATAATCTCTCCACCGACGGCTCGGGCTGCAATGTTCTTGAAACCACTAACACGGGAAAAATCAAAGCTTTTCACCCGGGAAAAGGCACTGTACATATTACATCTTCAACCGGTTTGACAACTACCTGCACGGTTAATGTTTCTGACGATATAACTCATCAGACTGTTACCGTAGGAAACAATACATTATCCGTAACAAAGCATATGATGCTCAATAATGAAGCCTATGACGAAACAGACGATTTCACTCAGCTCAACGGCATTGTTGTTCATTCAACAGCAACACCCGGTGCAAAAGCCGATATATGGTACAGTGCCTGGAATAGACTCGGCACTGACGCTGCCGTTCACTCTTTCCTTGATGATGAGGGAGTTTACCAATATCTGCCGCTTGAACAGACAGCTTGGCACGCAGGTCAGCCTGCAAACAAATATTATCTTGATTTTGAAATTTGTGAACCCTCAGGATTTTACTATTCGGGCAATCAAATAATCGGTTATAATGTTAAAAACCAGCAGGAATATTTCAATAAAATATGGAAAAATGCTACTGTTTACACGGCTTATCTCTGTAAAACCTACGGTTTAACGGCAGATAACGTTATAAGCCATGCGGAAGCCGCAAAGCTCGGTATAGCAACAAACCACGGCGACCCCGACCATTGGTTTATACTTCACAACAAAACAATGGACGATTTCAGAAAAAATGTGAGAGAACTTCTCAAAAACAATAATATCTCTGCTACCGAACCGAGGATTATTAAATCTGCTCCGAATGCTTCAGGTTCTGCCGATTTCTTTGCAGAAAATCCCGATATAACACCTTTTGATATGTTCAAGGTTTGGGGGGATAAAAGTCTTAGATATTAATTCCGAAAACAAATGAATTACGAATAAAAAGTCGGTGAAATAAAATTCACCGACTTTTTATTCAGAATAATCCGAAATCATTGTTAAATTTTCAACCAATTTCGACATAGAAAAATCCCTGCTTTTTTATTAAAAAACTGTATAATATACAAGAATTTAATACCGATTTTTGAACATTTATTATATTTATTATTAAAGATTTTGTTTTTCTTATACATTTTTCACAAAAACATATCTGTTATTTTATTTTATAATGTACTTGAAATTTTTCTCTTTAAATTATATAATATTTATAACTTAATGTGTGATGAATATTATAGCCAAAACAGGTTTAGGAGATGTATCAATGCGAGTGCGTAAACAGACTTTGGGGAATCGCAATATTGTTGGTTCAAGGGTAGAAGAAATCAGAAAAAGAAAAGGAATAAAACAAAAAGAATTATTGGCACAGCTCCAAGTTCGTGGTGTAGATATGAATGCTTCGGGACTTTCAAAACTGGAGGGGCAAATAAGATATGTTACAGACATTGAGCTTTTGGCACTTGCCGACATTCTTGAGGTTTCGCTTGATTATTTAGTGGGCAGAATTGATGAAGAAGATAAGTGAATTCCTTTAGCAGACCGTATAAAGCGGTCTGTATTTTGTTATCTGAATTTCCAAGGAGAAATTTTATCACCTTTAACCATAAAACTGTTTTCTGCCGCTTCCGCAAGCGGAGTATCACAATAAGCATCGGAGTAAAATTGATCTATCTTAGCATTACCGAACTCCTCTCTGAAACGCCGAACTTTCTCCTTACCGTGACAGTTTATGCCTGTATACTTGCCTGTCTTTTTGTCAACAACAGATGCAATAAGATAATTTATTCCGACCTCTCTGCAAATGGGTTCAAGCAGAAACTCGGGAGAGGCCGAAATTATAACATCGTCCTGCCGCATTTGAGTCAGATAAAACGGCTTAATCTTTTGCTTGTGAGTTTCCCAGAAATCAGGCAAATCCTTTTCAATATCAACTTCATAAAGAAACTCATACATAACTTCTTTGAATTGTGTTTTTGTATTAATTTTTAGAAGATACTTGATAAAAGCAAGCATAGTTTTAGGAAAATGCTTTGCAACACTTGGGTGACGTTTTAAACAGAATATATAAAAATCAGATGTACTATCGTTATAATATATTGTTTTATCGAAATCATAAACATTCATTACTAAAATCCTCTTAACTTTTCTTTTACTTATATTTTACATTCTACTTCCCAAATTATTATTCTTTTTTAGAATAATAATTAATTTTATAAAAATGCAAACTAAATTTAATCAAAAAAATCTCCGCACAGCATAGCACTATACGGAGAATCTGAAAAATCAATTTAAGAAAAAAGATTTATTCAAGAAATTACTTCTTTACGTTGAAAGCCTTAAGTCCCGGATAAACAGCGTTTTCGCCAAGCTGCTCTTCGATTCTGAGGAGCTGGTTGTACTTTGCAACACGCTCGGAACGGCTCGGAGCACCTGTCTTAATCTGACGTGTGTTAAGAGCAACAGCAAGGTCTGCGATAGTTGTATCAGCTGTTTCACCAGAACGGTGTGAAGAGATAGCTGTGTAGCCTGCCTTGTGAGCGAGCTTGATAGCCTCAATTGTTTCGGAAACAGAACCAATCTGATTGAGCTTAATGAGGATCGAGTTACCGCTGCCGAGTTCAATACCCTTCTGAAGTCTTTCTGTGTTTGTAACGAAGAGGTCGTCACCTACAAGCTGAACCTTATCTCCGAGCTCTGCTGTAAGCTTCTGCCAGCCTTCCCAATCCTCTTCATCAAGAGCGTCCTCGATAGAGATAATCGGGTACTTCTCAACAAGGCTTGCCCAGTGAGCGATAAGCTCCTCTGATGTGAACTTCTTGCCGGACTTCGGCTGGAGGTAATGACCAACACCAAGCTCCTTGTCCTTCCACTCGGAAGAAGCAGCGTCCATAGCAATCATAAAGTCCTTGCCCGGCTCATAGCCTGCTGCCTTTACAGCGTCAAGGATTGTTTCGATTGTTTCCTCATCGGAAGAAAGGTTCGGAGCGAAGCCGCCCTCGTCGCCTACGGAAGTAGCAAGACCCTTATCCTTGAGAATTTTAGCAAGTGCATGGAAAACTTCTGTACTCCAACGAATAGCTTCCTTGAAAGACGGAGCACCTACAGGCATAATCATAAACTCCTGAGTGTCAACAGTGTTGGTAGCATGAGCACCGCCGTTGAGAATGTTCAGCATAGGAACAGGGAGATTGTTGCCTGTAACGCCGCCGAGGAATCTGTAAAGCGGAATGTCGAGAGCAGTAGCGGCAGCTCTTGCAGTAGCGATAGAAACAGCAAGAATTGCGTTAGCACCGAGATTAGACTTATCCTTTGTGCCATCAGCCTTAATCATAGCAGCGTCTACAGCGTAAATATCTGAAGCATCAAGACCAACGATTGCATCGTTGATAATTGTATTGATATTCTCAACAGCCTTAGTAACGCCCTTACCGAGGTATCTTGACTTGTCACCGTCTCTGAGCTCCAAAGCCTCGAACTCACCTGTGGAAGCACCGCTCGGAGCTGTACCTCTTGCAATTGTACCGTCAATGAGAGTAACCTCAGCCTCAACTGTAGGATTTCCTCTTGAATCGAGAATTTCTCTGCCTATTACTTTTTCAATTTCCAAATAGCTCATTGTAATAATACTCCTTTTTAAGAATATAAACTATTCTTCTTAATCTAGTTAAAATAAAACTAACCTTAGCAAAATGAAAGCAATTATATTTGACCCTTTCGGGGATAATAATGTTTATTTTGTTAGCTTTTATCCAACTGATTTAATAATACCACATATTTACATAAATTGCAAGTGTAATCATAATTTAAATTTGTAAAAATATTGTTATGATTAAAAACGGCTTGAAATCAGTTTTTTTCGGGGGTTGGAAACATAATTGATGAAATTTCCAACAATAGACCTGTTCGATAACCTTAGGCTTTCGAAAAAGTAAAAAAAGTAATATACTTGAAATGGTGATGAAAATGGATAACCAATCAAGAATAGAAAAGCTGAAAGAAAACAAATATCAAGAACTGTTTGGAGTAAAAAAAGCAACATTTGAAAAAATACTTGGAATACTGAAAGAACAGTACCAAAAAGAGCATGCAAGAGGAGAAAAACCGCCTAAATTGAGCGTTTTGGACAAATTAATAATAATGCTCTGCTATTATCGTGAATATCGCACAATGCAGCATATAGCATTTGATTACAATGTTTCCAAAAGTACAATATGCGAGAGTATTCAATGGGTAGAGAAAACACTAATAAAAAGTGGTGTGTTTTGTCTGCCTTCGAAAAAAGAACTTCATACCAATGAATCGATAGAAGTAATTTTGATTGATGCAACAGAGGTTGAAATAGAACGTCCTAAAAAAACAAAAACAATACTATTCAGGCAAAAAGAAAAAGCACACATTAAAAGTTCAAATTGTTGCCAATGCAAAAAATATGAAAGTAATTTGTTTTTCAGTTTCTAAAGGAAAAGTACACTGCCCTCAAGCACAAGCTAGGGCGCGTTCCGTTTATGGTTGATTTCCAGGAGTATGGTGAAATCGACCCATTGTTGTTCGTAGAGCGCAAGAAGTCATACTATCGGTTTCTTGCGAGCGTCGAACCTTCGTATGCTCATGCTCTTTCCGAGAAAGAGCAAATTGCTCTCGAGTTTGCGTCACGCTATTTTGGCAATGGAATGCGGCCTCACGAGCTTGTTGCGCTGCGTGAAGCCATAAAAGAGGTCTGTGTTTCGCGCGAAGACATGGCACGGACGCTCGTTGAATATGGAATCGAACAGCTTGACGATTCAACTTTCGAGTCAGCGAAAAATGTCCTTAACGGTTCTTTTGTCAACGCACCCAGCGATAAACGAAGTTACGCTTCGGTGAGTCTGGTGAGATTCGAGGGTGAGAACGTTTATTGCAGTGATGACCTTTCCAACATGATGCGGCATAGCGAATTTAGGCATGCAATCAAAGATCTTATAGATTTCGGTTTGGCGCGATACCTTGAGAAGTATTCGCCGAGTGAAAGCGGCTTGAAGCTGTATGAGAAGTACACACGCAAGGATGCATGCAGGTTGCTCAATTGGGAGAAGGACAACAGTTCTACGGTATACGGCTACCGTGTGTCTTATGGGACGTGCCCGATCTTTGTGACATACGAGAAGTCGGATGAAATCACAAGTTCAACTCAGTATGCTGACGAGTTTGAGAGTCCGCTCATTTTCAGCTGGATGACGCGTTCGCGTCTTACGTTATCTTCGCCAGAAGTGCAAAAGATTATCAATGCCGAACGAGACGGCCTTGACATGCGTTTGTTCATCAAAAAGAGCGATAGCGAAGGTTCTGATTTTTATTACTTTGGTCGCGTTCGTCCAATTGAGTGGCGTCAGACAACGCAGAAAGACGATCATGGCAATCCGCTTCCGATTGTTAATTTCAAGTTGGAACTGGAGCATCCTGCCCAGGATGACCTTTACGACTATTTCGATGGGCCGACTGAGATTGAGGTTGCTGTTTAAGTAGCTGAAGATACGCTATCGTTGCTGATTGCATGCGCTGCGAGGATATGGTGGTCTCTTGTGAACTATTGCATCATTACGTGCGTACAGCACGTCCCGTCGATAGCTGTTCCACGATTTACCGATAGCCTTTCCACGCTTCGCCGATAACAGCGAGACGCCGGGCCTCGCACCACGCGTTTGAACCATGCGCGTGCAGCCCTTTCCAGCCACGCGGATATCCCGGTGGACCATGCCGGCATTCGCTATAGCCGCAATCCCGCCCAAGCCGTAGAATTGTGGCTGAGCGACAAATCGGCATTTGCAGAGGTGAATCATTTTGAAAAGAGGAATAAGGACTCTATATTACATTTCAGTTGTAATCAGCGCTTTGGTAGGGTTATGGCATTTCTTTGTCCCATGGATGTTTCAGTGGTATGACTACCTTCCAATGCAATACGAGAATCTTATTGTCGGAATCGACTATACGAACTATTGCTTTTCATTGCTACTGTTTGGCTTAAGCGTCATATTAATCTTGTTGGGTAAAAAGGCCTTGGCGATGAATCGTGAAGTGATCTGTTTCTATTTCTTTCTTACAGTGGTTTGGATATTTAGAGCATGCCTTGCCAGTTTCATTGAGCCATGGCCACTGCAGCCGATTCCGGCGGCTGCTATCGGGCAGCTGATTGCTTCAGACGCATTAGCCGTTATGATGATAGTTGTCAGTGCGTGCTTTATTAAAGAGATTAGAAGAAAATAACAAATTCAAGTTTGCGCGGGTGCTCCTTCACATGCCCAGAGCAGTTGCATCGCAGCCTGCAATACTTCCATCGGCAACATCGGTAAAGCCTTGGAGAAGTGCTTCGACAACGGGTTCGTCGACTCGCTCCTAGCTATCAATTGATGGGAAAGGTAACCGAGGAAATCGACGTCCTCACAAAGAGCGTTAGTTATCGGCGTATCGTGGAATGAGCCATCGGCGAAGTGCGGAACACCTATCGGCACATCATGGAATCGCCATCGGTCAAGTGCGCAGTATGCACATTACGAATACGCGAGCAACAGCTATGGCAACCGAATTGACGACATTCCCAACGGCAACAACCATCTCATGTAGGATGCGTTGTTGTACTCTTCGGTGAAGATCCTGTCGAAGTTGCCGTTGTGCTTTTCATACAGCTGCTTTTGCATCGGGAGAACAGAGTCCCTGACGCATTCAATCGCTTCTTCTCTGTA
>CACWTQ010000095.1 GCA_902763835.1 uncultured Ruminococcus sp. | reverse complement strand
GTACGGCTCGTAAACATGGTTTAAACTCTTTTTCTGCTGTTCTCGCTGCTGTCTGTGGTAATCCTTTTTCGTTTGCTATAGGGACTGAATAGTTACAAAACAACTTGAATTTTCTCGTTTTATTCAGTATAATAAAAATAATAGAGAAAGTCGTAAACGAAAAAGTATATGTTCTGTAAGAGGGAGGCGTATAAAATGACAAAGAAGATTGCAGTTGGCGGTGAGGATTTTATCGCTCTGCGTAAGGCTGACAGCTACTATGTTGATAAGACCGAATTATTGTATGAGCTTGTTGAGAAAACTAACAACACTGTTACCCTGTTCACTCGTCCTCGCCGATTCGGAAAAACTCTTACTATGAGTATGATGGAGAGTTTTTTTAGTATTTTTAAGAAAGACAACAGGGAAGTTTTTAACGGACTTTATGTAATGAACCATAAAACATTTTGTGATGAATATATGAATCAATATCCCGTTCTGTTTATATCATTTAAAGATGTAGAAGGGCTGAATTTTGAATCAGCTTTTAAAAGATTGAAAGCTGTTATTGCTGATTTGTGCAAAAAAATGGTTTTCTTGACTAATGATGAAAATATAGATTCGGACGACTTAGAAATTTTTGCAAGATTAAAGGCAAAAAGTGAAGATCCGGAGGAAATTCAGAATTCTCTCAAAACCTTAATGCGAATGATGAATGCGGTTTACAATAAACCTGTTATTCTTCTAATCGATGAATATGATGTTCCACTTGCTAAAGCACACAGTAACAATTATTATCGAGAAATGCTCGATATAATTCGTGGTATCATGAGTACATCACTCAAAACAAACGAATATCTGAAATTTGCTGTTATTACAGGTTGTCTGAGAATACCAAAAGAAAGCATATTCACAGGTGTAAATAATTTTGTATCATATTCTGTTATTGATGAAGAATTTTCTAATTATTTTGGCTTCACCGATAACGAAATTGAAAATATGCTAAACTGCTTTGATTTATCTGATAAGAATTCAATTATAAAAGAATGGTATAACGGATATCTTTTTGGTGATACAGAGGTATATTGCCCTTGGGATGTTGTTAATTATGTATCCGCATTGTTGAAAAGAGAATATGCAGAACCAAAGAATTACTGGGAAAACACAAGCGGTAACTCGGCAATAAAGACTTTCTTTGATATGCCTGATATTGACATTTCCGATAAATTTGAAGCTCTTTTAAACTGCGAAACGATAAGCGAAACTGTGACAAATTCATTGACCTATGATCAAGTTTACAGCTCGGAACGTAATCTGTGGAGTTTGCTTTTAATGACAGGATATTTGACTGTGAATCATAGAGTGGATAATGACAAGCACCCCGTTGAACTGCGTATTCCAAACAGAGAGATTGCTAATATATTCCAAACGGCAGTAGTCGATCATTTCAATCAAACTGTAGACCAAACCGAGCTTACAGGATTGATGAATGCTCTATGGAATGGTGATGCCGATACTGCTTCTGAAATTATCTCCGATTTGCTCTGGCACACAATCAGCTACATGGATTACCATGAAGATTATTACCATGCATTTCTTTCAGGGCTGTTTGTCGGACGAGGAGGTTATATGGTTCAATCTAATAAAGAGCGTGGTTTGGGTAGACCCGATATAGACTTGAGGGATAAGAAAAATCGCAGGGTAATTATTATAGAAGCTAAAAAATCCAAGTGTGAGGAAGATATGTCTTCCGACTGCGATAAAGCAATTAAGCAAATTATCGACAATCAATATGCCGCTAAGCTCGATGGTTATAAGCAAGTTTTACATTATGGGGTTGCCTTTTTCAAAAAAAGTGCATTAGTAAAAAAAATGTAGTAATACCAAAGCTAAGGAACTGTTGAGAAATAAGTTGAACAAATTAGACAAGTATAAATGCACAAGTTATTTATGACAGTTCCTAAATCTTACCGCTCTTTAATATAACAGTTTCTTTCTTTATTAAATAAAAATTCTTTACAGGAATTATTAAATTAACCCGTTGTGCTATTAAAACTTTCAATGTGTTTTTAATAGCACAACAGGTTAAATTAATTTGCAAAGGAGTGTGTTTGTAATGGAAAATAATGATATAACTCTTCCCGAAGAGCTATACAGTGTTTTGGCAGACTTTCTGAACAAAAAAAATAATATTGAGGTGTTGAACAGTATCAGAGGCGAATATGGTGTACTCAATTGCCTTGTTGATATGGAAGATGGTGCTTCAGCCGGGGAACTTGGCAAAAAGCTGCATGTTGTTCCGGGCAGGATTGCCGATATTCTTAACAGCCTTGAACAAAAAGAGCTCATAGTTCGCACAAGAAGTGAGAGCGATAGAAGAGTTGTCAAAGCTCATATTACAGAAAAAGGAAGACAAGTTTCAATTGAAAAACGTACCGAAATTCATAATAACTATAAAGGGCTTTTTAAAATATTGGGCGAGAATGATGTAAGAGAATTGATAAGACTTCTTAAAATAGTATTATCTTACTACCCTGATGAAAAATAAATAAAAATTTACTGTATCTTTGGCGTATTTGTCAATTGAAAAAGGTACAGTAATGTTGTAAAATTATTTCGTAATGTGAAATGTTCATATTACGAAATTTTGCTTTTTAGTTAAAGGAAATGTTATCATAAAAATATGGAAGAGATACAGAACAGAAAGGTGATTGATATGCAAAAGAATATTGGCGGCATAACACGTGATTGTTATCCTCTGACCCCGGCACAGTTGGTTCACATATATACGTTGAATTACAGTCCGACACACGAGATTGTTAATATCGGTACAGGTCAATATCTTCAGACGAAGCTTAATGTAGCGGCTCTTCGTGAAGCTCTTAACAGAGCAGTCGAGAGATGTGAGTCTATGAGAATGAGAATCTGGAAAGACCCTGAAACAGGCGAGATGTGGCAGTACATAGAGCCTTATCAGAATGAGTTCTTCGAGTATTACGACTTTTCCGAATGGCAGGAGGATAAGGTAACAGAGGTTCTGACTAAGTGGACTTCTCAGCCCTTCGATACTTTCGGCGGTAAGCTTTCCCGAATTGTAATTGTATCTCTTCCCGATGGCTACAATGGCTATTACTTCAATGTTCATCACGCTTGTATGGATTCGGGTTCGGTTATTGCTTTTGCAAAAGATGTTATGGAGATTTACAGCAGCCTTTTGTACGGTTTGCCTTATCCGAAGCCCATGACTTCATTCATCGATTCAATTAAGAAAGATTTTGAGTATGAGGGCAGCCGTAAGCAGAAGAGGGACGAGGAGTTCTGGCATAAGCAGCTTGAAATGCCCGAGCCTATCTACACAGATTACAGAGGTAAGGAAAAGCTTATGCAGCTCAGAAAAGAGAGCGGTAATCCCGGGCAAAGATGGGGTATGCTCACAAGTTCAAACGGTGACGGTGCTACCATAACTTACGAGCTTGATGTCGAATCTACTCAGAAGATTCTTGACTTTGCACATGAACATGACATTCCGGTAAGTGCAGTTATTCTTCATGCTATCAGAACGGTTCTCTCGAAGTTCAATGATGATGAAACCGATATCACAGTCAGAGATTTTGTAAGCAGACGTTCAACCGTTCTCAACAAGAAGTGCGGCGGCGTGAGAATGCACTGCTTCCCATTGAGAACGATTATGTCTCTTGATACTACTGTGCTTGAATCAATGCAGATTATCAAAAAGGCACAGGAGGAGCTTTTTATCCACGCTGATTATTCGACGCTTAAGTATATGGCAGAAACAAGAGAACGCTACGGAGTAGATCCGGGCGGCAGCTATCACAGTATGAATTTTACATATCAGCCGGCAACACTTAACAGTGTTGTTCCGTACCTCAAAGGTATCGGCTTCAAAAGCAGATGGTACAGCAGCGGCAAGCAGCCTCAGCCGATGTATATTACCGCTATGCACAGACCGGGTGACGGAGGACTTAACTTCTTCTTTGGTTATCAGAAAGACTGCGCAACACCCGAGGAGATTGAATTCCTTTACTATTTTACGGGCAGAGTTTTGTTCCGCAGCATTGAAAATCCCGATAAGACAATAAAAGAAATAATTGATATGACTTAATATGAGGTGTTTGTTATGTTTGAAAAGATGAAAGAGATCGTTTGTGAATACGTTGAGGTTGAGCCCGAGGAGATTACAGAGGAATCACGTTTTATTGAGGATTTGGGTTTTAACTCCTATGACGTTATGTGTATGATGGGCGACGCCGAGGATAATTTTGATATTGAGATAGATCAGGAAGAGGCAGTTAAGTGTAAGACGGTAGGCGAGTTTCTTGAATATCTCGGAGGATTGGTTAATGAGTGAGCTTAAAACTGTAAAAGACCTTGTTTATCGAAGCGATGAGTTTTATAAGGATGAAATTTTCCTCAGAGAGTACAAAAAGAAAAAGTTTCATGATGTGAGCTTTTCCCGGTTCAGAAAGTCATGTGACAGCCTTGCAGTGTGGATTCAGAAGCACTTTACTTCTAAAGTTCATATTGCTGTTATAGGTACTACTTCTTATGAATATCTTACAGCGTGGTTTGGAATACAATGCAGCGGCAATGTGTCTGTTCCGATTGATACATCTAACAATGTCGACAAGATTGCTGATGAGATAATGCGTTCCGACAGTGAAGTTGTATTTCTTGATGACAAGCATATTTCCGATATACCGAAGTTTAAAGAGGTATGCCCTGCGGTGAAATATTTTGTTCATTTCAATAAAAAATATGATGATATGCTGTTTTTGGGCGACATTGTAGAAGAATATTACGGACAGATCCCCGAGGGAGAGGTAGAAGAGGAAGACCTGTCGGCGATACTTTTCACTTCCGGTACAACAGGAGTAAGCAAGGGTGTAATGCTTACTCATGCAAATCTCATAGACAATACTACCTGCTATTTGGAAGAGAATTACCATGGCAAGAAATTGCTTTCGGTTCTTCCGATACATCATGTTTATTGTCTTACCTGTGATATTCTTTGCAGCTTGTATAACGGTGTAACGGTTTGTATCAATGATTCTCTTATGCACATAGTGCGTAATCTTGGTGTATTCAAACCGGAATACGCAACTATTGTTCCGATGATTGCCGCAACGATACTCAACAAAATGCAGCTTGCGGCTGAGAAAAATCCCGATAAAACAGAAATCGGCAGGCAGGTATTTGGTGAGAATTTTGATATTCTTTATTCCGGCGGTGCATATCTGAGCCCCGATATTGTGAACGGCTACAAGGAATTTGGAATTGAAATAGCACAGGGCTATGGTATGACTGAATGTTCTCCGAGAATATGCAACGGTATCCGAAACTGTCCGAAACCCGAGTCTGTAGGAAAAATAGTGGACGGATGTGAGGTCAAAATTGTTGACGGCGAAATCTGGGTGAGAAGCAAGTCTGTTATGAAGGGCTATTATAAGAATCCTGAGGAAACGGCAAAATCGCTCACTCCGGACGGCTGGTTAATGACGGGCGATCTCGGATATAAAGATGATGACGGTTATCTTTATATCACGGGAAGGAAGAAGAATCTTATCATTCTTTCAAACGGAGAGAACGTTTCTCCCGAGGAGCTTGAAAATCAGTTTGCTTTCTTTATGCCGATAAAAGAAATGGTAGTATATGCCGATGACAGCGTGATTTCGGCTCAGATTTACCCCGACCCTGAGTATAAGTCTGACGATATTAAGGCAGAAATACAGGCTAAAGTCGATGAGGTGAACGAAACTTTCCCACAGGCTAAACGGATAGTAAAGGTCATTTTCAGAGATAATGAATTTGTCAAGACGGCTTCTAAGAAGATCATCAGAGCAAAAATACACGAATAAATTTTGGCATTATAGCAATAACCGCAGAGGCGACAGGCTTGTTTCTGCGGTGTTTTTCATTTTAAACAATACGTGTAAGGGAGTTATTATAATGAGTTATTTTAAACTAAAAAACGGAGAGAAGCTGTACTATGAAGACGTTGGCTGCGGAAAGAATACAATTGTAATGCTGCATGGCTGGACAAGCTCGCATTACATTTACACAGAGCCTGCGTCTATATTGAAAGAAAAAGCAAGGTGTATCATTTACGATCACAGGGGGCATAGCGGCAGCAAGTACGCAAATAAAGAGGAGGTGACAATGGAAACGCTTGCTCAGGATTTGAATGAGATTATTATCGGACTTAATCTGAAAAATATAACGCTTGTAGGCTGGTCAATGGGAGCTTGTGCTGTTCTGAATTATGTAAGGCTTTTTGGCTGCAATGCTCTTCGACAAATTGTTTTATGCGATATGTCACCTAAGCTGATTAATGATGAAAGCTGGAAACTCGGTCTGTATAAAGGTCAATATACTCAGCAGGACAGAGAGCTTGACGAAAGAAAAAGTTCCTTCTCTCAATACAAGAAATTTGTTCTTGCTACTGCTCCAAGCCTTGGCAAACTTCCTCGTTTTATTCTTGAAACTCAACTTTTAAAGCGGCTGATGAAATGTGACATCGGAATTATTAAAAATCTTTCGCAGATTATGGAAGACCAGGATAACAGAAATGTTGTGGGAGAGATTACTGTACCGCTGCGATATTTTTATTCCACTCCCGGCTCAATCTTTTCACCTGAGCTGGAGCAGTGGTATCGAAAAAATGCCATGTCTGATTTTCAATCGGCAGAATTTCCAAACAGCACCCATTTGCTGATTGCAGAGAATCCCCGACACTTTGCGGAGGAGATAGAAAAGCTGCTGAAATGAAAACAATATTTCAATGAAAATACCGAGAAACCATAGTACATCTTTGGGGATTTTGTCAATTAAAAAAGATTTGGAGATATTGTAAAATTATTTGGTAATATAAAATATCCATATTACGAAACTTTTACGAAAGGAGTTTTTACGATGGGAAACAACGTAAAAAACTGGGGTTACGAAGCAGTATTTTACCAGATTTATCCGCTTGGTATGTTTGGTGCGCCGTTTGAAAATGACGGTGTACAGGAGCATCGTATTTTAAAGGCAATAGATTGGGCAGAGAATATTGCAAAGCTTGGCTGTAATGCCGTATATTTTTCGCCTGTATTTGAGAGTGATACTCACGGCTACAACACACGCAATTACAAACATATTGACAGTCGGTTGGGAACAAACGAAGATTTTAAAAAGGTTTGCGACGTGTTCCACAAAAAAGGAATTAAGGTTGTTCTTGACGGTGTGTTCAATCATGTAGGCAGAGGATTTCCGCAGTTCCGAGATGTGTGCGAGAGAAGATGGGAGTCACCTTACAAGGATTGGTTCAACATTAATTTTGACGGAAACAGTTCCTATAACGACGGTTTGTGGTACGAGGGCTGGGAGGGGCATTACGACCTTGTAAAGCTCAATCTTCGCAATCCGGCTGTAGTTGAACATTTGCTTGATGCTGTGAAATTCTGGGTGGAATACTTCGGCATAGACGGTATTCGTCTTGATGTGGCTTAGGAACTGTTGGGAAATAAGTTGAACAATTTAGACGCAGGATAATTTGTTCTGTGTTAGGCACAACACCGCAGGAATACTGACGTATTTCAAGG
>CACWTQ010000094.1 GCA_902763835.1 uncultured Ruminococcus sp. | reverse complement strand
CTTGAAATACGTCAGTATTCCTGCGGTGTTGTGCCTAACACAGAACAAATTATCCTGCGTCTAAATTGTTCAACTTATTTCCCAACAGTTCCTTAATATATAAACGGATTCGAGCGGAGAATTCTTTTGTAGATTTGAATTTACCCTTGAATCCGTTTTTGTAATATAGTAATTTATTGTTAATTTAAAAGAGGGATAATATGGTAGGAGTATATTTCAGCGGTTCGGGAAATACAAAGCATTGTGTTGAATTTTTTGTGAATCTTTTAGATGAATCGGTAAAAACTTTTCCAATTGAAAGTGAATTTTCTGTTTCGGAAATTATA
The DNA here is from genome assembly GCA_902763835.1 of uncultured Ruminococcus sp. Lineage (GTDB taxonomy): Bacteria > Bacillota > Clostridia > Oscillospirales > Acutalibacteraceae > RUG592. Next base: position 10,732 of record CACWTQ010000094.1, on the reverse strand, counting down.
AAAAATGATGTTATAGTATTTGGTTATCCGATACATTATTCAAACGCACCTAAATACGTGCGTGATTTTATATTGTCAAACAAAAGTATTTTCACAAATAAGAAAATTTTCATTATTGCAACAATGGGACTTTTCAGTGGTGACGGTGCAGGGTGTGGAGCAAGACTTTTTGAAAAGTGCGGTGCGGAAATTCTCGGAGGCTTACATCTCAAAATGCCCGATTCTATCGGTGATGTCAAAGCATTGAAAAAGTCACCGGAAGAAAATAAGCGGATAATAGCCGATGCAGATTTGAAAATGATGAACACCGCCGCAAAAATTAAAAACGGAGAATACCCTACAGACGGACTTAGTAAAGCTTGCAGATTGGCAGGACTTTTCGGACAAAGACTTTGGTTTTACGGAAAAACTTTAAACTACACAGATAAACTTAAAATCGGTGATGAATGTGTAGGCTGCGGAAAATGTGAGAGAATCTGTCCAATGAATAATATAGAAGTAAAAAACGGTAAAGCTGCTGCGTTTAATAAGTGTACAATGTGTTACAAATGTGTGAATAATTGTCCTAAGAAAGCGATTACTTTAATAGGCAAAAATGTTTTGGTACAGTATAAATTTGAGGATTACATTTCGGGTGTAAAAGATTAACAGGCAGTTGAACCCAGACCAAGACTTCCTTCAATAATAAACTTGGTGTGAGTATCTTCGGCGGACGTTGTCCGTACTTGTCAAAGTCAGGAAAATTGCGTATAATTAATATGTAAAATTGAGGCGATATGATGTTGAAATATCCTATACTCCTTGTTCACGGAATGGGTTTTAGGGACGATAATATTATAAATTACTGGGGTCGTATTCCAAAAGTATTTGAAAATGACGGGAATAAAGTATTTTACGGAAATCAGGACAGCAACGGCACTATAGAGGATAATGCTTTTGTTCTGAAAAACAGAATTGAAACTATTATAAACGAAACGGGTGCGGAGAGATTGAATGTAATCGCTCATTCCAAAGGGGGACTTGATATTCGTTATGCAATTTCATCGCTTGGTATGGGAAAATATATTGCTTCACTCACTACCGTAAGCACTCCTCACAACGGCTCGAAAACTATTGATAAAATTATGAAGCTCCCGAAAGGCATAGTGAAATTTGCAGGAAAATGTTCGGATATCTGGCTTAGGGTATTGGGTGATAAGAATCCCAATGCTTATAAGGTTTTCTGTTCGTTCTCTACGGATTATGCGAAAAATTTCAACATTGAAAATCCAAACGACCCGAATGTCTATTATCAAAGCTACGCATTCACAATGAAAAATTCGTTCAGTGATTTTATAATGCTTATACCGCATTCTATAATATATCTTGTCGAGGGGGAGAATGACGGACTTTTAACTCCCGATTCAGCGAAGTGGGGAGATTTCAAAGGTATTTTTCGGGGCAGTGCCAATCGGGGAATTTCGCATTGTGACGAGGTTGATTTAAGACGGAGAAAATTCACGGGTAAAAGCGGTGAGGGTGTTTCGGATATTCTGGAAGTTTACAGCGATATTTTAAAAGAATTGAAAAATAAAGGATTTTAAGGTGAATTATGCAGAAAATACTAATAGTTGAAGACGAAGAAAAAATTGCTCGCTTTGTGGAGCTTGAACTTAAACACGAGGGTTACGATGTCGAAAAAGCCTATGACGGCAGAACGGGTTTAGCACTTGCCGAGAGCGGCGGTTACGATTTGATTTTGCTCGATATTATGCTGCCGGGCATTAACGGTATTGAAATTCTCCGCAGAATAAGACGAAATTCCGACGTTCCTGTTATTATGCTGACGGCTCGTGATGCGGTTATGGATAAGGTTTCAGGGCTTGATATGGGAGCAAATGACTACATCACAAAGCCGTTTGCGATTGAAGAACTGCTTGCCCGAATTCGTGTAACTCTCCGCAAAAATTCCGCTTCCGCCGCCGATACAAAGTCTGCTGTGCTTCATTGCTGCGGTCTGACATTAGACAGTAACCGCTTTAAAGTTACCTATAACGGTGTTCCCATTGAGCTTACAGCAAAGGAATTTGCATTGCTTCAAACTTTAATGCAGAATAAAAATATAGTTATGTCAAGAGATTCTTTGCTTACCAACGTATGGGGATATAACTATGTAGGTGAAACTAATGTTGTAGATGTTTATATAAGATATCTTCGTCAGAAAATAGATGAAAAATTCAAAACAAAGATAATCACAACCGTTAGGGGTGTGGGATATGTCATCAAGGAAGACTAATAAAAAAGTTAAGAAATCCAAATCGGAAAATATAAAAACACAATCCGAAAAATCTGAGAATATTTTTAAAGAAAAAGATAAAAATAAAGAAATAGTAAAACAGAAAATCAAAAATCATTCTATTGCTGTTCAGCTTATTGCCGAAAAACTTTTATCCGAGCTTTTCCGCAATTTATTTATTGATATTGCATATACTGTACTATTGTTTGGTGCGTTTTTGTACAATGCAGAAATGGAAGTCAACGGCTCAATCAAGTATTTTAATGATTTTGAAATTTCGTTAAACAGCATTAACGGAGGTTTGTATGAGTTTCTGCAATCTGTTACACTGATTGTCTTTGACGCAAACAACGGCAGACATACATTTTCAGCAGGTCATTACGGTGAGTTTCTCTTTACTACTTTGGGTATTATTATTCTGTTTCAAACATTATTTTTTCTTATCCATTGTTTTTCCGTGCCTATAAGAATTAACCGAAAGTTAAAACCTCTTTACACTATGACGCAGGCTGCACGAGCTTTAAATTACGTTGATTTGACAAGTGAAGAATTTTCAACGTTACAGGACGCAATCAATAAATTTTTACCGAATGATTCAAACGATAAAATTCACACAGGCAAGAAAGAATTTGTAGGAATGGAAGATGCTATAAACGACCTGTTGGAACGTATGAGGAATTCCTATAAAAGTCAGATTCGTTTTGTATCAGATGCTTCACACGAGTTAAGAACGCCTATTGCTGTTATTCAGGGATATGCCAATATGTTGGACAGATGGGGCAGAGAGGATAAGGAAATTCTTGATGAATCTATAGCCTCCATAAAAAGTGAAGCCGAAAATATGAACAGACTTGTGGAAAATCTTCTTTTCCTTGCCAGAGGCGACAGCGGCAGAACAGTTCTCAGACTTGAAGAAATCAGTATAAATCAATTGATGTGTGACATCTACGATGAATTTGTGATGATTGACAGCAGTCACGAATTTATTCTCGACCTCAGAGCTGAAATCACATCTCAGGCAGACAGTTCCCTAATAAAACAGTGTCTGAGAATCCTTGTTGATAATGCTATAAAATATTCTCCTGCAAATACGGATATTATACTTCGTTTACAAAAAAATGACGAAATATACTTCGCAATTGAAGTTCAGGATTACGGAATTGGTGTTAAAAGCGAAGATGCAGATAAAATTTTTGAACGTTTTTACAGAAGCGACCCTGCACGAAATCGACAGAACGGCGGCTCGGGATTGGGACTTTCAATAGCAAAATGGATTGCAGATAAACATAACGGCTACTTTGAGCTTTTGAGCTATGAGAATTTGGGAACACGTATTTCTATGGTTCTGCCGTTTATCGTTGACCCGACTTTTGGAAAAGAAAGTGAGCTTGCGGATTAAAATTAATTTAAGAGTTTAAAAAAGTTCCGAAACAACCTGAGGTTTCCTACTTGACTAAAAATTGTAAATTTGGTAAAATTATAGATATGCTTGATTTTTTCTTGTATATCTATAATTTTCTGTATTAAAATAATTTTAGAGAAAATTAAAAAGAGAAGAGAGAAAAGTGTTTTAAAGTAATGTTTTTCAAATTGACAGTATTAGTATTTCGGGGGTGGATTGATGACTAAAAAATCTAAAAAAGAAAAAAATAAAAAACAGTCGTTTCTTGAAGAAGCAAGAAGTTATGTTCAAGGTAAACCGAAAAGTACTATTATAACATATTTTATTTTGAGAGCACTTGTCATTGCAACTATGGTTATTCAGGCGGTTCACGGAAATTATTATAATGTGCTGATGTGCGTACTTACGCTTTTGCTGTTCCTGATTCCGGCTTTTGTTGACAGACGATTGAACATTAAACTTCCGTCAGTTCTGGAAGTTATTATTCTGCTTTTCGCTTTTTCTGCGGAAATTCTTGGTGAAATACAGAATTTCTACGGTATATTCAAATCGTGGGATACTATGCTTCATACAATCAACGGCTTTATGATGGCGGCGATAGGTTTTGCTCTTATCGATATTTTGAACAATGACCCGCATTTTCACTTTACCGCATCACCGTTTTTCGTTGCGTTTGTTGCATTTTGCTTCTCTATGACAGTCGGTGTTGTATGGGAGTTTTTCGAGTTTAGTATGGACTACTTCTTTCACACAGATATGCAGAAGGATTTTATTTACAACACCATTGCCAGTGTAAATACAGCTGTTAATCCCAGCGGCGTGAACAGTGCCGTCATTATAGATGATGTTCATACTACCTTGAGTGGTTCTGTGAACAGTGAAACGGTACAGTTTGTGTATAACGGTTATCTGGATATCGGAATAAAAGATACTATGAAAGATTTGATGGTTAATTGCTTAGGTGCGATAATATTTTCAATCTTAGGTATTTTCTATATAAAAGGCAGAGGCAAATTTGCCGGAAAATTTATGCCGACTTTGAAGACAGAGGAGGATTTGGAAAAAACTACATCAAACTAATTTTAACCTAAATTATTTTGAAAGGATCTTATATATAAATGATTGACAGACAAAGTTTGATTGAATTAAGAAAAGAAGTAATGAAAAAAGAGTTCTCCCGAATGAACAGTGTTCAGCAGAAGGCTGTGTTTCACGTAAACGGTCCGCTTTTGATATTGGCAGGTGCAGGCTCCGGAAAGACTACTGTTCTCGTAAACAGAATTGCTAACCTTATAGAGTACGGCAACGCTTTTAATTCCGACGAAATTTCCGACAGTATCACGGAAGAGGACATTTACGAAATTAAAAATTTCGTAAAAAACGGCGGCGAGCTTGACCCGTATGTTAAAGGCTTGCTTGCTGTTCAGCCTGTAAAGCCGTGGAATATCTTGGCAATTACATTTACAAACAAGGCGGCAGGAGAGCTTAAGGAGCGAATTTCCGCAAGAGTTCCCGAGGGCGGCAATTCAATTTGGGCATCTACTTTTCATTCAAGTTGTGCGAGAATTCTGAGAAGATATGCCGACAGATTGGGTTACTCGGATAAGTTCACAGTGTACGACAGCGAGGATCAGAAAAGACTTATCAAAGACTGTCAGAAACAGCTTAACATTGATGATAAGATACTTTCTCACAAGTCGATTATCGGCGAGATTTCGAGAGCGAAGGATTCTATGATTCTTCCGAACGCATACGCAACCCTTGCTGGTACTGATGCAAGAAAAATCAGCATTGCAAAGGTGTACTCACTTTATCAGGAAAGACTGAAAACCTCCGATGCGATGGATTTTGACGACCTGTTGAGCAATACCGTTCTGCTTTTCGAGAAAAATCCCGACATTCTTGAATATTATCAGAATAAATTCAGGTACATAATGGTTGATGAGTACCAAGATACAAACAAGGTTCAGTATAAGTTTATAAGTCTGCTTGCAGCTAAGTACAACAATATTTGCGTTGTCGGTGACGACGACCAGAGTATTTATAAGTTCAGAGGTGCAACGATTGAAAATATCCTGTCGTTTGAGGAAACCTTTGACAATGCCACTGTCATTCGTCTTGAACAGAATTACCGCAGTACAAAGAATATTCTAAATGCGGCAAATGCTGTTATCAGTAATAACTCCGAACGTAAGGGCAAAACCCTCTGGACAGAAAACGCCGAGGGTAAGAAAATCGACCTGCATACAGTTAAAACGGAACGTGAGGAGTCAGCTTTTATTGCCGAGAAAATTCTTGACGGTGTTGCTAACGGCAGAAAGTACAGTGACTTTGCTATATTGTACAGAATGAATGCACAAAGTAACAATGTGGAGCAGAATTTGGTAAAAAACGGAATTCCTCACAGAATTATCGGCGGTCATAGATTCTATGACAGAGAGCATGTAAAGGATATGACATCATACTTGCAGGTCATCAATAACCCAAATGATAATATAAGATTAAGACGTATTATCAACAAACCTAAACGTTCTATCGGTGATTCAACCGTGAATAAAGCTGCCGAGATTGCAGCCGCAGAGGGTTTGAGTATTTTTGAGGTTATTAGAAGAGCCGATGAATACGATGCATTGAGAAAGGCTTCACCAAAGCTTATGGTTTTTGTGTCGCTTATCAACAAGTTTTCCGAAATGGCTGAGGACGACAACGTAAGTCTTGGCGACCTTTACACCGAATTACTTGATACTATCGATTATAAATCTTTCCTAAAAAAAGAGAAAGAAGACCACGAACAACGCTTTGAGGATATAATGGAGCTTAAATCGAACATCGTTAAGTATGAGGAAGAAAACGGCGACGAAGCTAGCCTTTACGGATTTTTGGAGGAGATTTCCCTCTTTACTGATATCGATAATTACGATGAAAATTCCGATAGTGTAGTACTTATGACTATGCACAGTGCAAAGGGTTTGGAATTCCCCGTTGTGTTTATTCCGGGTATGGAAGACGGAATTTTCCCGGGTGTGCAGGCTATCTACAATGAAGAGGATATGCAGGAGGAACGCCGCCTTGCTTACGTTGCGATAACACGTGCTAAAGAGGAGCTTTATCTTATTAAGTCAAAGTCAAGAATGCTTTTCGGTTCGACCAAGTATAACCGTCCGTCAGTGTTTACAACCGAAATTCCGTCTGACTTTGTGGAGGAAACAAAAGCTGTGATTGTTGTCCGCAATCCCGAGATTATTGAGAACGCAAAGCCTAAAGCAAGGCTTATGACAAGTGCAAAGGCAATTTCATCTTCACCGTCAACTGCTGCGGTTGCTCAGGGCAATGTGAATTTCTCTGTTGGTGATACGGTTATACATAAAAAATTTGGTAAAGGTATGGTGCTTTCATCGCAGCCTTTAGGAAATGATGTGTTTCTTGAAATTGCTTTTGAAAAGGAAGGAACTAAAAAGCTTATGGCTAAATTTGCCGGCTTAACAAAAGCATAACTAAGGAACTGTCAGAAAATAACTTGAACATTTATACTTGTCTAATTTGCCCTGTGTGTCGTTACAACACCTTGAAATACGTCAGTATTCCTGCGGTNNNNCCTTGAAATACGTCAGTATTCCTGCGGTGTTGTGCCTAACACAGAACAAATTATCCTGCGTCTAAATTGTTCAACTTATTTCCCAACAGTTCCTAATTTATACAAAAATATTACACAAACTTTAAATATGATGTTCAAATTTTGGACTTGACGTTCTTAGATTAAAGTGTTAAAATAGACGATAAGGGATATTTCCTTTTTCGTCTATTTTTGTTTGTTTTGGAGGATTTATTATGCACGGAAAAACGTATTATAAAAATATAGGTTTGGCACATTTCGTTGCAATGCTTTTGTTTATTGTAGTATTTTATATCGGCATTATTATGAATCATTGGCTGACATTTGATGTAGGATTATTTGGAGCAATTATCGGATGTATTTCTACTGTATATAATGTTACACAGTATGAAAATGTAAAGATAATGGAAAAACAATTGGGTTACACTATGGAGGAGATAATCGCCATAGAAAAAGCCGAAAAAATGGAAGCTGCCAAAGAGTTGGAAGAAAACGACGAAGAGGAAGAAATCTTTGAAGAAGCATATGAGGTGTGATGAATGTCCGAATCCGGATTAGGAACTGTTGGGAAATAAGTTGAACAATTTAGACGCAGGATAATTTGTTCTGTGTCGCAGGAATACTGACGTATTTCAAGGTGTTGTAACGACACACAGGGCAAATTAGACAAGTATAAATGTTCAAGTTATTTTCTGACAGTTCCTTAGTGTACACACTTGTAAATATAATGTTTTTGAATGACTTTTACGCTTTGTGGAACGATGAAGAGGTTATCAAATATACGGCTGTACGTGAAAATTTATCACTTTACAATACCGAGCAAAAACTTATGAATTGGATAGGCGAAATGGTATTTGCAGTTTTGAAAGATGATGAATTTGTCGGAGTTGTCGGCTGTTCCAGTGTGAATAAGCAAAATAATGAGTATGGTTTTTTCTATCAGTTTAAGCGTTCGGAGTGGGGTAAAGGCTGTGCTTCGGAAGCCGCTGCATAGTTAATTGCATATATGCGGAGAAATTACGGCACTGCTGTTTTGTTTGCCGATGTCACACCCAATAATGTAGCAAGCGAGAAAATATTGAAACATTTGGGATTTATCACTACAAGCGAATCTAAAGCAAATATCAAAGGGAATACTATGACAGTTAAACATTATAAATTGAATATGGAACAATAAAATGGACTGATTGTGAAAAATGCAATCAGTCCAATTCTTTTATTGATATTTTTTAACTCTGACTTTTTTATTAACTCTGACAACTCCGCCTATTGCTCCCATAACAGCGAATACAGCACATTTTATCAAAGCACTCACAACGTCGTTTTCAATACCCTGAACAAGCCCTGTGATGAATACTATCAAGAACAGAAGAACACCCGACAATGCTCCAAGAAGCATACCTCTTTTTTTGTACAGCTTAACCGTGAAATATCCTGCCGTGAATGCCCCAACTGCTCCTATGAACGTTGTTATAAGCGGAAGATATCCTAGCGGCAAATTTCCCAGCTTTACAAAAAGCATCGCCGACAGCGACAGCAGAACGGCACATACCGCCACTCCGACTGCACAGCCTAAAAGTATTGCCCTTGTGATTTTTGCGGTTTTCGTATTCTTGTCGCTTAATTCGTTATATTGTGTCAATTTGAATTTCCTCCCGATCAAATGATTATTTATAAAAGTATATGCAGAAAAAACTTGATTATGATTTCAACGAATATCCAAATTTTCATAACAATTTATTAATAGTTTAACGTATAAAAATTTAAAAATCTTAATAAAAAACTCTTTACTAAACGAAAGATTTATGTTATAATAAATAAAACAAATAAATTAAACACATTTTTATATAAATAAGGAGAAAAAATATGTACAGATTTACATTACCAAGAGATCTTTATCACGGAAAGGGTGCTTTGGAGGCTTTGAAGAACTTTCAGGGCAAGAAAGCTATTGTCTGTATCGGCGGAGGAAGCATGAAGAGATTCGGCTTCCTCGACAGAGCCGTATCTTATCTTGAAGAAGCAGGCATGGAGGTTAAGGTGTTTGAGGGTATCGAACCCGACCCGTCCGTTGAAACAGTTATGAAGGGTGCAGAGGTTATGCAGGAGTTTGAGCCGGATTGGATTGTAGCAATGGGCGGCGGTTCTCCTATTGATGCAGCTAAGGCTATGTGGATTAAGTATGAATATCCCTATGTTACATTTGAGGATATGTGCAAGGTATTCGGTTTGCCTAAGCTCCGCACAAAGGCACATTTCTGTGCTATTTCGTCAACTTCGGGTACAGCTACGGAGGTAACTGCATTCTCTATTATCACAGATTATTCAAAGGGTATTAAGTATCCTATTGCAGACTTTGAGATTACTCCCGATGTTGCTATCGTTGACCCCGACCTTGCCGAAACAATGCCTAAGAAGCTTGTTGCTCACACAGGTATGGATGCTATCACTCACGCTGTCGAGGCTTATGTTTCAACGGCTAACTGCGATTATACAGATCCGCTTGCTCTTCACGCTATCAAGATGATTCAGAATGATTTGGTAGATTCCTACAACGGCGATATTGCAAAGCGTGACAGTATGCACAATGCTCAGTGCCTTGCAGGTATGGCTTTCTCAAATGCACTTTTGGGTATAGTTCATTCTATGGCTCATAAAACAGGTGCGGCTTTCGCAGATTACGGTGCACATATTATTCACGGTGCGGCAAATGCTATGTATCTGCCGAAGGTTATCGCTTTCAATGCTAAAGATGAAACGGCGGCTAAGAGATACGGTGTTATCTCCGACTTTATGAACCTCGGCGGAGAGTCGCTTGACGAGAAGATTACACTCTTAATCGACTACCTCAGAAAGATGAACGATGACTTGAATATTCCGCACTGCATAAAGAATTACGGTGCAGATTCCTACCCGACAGAGCAGGGCTTTGTTCCCGAAGATGTATTCCTTGAGAGATTGCCCGAAATTGCAAAGAATGCTCTTGGTGATGCTTGTACAGGTTCTAACCCACGTCAGCCCAGCCAAGAGGAGATGGAAAAGCTCCTCAAAGCTTGCTATTATGATACAGAGGTTGACTTCTGATTTCAGCGTTTTTGCATAGTTTCATATATAATCGAAAGTGCCGATACTGTTTTACGCAGTGTCGGCATTTTCTGCTGTAAAAAAACTTGACGGAATCTCAAATTGTATTATAGAATAGTATTGTTGAAAATTTTAAAAAATATTGTAACGAATTGCTTTTTGATACGTCTAATCTATGAAAGCTGAGGTGATAGAAGTTTAATGGATTTTGAAAAATTGTATGCGGTGTACTATATGCAGGTGTACTCCTATGTGATGACGCTTGCAAAAAATCAAATCACCGCCGAGGAAATTACTCAGAATGCCTTTGTTAAAGCTATGCTGAAAGAACATACTTATTCCAATATTCCACCTGAAA
>CACWTQ010000093.1 GCA_902763835.1 uncultured Ruminococcus sp. | reverse complement strand
CTACCTTGAAATACGTCAGTATTCCTGCGGCAGTGTGCCTAGCACAGAACAAATTATCCTTCGCTTAAATTGCACAACTTATTTTGCAACAGTTCCTAAATTGTTCAACTTATTTCCCAACATTTCCTTATTTACTTGCTAAAAGCTTGTTATAGCAAACCTACTTCCGCATATCCAAAACTAATAATTACGCATTACGCATTATTTTTTCTGCCCTCTTTTTCTGATGTCCTCTTCAATGCGTGCTTTCCGGCTTGAGCCTACTCTTGTTATGATGGTAAATATTTTCGAACGTGAATATGATAAAATAAAATTAAACTTTAGAAAAGACTTCCCCTAATCCCTGATATATCACCAAATCAGCAATATTGTCATATGGTGTGGAGGACTTGTTTATAAGTACCATCTTATCGCCGCTGAAATAATTGATGTAACTGCTTGCAGGGTAAACCGTCAAAGACGTTCCCCCGATAATAAGCAAATCGGCATTTGCAATCGCCTTGACAGCACCCCTTACAACCTTATCGTCAAGCGGTTCTTCGTACAATACCACATCGGGTTTGATAACCCCTCCGCATTCGCAGTAGGGTACCCCCACTGTGTCAAAAACAGAATGTGCGTCGTGAAACTTTCCGCAGGCTGTGCAGTAGTTTCTGAGTACACTGCCGTGAAGTTCGTATACTTTCTTTGAGCCGGCTTTCTGATGAAGTCCGTCGATGTTCTGTGTCACCACTGCCGAAATCTTGCCCTTTTCTTCAAGTTCCGCAAGCTTGTAGTGAGTGATGTTCGGCTCGTATTTAAGACTGTTGAGTTTATCTCTGTAGAACTTGAAAAACTCCGCTGTCTTGTTCATAAAAAAACTGTGGCTTAAAATCTCTTCGGGCGGATAGTCGTACTTCTGATTGTACAGTCCGTCCTTGCTTCTGAAATCGGGTATACCGCTTTCAGTTGAAACTCCCGCACCTCCGAAAAATACAATTCGCTTACTCTTTTCAACCAATTCTTTGAATTCTTCAATTTTTTTGTTCAATTAAATCATCTCCTACATTTTAGTAACAAGATAATCATATGTTTCTTTAGATATGTCAACAATGGCATCTATTGGTGTCTGATAGTCGAGAACACCGTCCGACATCACACAGATAATATACGGCTGTTTTGCAAAGACAATAGCAACATCGTTTTGAACATCGTCAAGCTCGCCTGTCTTGTTTGCTGTCGTAATGCCGACAGGAACACCTGCCGGAATCTTGGTTGTTCTCTGCTGGTTTTTCAAATGCCTGAGCATATCCTTTGAATGAGGAAGCTCACCGTTTATAAGCATTTCAAGGAACTTCGCCGTGTCGCCTGTTGTGGTGTAATTGTCCTTGATGGCATTATCGTCAATAATCATTCTGTCCATATTTGTATTGGTGAATCCGTATTTCTGACAATAATCGGTTACAATTTTTCTGCCCTTAACGTTGTCGCCTCTGCCGAGCATTGTAACAAGTGTATCGGCAGATTCATTGTCGCTTATTATAATCATACACTCGATAAGTTGGTCGATATCTACTTCATCGTAGTCTTTTTTCAAGGCATCCAAATCCTCGTAAACAGCACCCATTACAAACATTTTTATAACGCTTGCCGCCTGTAGCTTTTTCTGATTAATGCTCAGGCTGTCGCCTGTTGACGGAATCGATACGTACACTGACCATTCTCCGCCTGTAATCTCCTTGGCTTGATTGATAGTCTTTTCAATTTCCCTCTGCAAATCGTCAAGGTCAATCTTATACTGATTTTCGTCAATGAAATACTGAACCTGTTCGGTTTTAATTACAACTTGGTCGGGAGTTGCAACGGGTTCAGGAATAACTTTTTCGCTGCTGTGTGCCTTTGCGGAAATGATAGCTACGGAAACCATTCCGACAGCCAGCAGTGCCAAACAACTGACAGCAGAAAAAACAATAGCTTTTTTCTTGACCGAGCTTTTGGCTATGTGCTTGCCTACATATCTTTTCTTTTTCTCTTTCATTGTTAATATGAAACTCCTTACTACTCATATATACCGAACATTTCCTGAAAAGTATATGTTCGGTAAAACATAATACCCCATAATTATACTAAAAAATAACAGAACAATTACAAAAAAACTTTTATATATAAATTATAAAACATAACCGCCCGAAAATCAATATCTTTTCGAGCGGTAAAAAAATTTTACTGTATATTAATAAACAAAGTCCCAATATCTGAGTTTCTTTAGTTAATTTTTTCTACGGAAAAATTGAAAATATGAAAAATTTTTTCAATTAGGAACTGTTGGGAAATAAATTACCGCAGGAATACTGACGTATTTCAAGGTGTTGTAACGACACACAGGGCAAATTAGACAAGTATAAATGTTCAAGTTATTTTCTGACAGTTCCTTAATCCTCGGCAACAATTTCCTTGTAAAATTCGGAATAATCTTTTCTTTGACCTTTTGTGAATGCAATTGCCGCTCTCGGGTGCTGATTCAAAAGACCCGTGAGGAGATACTGAATGTCGTATCCCCAAACCACACCGTCTGCACGGAGCTTGTTGATGTGCTTCTCAATGAACTGGAGAACGGGGTAAACATCATATTTTGGATTTCGTAAGAAGCCGAGAAGAAGCTCCATAGCACAATTGCCTGCACCTCTGCCCATAGATGAGTATGTTGCATCGAGCCAGTCAACACCGATACCCACGGATTCAACAGTGTTTGCAAAAGCAAGCTGCAAGTTGTTGTGAGCATGAATGCCTACCTTTTTATTGTACTTAGCGGCGAAATTGAGATAGATGTCTGCAAGGCGGGCGATTTGTTCGGGGTAGAGAGAACCGAAGCTGTCAACAACATAGAACACATCAACGGGAGTTTTTCCGAGAATATCGAGAGCAGCGGAAAGCTCACTTTCACGGGCATTTGAAACAGCCATAATATTACAGCTTGTTTGATATCCTTTCTTGCAGGCATCTTCAATCATATCCACAGCCTCCGGGATAGTGTGAATATATGTAGCAATACGGATAAGATCGATAGCACTGTCTTTCTTGCTGATGATGTCGTTCTTGTAGTCGCATCTTCCAACGTCAGCCATAACAGCAATTTTGAGGTCGGTGTTGTTGTCGCCGACAACGGCTCTGATATCGTCCTCGTTACAGAACTTCCACTTGCCGAACTTGTCAACGTCGAAGAGTTCCTTTGAAGCCTTGTAGCCGAACTCCATATAGTCAACACCGGCTTTTTGGTTAGCGAGATAGAGGTCTTTTACAAATTCGTCCGAGAAATAGAAATCGTTTACCAAACCTCCGTCACGAAGAGTAGCGTCAACGACTTTAATGTCGGAGCGGTAATCAATCAATTCCGATACATCTTTCATTATTATATCTGTCCTTTCTTTTTTAACACGTGAAGATAGTTAATCTTATCATTAACTTTATGAACCCGACCGAGAATTGGTCTAGTGAGGTAGTTTTAGTTTTTTTTAACACGTGAAGATAGTTAGTCTTATCATTAACTTTATGAACCCGACCGAGAATTTGTCTAGTGAGGTAGTTTTAGGTTTTTTTAACACGTGAAGATAGTTAGTCTTATCATTAACTTTGTGAACCCGACCGAGAATTTGTCTAGTGAGGTAGTTTTAGGTTTTTTTTAACACGTGAAGATAGTTAGTCTTATCATTAACTTTGTGAACCCGACCGATAATTTGTCTAGTGAGGTAGTTTTAGGTTTTTTTAACACGTGAAGATAGTTGGTCTTATCATGAACAATTTAGACGCAGGATAATTTGTTCTGTGTTAGGCACAACACACAGGGCAAATTAGACAAGTATAAATGTTCAAGTTATTTTCTGACAGTTCCTTAGTATAACAAAAGTCGAACTATACAAAATGTCGCACCTTCGACCCTCTCTAGCGGACGTTGTCCGCTTGCCGATCGACCTGCATCATAATGGCACATTCCATTCTCTTTCGGAACAGCTTGCAGCCGTATTCGTAAATTCCGGTAATAGACCCTGTTGCGTGATATGAATTTGCCGCACAGCCGCCGCTGCAATACAGCTTCGCCCAGCAGTCACGGCATTCTTCCCTTGCATAAGCATTGCACAGCTTAAATTCGTTCTGAGCGTCCTTGTTGAGAACTCCGTCCCAGATGTTTCCAAGACTGTACTTTTCATCGCCTACAAACTGATGACAGGGGAAAAGCTCGCCCCACGGAGTTACTGCCATATATTCCGTACCCGAGCCGCAGCCTGAAATCCTCTTGTAAATGCAGGGTCCGCCTTTTAGATCAATCATATAATGGTAGAATGTAAAGCCTTTTCCTTTCTTCTCACGTCTGAGCATTTCCGTGGCAAGTATCTCGTACTGTTCAAATAGCTTCGGCAAATCCTCTTCGGTTAAAGCGTAGGGGTCTTCTGGCTTACAGACGACGGGTTCCATAGACAGTTCCGTGAATCCCAAATCAGCCATATGGAAAATGTCGTTTGTGAAGTCAACGTTATTATGTGTGAATGTTCCACGCATATAGTATCCGTGGTCGCCCCGACGTTCAATGAAATGCTGAAACTTCGGAACAATCATATCATAGCTGCCCTTGCCGTTTACCGTTTTGCGGAGGTGGTCGTGTACTTCACGTCTGCCATCAAGACTTAATACAACGTTGTGCATTTCTTTGTTGGCAAAGTCGATAACATCATCGTTAAGCAGAACTCCGTTGGTTGTGAGAGTGAAGCGGAAATTTTTGTTGTGAATTTTTTCAAGCTCACGTCCGTACTTTACAATTTCCTTGACAACCTCCCAGTTCATAAGAGGTTCGCCGCCGAAAAAGTCAACCTCGAGATTAGTTCTTTTTCCCGAATTTTCCACAAGAAAGTCAAGCGAACGTTTTCCGACTTCAAGCGGCATCAAAGCACGGTCGCCGTGATACTTTCCCTGACTCGCAAAGCAGTATTCGCAGTTAAGGTTACAGGTGTGAGCCACGTGCAGACAGAGAGCTTTAATGACGGTGTTTCTTTTTTTGAGGTCAAAAGCCTTGCCCTCGTAGATATCGGGAGCGAAGAGTTTTCCGTTTTTCTTCAGCGTTTCGATATCATCAAAGAGTTCGAGAAGTTCTTCTCTAGTAACGTCCTCTTGGTCGCTGTACTTATCAAGCAGAAAATTTATAATGGTATCCTTGTCGTTGTTCTCGTACATTTGTATTGCGTCGTAGGCAACCTCGTCAACGGCATGAACACTTCCGCTGAAAACATCGAGAACAATGTTATATCCGTTCAATTTATAGCAATGTATCATAATAATCAATAGTCCTATCTTTTTACTGTTACAAATACATATACAATATACAAAAAAGAAATGCCGTTTACGCCTATGTCGGATAAACGGCATACCATAAAGATTGAGCAGGAATTATTTCTCGCTCATGCACTTCTCACATTGCTGATTAGCAACGCCGCAAGAAGTTTTGCAGGCGGACTGACAAGAAGTCTGGCACTCGCCGCAGCCGCCTGTCTGAGAACTTTTTTTCAAATCACGAGTTTCGATAGTTTGAATTCTCTTCATAAACGGACAACCTCCTTTATATAATATCACATTCTTAGTCTAGCATAATTTGTAGAATTTGTCAATGCTTTTTTATGCGGGCGGACAACGTCCGCAGGAGATACGCCTACTAATTTATTTTTATAGAAAATTTTTAACTATATTTGTTTGGTATATATTTAAATATTATTGCAATTATTGCAAAATAAAAAACAAGATTGAAGAATGGAGATTAAAATAAACTCTTATCTTCAACCTTGTTTTACCGTTACCTATCGGCGAGTAACATAAAACTTAGGAACTGTTGGGAAATAAGTTGAACAATTTAGACAAGTATAAATGTCCAAGTTATTTTCTGACAGTTCCTTATGCACAAAATAAACTTTCGGTCGGGTTCGTGAAGATAAGATTACAAAGGACTATCTTCACGTATTTCCTGCGGACGTTGTCCGCCTAATTTTCATTTACCTTAATTGTTTTTCATAAATTTGTGAGGATTAACCCATTTGCCGTTCTCTTTAACCGCTACATGAACATGTGACTGCTCCGCCGTTTCACAGGGGATTGCGTAAACCGTTCCCACAAAATCTCCTGCCGAAATTACTTCGCCCATCTGCACAAAAGTCGTTTGAGCCAATCCGCAATAGTACGATTCCACGCTGTCCGAATGCTCCACAACCACAACCGTTCCCAGCATATCATCGTAATAAATATTCTTTACAACTCCGCTGCCCATTGTTCTGACTTTATCGTCAACCTCCGCTTCGTAGTCAATCCCCGTGTGTGCCCTGTAATCGCCAAGCGTCGCATTATATACGGGTATTTCCGAGTAATCCGCTATAATGTTCTTGTTGTTGATTGGCTGAGATGTGAACACTACCTCCTTGTTGGTTTTTTTGTCACTCTTCTTGTCGTCCTTAACTCCGCTCACTGTTGCGTTTACCTGTGCTTCCTCTTCTTCAACTACATATGAAATCGTTGAAGAAGTTTTTGCCGAATTATCGCTGTCGGAATTGCTTTCACTGTAGGTCGCAACATCGGGATTTAAGTATGAGTTCACGTTGTTTACTGTTGTCCATAATGCCGCACCGATAGCCACAAGACAAATTGAAAGAGCCGTTATAAAGCCTTTTGTAAAGGTTTTTCCGTTCCCTTTATTATTATGCTCGTAATCCTCTTCGTATTCGTCTTCCGTGCCGTTCTGATTGTCTTCGTCAAAATAGTCATTAAAAAAATTTTTATCCACGGTAACACCTCCGATTTTATTATTGGTATTTTACTGAGAATTATTCACGTATTTTTTGGATAAGTAATAATAAGGAACTGTCAGAAAATAACTTGAACATTTATATGAAATACGTCAGTATTCCTGCGGTGTTGTGCCTAACACAGAACAAATTATCCTGCGTCTAAATTGTTCAACTTATTTCCCAACAGTTCCTAAATAAAATAACTTTTTTATTGAGAAATCCTTACATAGAAAATCGACTTCCGCCTATTCAACCCCCTATAATTACTAAAAAATCTCCGCCCGAAAGCTTGTACAGCTCTCAAGCGGAGATTTTCTTTGTTTAAAAACTATTGTCTGTTATAATAATCAATGCCCTTGCTCGGCTTGAAATATGTTCTTATATATCCGTCCGTGGAAACTATAACAAACTCGTTCGTTTCCTCCAGATAGTATACATCATCACCGTCTTCAGCTTCAAGCTTGTGAAGAGAGTTTTCGTCATTAATAACCCTGTTTGCTCCCTCAACGTATTCTTCTACAGTGGCATAATTGAAGTCTTCGTTGTGCTTTGCGAAATGGTCGTTCATAAGCTTATCGTTTCTGAAAGAGTATGTAACGTTTGTATCGCTGTTCTTTTCGTCTTCCGAAACAACGGTTTCTTCCGTTGTGCTTTCCTCTGCGGTGACTTCCTCTGATTCGCTTTCATCAGCGGAAATACTGCTATTTTCTTTATCGGATATCACGGATTCCTCCGAGGTACTTTCACTGTAAACACCGCTTGTAATGTTATCCGCAGTATCATCATTAAGAATGTAGTCGAATGAGCAGCCGCAGAAACCGACTATCGCTGTCAGCACACACATCATTACGGCAAAATAAGATTTGAATTTAGTGTTTTTGAATTTTTGGAAATTCACTTTATCACCAACCTTAGAAATATTATCTTTACTATTATAACATACCTTGAAGTATGTGGCAAGCTCCGAAAAAATATTTTACAATTTGTTCACATCTTATAACAGCTACCCCCCTATAGAAATACCCAACTCTAAAAACGGCGAGGATTTAAGAGTATCCTCGCCGTTTTCGTTATTATTTATTCAATTATTTTTTACTTGCCGTTATTTTTATCAGTTGCAGCCGCAGCCGCAGCCGCTGTTGCCGTAGTCGTTGTTGCCGTTGCATACAATGAGGATTATAATAAGAAGAACAACCCAAGTACACTTGCAGTTTCCGAATGCGTTATACATAATATATGCCTCCTATAATTTACTTTTTACGGCGATGAGGAAGCTATCCCCACCGCTTTTTATATAATGCTTTTATCTATTCTCTCTTCTTTTTTCACTCTTCACCAAATAGCAAAGGTGTTTCTTACAAGAAGATAGAAGAGTTTACACAGATGTTTTCTTAAATTGATAAGATAATTATTGCACTCTGTAATTTACTTTCTACAGCGGCGAGGAAACGTTCCCCACCGCTTTTTTTATATTCGGTTATTCAATCAGTTGCAGCCGCAGCCGTTGTTATAGTTGCCGTAATCGTTGTTGCCGTTGCAAACGATGAGAATGATTACCAAAAGGATTACCCAAGTACAGTTGCTGTTGCCAAATGCGTTACACATAAAATGTGCCTCCTTAAAGTAGTTGTTATTTAAATGTTAATTATGGAATTCGGTGTGGTGTCTGTGGTGTTTTCCGCTTTAACATTTATAATACATACTATAGAAAAAGGCTTGTTCGTGCTACTTGTCCAAATAAAAAGAATTTAAAAAAATTTTCAAAAAATCTTCGGAACACTATTGACAGTCACGTGAACCTGTGATATAATCTAAATATCACGAGAAAAGGAGTGATGACAATGACACGCTGTTGAATGAACGAGTTGTATTTAGTCAAGTTATTCCAATATTTTGACGAAAGAGAATATCAACAGTTGTTCTCAAAGCCGATTTTTTTATATTTGATTGCATTGTTTGACAAAAATTTCAGATTCCTCTTACACGATTTAAAGTGTGACGATATTTTTTAGTTTTTCTTCGGAACGTTATTGACAGTCGGGTGAACCTGTGGTATAATCTTTATATCGTCAATAATGGAGGAATGACTATGATTAAATATATACCCGGCACGGTTTTAGAGTTTGACAGCAATAAAAATTCATGTGCCTTTGATGTTATAAAACCTTTTTTCGCATTGACCAACGGTATAACTCTTGCTCAGGTTAGAGAGCTTACCGGACTTGAAACTTCAACTATTCAGAACTGGGTTAAGCGTGGCTGGGTGCCATCGCCTATTAACAAGCGTTACGGCGAACGGCAGATTGTTAGAATTATGCTTATCAACAGTATTCGCAGGGCAATGCAGATTGAAAATGTTATAAATCTTATGGAATACATCAACGGAGATGTTGAAGATACCTCGGACGATGTCGTAAGTGATGAGGTACTTTTCAATGAGTTTTGCAAAGCTGTTTATCTCAGCGACAAATCCAACGCATATGATAACGAAGTGATTGGGGCGATTGTTCGTGAGCAGGTTTCTCACGTTCCCGGTTTGGACGAAACGGGTAAAGAAAAGCTTCAGAGGACACTTCAAATTATGGTTTTGGCATTTTTGGCAGGTCAGATTAAAGACAGAATTGATGAAGAATTAGCCGCTGTTTTTTCTTGATTTTCTTAGTAAGAAATCTTTCGCCCTATAAAGATATTCTTACTTTGGAGAAAATAAGAATATTTTTAATTGAAAAAAAGAGTTATACATAACTCTCATTAAAAGGAAATTTGGACGCATACAATGTGCGTATTTTCTGCGGGAATTAACCGCTATGGGTAAGGAAAATTAGTAGCCGTTAGGTACGGAATATTATAAATTGGATATTATACTCGAAAGCGTTAAGATTAGAAACTGATTAAGTTTACGGTATATGAAAAACGGTAGTACGGATTTTTATAATTTGGAAGGTATGTGAATCCGTTTTGAATTGTCAGACGTAATGCCGCAAGCCGGTTATGTAGCGTCTGCTTCGCACGGTGAGCCGGGGTTGCTCCCGGTGGACAAAGGTCAAATGACCATATTTTTACTTTTTTTGGAAGGTGTTTTATATACACAATAATTGCCACTGAGCGAATGCAAGGCTTTTACATAAATTGTCGGTGTTCTTTCTTTAAATGGGGGGAATACCGACTTTAGAGCCTGTTTAAAATCTGAGATATATAATTTTTCTGATAACAAGGAAAAAGGACGCAGTTAGCAAGAAAATTTGCCAAAAAGACGTGTGTCGCTAAGATTTTAAACAGGCTCTTAAGTGGATAATATAAAAAATCCCATATCAACCGCCAAAAACGGTTTTGGTATGGGATTTTAACTATTTGATAATAAAAGTATTATAATCTCGATTCAAAGTTCTTTCCAGATTTTCTGACCGTCGGTTGCAAGATAGAATACTTCAAGCAGTACAAGCAGGAAGAAATAAATGATACAAATTCCGTATGCCCATACAGACGAGAATCTTTCAAGAAATGCCGCCGGTACAATTGCCATAACAAATGGTATCGACGTAAAAAACATCGATAAAAACAGCGTGAATATTACACTAAGACTTTGCTTTATTACCGTGATTTCCGATGACCAGTCAAATCTCGGTATCCTCAAATTTACGCATATTCCCAGAAATCCCGAGAATAAACACGCTAAAATCGGTATGAAGAAAATAAACAATATATCCGCTGCCGTAAGCTGTAACGTCACCGCACTTGCTATTGCCGTGAAAATAACTCCCGGCAGTGATACAAGCGGTGCAAGAAGTGCCTTTGCAAAAAATATTTTCATAGGGTTTATCGGTGTAGACTTCAACAGCCACAGCGTTTTTCCTTCGAGTGAAATGCTCGGTGCGGTTACATCATTGATTGTACAGCACAACGCAAGCGAAGAACCTACCGCCAAAGCTACCAAATTGCTTGATGCATCGGGGAACATTCTCGGCAGCCATTCTACAATCAGATTTCCTCTCATAAGTATTCCTACACCAAGCATAATTGACATTATGGTACTCATTCCTGCATTCATTACGTATGCCGGTATGCTGAAAAAGTAACCTACTTCTTTCCTGATAAGCGTAAGCTGAATGTTGCTCGGCTTCATCGGCTTTTCAACATACTTTTTCTTTTTGGTTACTACTTTGCGTGTTATTGTTTTGATGAATTTCTTAGATATAAACCAGTATGAAAAATACGATACAAGCAAGCATATAAACATCAGCGGAAGTATTCCCCAGTACTTTACACCCGTTATCATACGTTCGTACCATTTGAGTTTACTGTTCATTGCAAGTCCGTACCAATACAGAACTTTTGATTTGTCAAATACTTTATTGGCTACGATATGTATATTATCCATCAGCGTTCTTATGATAGGTCCGAGATTTAATCCTACCACTAACAGAACTGCTATCATTCCAAGTCCGAATACTATGGTAAGAAAATTCTTGTTCGGAATTTTGTGTGCGACTAATCCAAGTAAATATCCGAATATGCTTGCAACCGCCGTGACAAGCAGAGGTATCATTAAAAGTGAAATGATAAAGTATATGAATGTTACAACATCATAATGAAAAAATATTCCGTATGCCAACCCCACAGGCAAAAATATAATTGTGCTGTAAATAAAATTCAGAACATACAAAGCAAGCATTCTGCTGAGAAGTACATATGACGGTTTAATCGGCATACTCAAAAGCAGCTCGTTATCCGTAGCGTCGAATAAATACGACTGTGCAGCAAATATTGTTCCGATTAGTGCAAAAGCCGCCGAGCAGAGAAATCCCATAGGGAAGAATAGCCATAAGCAGCCCTGAGTGTACATTTCAAATCCGAGTACCATAGCAACTCCGAAAGAAAAGCCAATCATCATTAAAAATGCAATTACTATAATTCCGACTATAATTGCAGTGCCGATGTTGAATCCCTTGCCCTTGGCTTCACGTCCCCGCATAAAATTGAGCATTGAAGTTATACTGCCTGTGATTTTTATTTTTACAAGTTCAATTATAGTTCTCCTATTCATCGTCTTCCTCCAGTTTTAGGAATACGTCTTCAAGAGATTCCGCAGCACCCTTTACCTCTTTGGTAGGTCCGCTGACGATAAGCTTTCCGTCACGGATAATTGCAATCTTGTCGCATAGCTTTTCGGCAACCTCAAGCACATGAGTTGAAAAGAAAACTGCCGCACCCTCCCTGCACGCTTCTCTCATTTCCTCTTTCATTCGGTGCGAGGCAAGGGGGTCAAGTCCTACAAAGGGTTCGTCAAGAAGTACCAGCTTCGGTTTGTGCATAAATGCGGAAATCAAGGCAAGCTTCTGTTTCATACCGTGAGAATAGCTGCTGATAGGCTGGGCAAGGTCTGCCGTAATTCCGAACATATCGGCAAGCTTTTTTATTTGAGTTTCTCTTTCTTCCTGCGGCATTCCGTAAATATCCGCCACAAAATTTAAGTACCTAATGCCCGCCATAAAATCATAAAGGTCGGGATTATCCGGCAGATACGACAGCCGCCGTTTGCACTCAAGAGGATTTTCCTTGATTGAAATTCCGTCAACATAAATTTCGCCCTCGTCAAATTTAAGCAGACCGCAGCAGGATTTAATGGTAGTTGTTTTGCCTGCACCGTTATGCCCGATAAAGCCGTAAATTTCACCGCTCTTTATCTCCAGACTGAGATTATCGACAGCAACTTTATCACCGTATTTTTTTGTTAAATTTTCAATTTTAAGCATTCTTTGCTTACACAACCTTTCTTGGCATAATTCTGTATAAAATAAATTTGTGTATTGTATAAAATTTATTATAACA
Organism: uncultured Ruminococcus sp.; assembly: GCA_902763835.1. Taxonomy (GTDB): domain Bacteria; phylum Bacillota; class Clostridia; order Oscillospirales; family Acutalibacteraceae; genus RUG592. Next base: position 1,889 of record CACWTQ010000093.1, on the reverse strand, counting down.
CAACAAGATATATGTTGTAAAGCCGTATTTGTAAATAAAGTAAAAAATCGACAAAGTTTTGCTACTCTGCCGATTTTTATAAAGTAAGGAACTGTTGGAAAATAAGTTGAACAATTTAGACGCAGGATAATTTGTTCTGTGTTGTAACGACACACAGGGCAAATTAGACAAGTATAAATGTTCAAGTTATTTTCTGACAGTTCCTAATAGAATTTAATTCAGTTCGCTTGAAATCTCCGAGCTTTGCTGCGGAAACATTACTACCGAAGATGTTTCACTTTCCGAAGACGAAGCTTCGCTTGAAGAACTCTTTGACGAAGTGTCGCTGTCCGACTTGCTCGAACTTTTAGCCGCACTTACCTCATAGGTTGCATCAAGGATTGCATCTCCGTTTTCAAAGTCGAATGTATACGATTGATAAAGTTCATCATCGATATAAACCTCGACTGTCTTTGCTCCCTCGTTGTTATTTCTTGTAATGCTTATTTCGTATGTCGAATCAAAATAAGTCGAATATTTTTTCTTAGTATCTTCCGTTATGCCGTCGCAGGTTACTTTAATTGTAAACGGTGCATGCAGCTGTGACAAGTCTACAGAAGCGTCAAGCTGTATCGGAATAGGCTCGCCCTGACTTATGGTAATTGGAATTTCTGTGCCTTTCAATACCTTTGTATTCGGCTCGGTAGACTGAGCGGCAACGCTGCCCGTTTCGTATTCACTGCTGAAATCATATGAAATTGTTCCGAGCTTAAGTCCCAGAGCTATAAGTTCATCGGTTGCTTCCTGAAGAGTTTTACCTTTTAGGTCGGGTACTGCGACACTGTTCTCCGCAATAATAAGCTTAACAGTTGTATTCACTTTAACCTTACTGCCGTTTGACGGCTCTGTGCTTACAACCGTACCGTCTGCGTAATCGTCATTGTTTACTATTTCAACTTCGCTTTTAAGATAAAGCGATTTGAGTGTGTTCTCCGCTACTGCCTGCGACATCTTCGTAAGCACCGGTACAGTGACTTCATAATCTTCTGTGTTTACGGTAAGACGTATCTGCGTTCCCTTTTTTACTCTCCTTGAATTTGCCATGGGCGATTGACTTACAACCACATCAAGGTCGGTGTCGGGAGAATAGTTTTTAATAATCTCAAAGGTAAACTCGTCTTCATTTTGAGATTGTATCTCATCAATATTTTGACCGATAAAATCCGGTATAACGGCAGTGCTGTTTCTGGCATGTGCCACCGCCGCAAGTGCAGTTAAAATTGCAGCGGAAACTAACACGCCCACAATAAGCGACACTGATATTTTAGGCTTCGACTTTTCGGGAACAAGCGGCTCGTTTACCAACGGATCTTCCTTTTCTGTTTTGCGTTCAATAGTAATTACAGTCGGATGATACTCTTTTTCGGCAGGGTTTTCCGTGTCGGGCAGCGGAGTGCCGACATATGTTTTCCACTGCTTTTTGCTTATCCTCTCCGTTGCAACCTTTTCGGGATTTTTAGGTTTTTTCTTTGCGGGACGCTTGAAATCCTTTAAGGTCATAATCTGGTCGAGAAGCTCCTGAGCCGTTTGTGTTCTCTCCTCGGGTCGAACAGCGAGTGCATTTTTCAGAATTTCGTCAAGCTGCGGAGGAAGTCCCGCTCTCAGCTCCGACACGGGTGCAAGCGTATCTTCAAGCAAACGTGAGTTCGCAAATTCCGGTGTAACACCGGTGAGCATATAGTACATAGTAGCTGCAACAGCGTAAACATCAGTCCACGAATTCTGTTCAAGCTTGTTGTCGTATTGTTCGATAGGAGCATAGCCCTGTTTTAAAATTATCGATATGCTTTTAGACATCGAGAACGTATTCTGCCTTGCCGCACCGAAGTCTATAAGGACAATTTTTCCCT
>CACWTQ010000092.1 GCA_902763835.1 uncultured Ruminococcus sp. | reverse complement strand
CTTGAATCAGGTGCTTTTATTATGCACAAAAACACCGCAAAATTGTTAATATAAGCACTGTTAAAACACTCTTATGTGTAAAACAGTGCTGTTTTTATACCCAAATCTAAGAAAGTGAGGCAACAAAATGGACTTTCTCAAAGATATCTTAGGCGATGAATTATTCAAGCAAATTTCCGAAAAGCTCAAAGCCTACAACGAAAACCCCGACAACAAAGACAAGCAGATAAAGCTTGCAAATCTTACAGAGGGTAATTTCATTCCGAAACAGCAGTTTGACAGCATTACAGCTGAAAATCAAACCAATGCTCAGAAGCTTACCGAAGCAAATACCCTCATTGAACAGCTGAAAAAGTCTGCAAAGGGTGACGAAGCTCTTCAAACGAAAATCAGCGAGTATCAGACTAAGGTCGCAGAGCTTGAAACGGAGCTTGCACAGGCTAAAATCAACGCTGCTGTTAAAGTCGGGTTGATGTCTGAGAATGCCGTTGACGTTGACTATCTAACGTACAAATTGGGCGAAAAGGGCGAGGCTCTGGAGCTTGACGAGCAGGGCAATATCAAAGGCTGGAGCGATAAAATAACAGCCCTCAAAACTCAGTTCCCTACGATGTTCGAGGGCAAAGCCAGCGGCTCTTATGACGGCTACAGACCTATTGAAAAGGGTGCAAATCCCGAAACTCCAACATTAACACGTGCTGATATTCTTAAAAAGTCTTATTCCGAAAGAGTAAAGCTTTTTAACGAAAACCCCGATAACTACAGTCAAATTATGAAAGGATGATGAATCATGTCAGGTACAGCAACAAAAATTGGCGATATCATTAACCCTCAGGTAATGAGAGATATGATTAACGCTAAAATCGAAGCACTCTGCAAGCTTACTCCATACGCTAAGGTTGATACTACTCTTGTAGGTGTTCCGGGTAATACAGTTACAGTTCCCTGCTGGAATTATATCGGTGACGCAGAGGACTTTGACCCCGAAAATGCAAACGGCGACGAAATCGAAACAACTAAGCTTACGGCTTCTTCAACCACATTTACTATTAAATGTGCCGGAAAATCTGTAGGTATTTTGCAGACTGCTATTAACAGCGGTATGGGCGATCCTGTCGGTCAGACCGAAACTCAGATTGCAAAATCTATTGCCGGAAAGGTCGATAACGATGTTCTTATTGCTGCCGATTCAAGTACAAACGTTGTAGACGGCTCAACGGCTGCGATCGGTTATGCTCCAATAGTAACGGCTGTTTGTCAGTTTGAGGACGAAGAGGACAACATCGACAAGGTTATGTTTATTCACCCGAAGCAGGAAGCAGCACTTCTTAAAGACAGCGATTTTCTCTCTGCTGATAAGTTTACGGCAGGTGTCGCAGTCAACGGCTCTATCGGTAAGATTGCCGGCTGTTGGGTAAAGAAGTCCAAAAAAATCAAGCTTATCAAATACGAGAAAGACAACACAAACGGCACTATAACCATTGTGGCGGACAGTACAACCGAAACAACAACGAATAAGCACCTTGGCACAATACAGCCCAACTGTGAGGAAACGCTTGATGTCGGCGATAAGGTAAAAGCGGTCACAAACAATTATTACAGAGATATCATAATCAAAATGGAGCCCGATTCAAGCGAAACGGAGTTTACCGAGGATGAGCTTTCGGCTGTTACTATCTTCCTCAAAAAGGATACTCAGGTGGACCATGAGTGGTTTCCGAAAAAGCAGCGTCATGATATTACGGCGGCTAAGTATTACGGAGTTGCTCTCACAAATGCCGCAAAGGTGATTATAGCGAAATTCAAAGCTTCTTGATGAGAGGTGTTAATCGATGATTATATCGGTTGATGAGCTGCTTGCTCTCCCCGAGCTTTCGGGGCAGAGTGAGCAGCTTTTAACGGATAAGCTTTCTGCTCTAGAGGAACTTATCCGTTCTTATACAAACAATAATTTTCAAAATCGAGCAATCCGTTTTGAGGGTGCAAGTGTGTTCGATAGAGTATACGGCAATTCACCCTATCTGAAAGTCGGCGATACGGTTCAAATCACGCAGTCACAGGTCAATGACGGGTTGTATACGGTTGTTGAGATGACAGACGAATATACACGGCTTGACAGTGAAATATTCGCTGTATCAAAAAATCTTGTTACAAAGGTTGAATACCCAAGTGTAATAAAAAAGGGTGTTATTGACCTCATGAAATGGGAGCTGAATAACCGTGACAAGGTTGGAATTCAGCAGGAAACCATTTCAAGGCATTCCGTAACATATTTTAACATGGACGGCAATAACTCGGTTATGGGCTATCCAAAGTTGCTTTTAGGCTTTTTAAAGCCGTATATGAAAGCGAGGTTTTAACATGATAGGCGGCAATATTAACGGTGTTTTGCAGCTGAAAAGCACGTCTAAAAATGCGATAGGCGAAGCTGTCACAAGCTATTCCGATACGGTTGTTTTGACAGGTTTTCTTGACCTTATGAGCGGCGATTCAAAACACGTTGTTTACAATGCCAAGGTGCAGGAGTCAACGCATATTTTCATTTGTGATTATGTTGATTTATCGGAATACGGCATTGTCCCCGAAAATTGCAGAATGATTGTAAACGGTCTTGTATACGAGGTGCTGATGATTGATAATCCTATGGAACTTAACCGACAGCTTGAAATATATTTAAAGTTTGTGGGTGTTCGGAATGGCGAATAATGTTGAATATACAAACAACAGTGTTCAAGTTGCGGCGGCATTAAAGCGAGCCGTAAAAAAATGGCTTTATGAGGTCGGAGGTGAACTGCAAGCGAAAATAATACGCAATTCACGTACGAGGACAGGACAGACCAAAGGTTCGTATCAATACAACGTTGATGAGGAAAACGGTACTTGTGTAGTCGGCAGTGCCTTGCAGAATGCAATCTGGGAAGAGTTCGGTACAGGCGAGTATGCTCTTAACAATGACGGCAGAAAAAACGGTTGGTGGATTAAGGTCGGGAATGGTCTCGGCGAGATTCCACAGTCGGTTGTTGATAAATACAAGTGGGTGAAATACCGCTACGAAAACGGCGATGTAGGATACGGAAAGAAGCTTAGGCGAACTCAAAAAAGGGGACAGCTTGCCTATGTTTTTACATACGGTAAAAAGCCTAACCGACCTATGCAGAGAGCCTTTGAAGCTTTGAAAGCACCTATTGAAAAACGGCTTGAACAAATTTTAAAAGACGAAGTGGGGGATTGATTTTTATGGTTGATTTGCTTGCGATTATTGACAAAGAACTTGAAAAAGCGGAAATTCCTTATCAGTTTTCCGAGTGGAAATCTGCCGTAAAATATCCCTATTTTGTCGGCTCGTATGATGAAAGCAATTTCTACTTTGAGAATAACCGAATTGAGGGTACAATTAATATTGACGGCTGGTCAAGGAAAAGCTTTTCGGAGCTTATAGAAATCAGCGAAAAAATTAGGGATATATTTTCCGATTTTCAATGTACACGAAACGGAAACGTTTACTGGATAAGATATAACAACTCAATGCCTGTTCCGACAGGCGTAGAAGATTTGATGAAAATAACAATTACACTGTATATTACAGAATGGAAAGGTGATTGATTTATGGCTTTAAAAAAACATGGCATTACCTCACAGACGATTAAAAATCTTGTTCTGGGTGCGGGTGTTATTTATAAAAATTTGAAGTATACAAGTAACGACTGGACGGGTACTGTTCTCGGTGCAACGTCGGGCGGTATCAAGTTTAATTATGAAGCTCAGTGGCTTGATATCGAGGTTGACGGTGCAACGGTGCTTGTCAAGGGGATTTCAAAACAGAAGGTCGGCGAATCGGCTACTCTAGAGGGTCAGATGACGGAGCTTACGGAGGATATTCTTGTTACGGCTTTGCACCTTGAAAGTGCAACCTCAGAGGATAGCAATTACAAGAAATATATCTCGAAGAGTAACATCACAGAGGACGATTATCTTGAAAATATTGCCTATGTCGGTACGCTTTCAAACGGCAAGAATGTCATTATAATTCTGCCGAATGCCCTTTGCACAGAAGCCTTTGAGCTTGAAACAAAGAATGCCGAGCAGACTACTTTTTCGGTAAAATTCGAGTGTACTGCCGACCTTGCAAACAATACTCTTGATAAGCTCGATATCAAGATTTATTATCCGAATACTGAAGAAGAATAAGGAGTGAGTGAAAATGGCTGAGATTGTATTTAAGGATTTGACAGTTGATAATTTGTTCGATTTCTGCGGTGTTCTAAACGCTGTGGGAGCAAAGGATATCCTGACTGTGTTTGATAAAAAGGAAATCACTGCCTTGCAGAAGGCAAATGAGAGTACCGATAAAATCGGAATTGTTGTTGTGATGAAGCTTGTAAAGCTTATCATTGAGAACATTCCAAAGGCTAAGAAAGAGATTTGTGATTTCCTTGCAGGCTGTACGAAATTTGATGACGGAACAAAAACTGCCGCAAACGATTTCATTGAAATGAAGATTGTGCCGTTTGTGAAGCTGATTAAGGAATTTTCAAAGAGAGAGGATTTGACAGATTTTTTCGGGGAGGTTGCCGAATTGTGGGGTTCGGAACGGAAAAATTTGAAGAACTCGTCAACAGAAGATACGGAAGTCCTTACGGATATCTCGATAGAGCAGTAAAAAATAAAAGACTCGAAAAAGTGACCGACACTATTCTTTCGCAGAGTGAAGAGGATAAGTGTTGGTCGCTTTATTTGGCGGTTGTTTCAAACCCTTTTGCAGAAGCAGGTTCTTTTGACGATTTTATGAAAAAGAATAAACAGAAAAAAGCTGAACCGCAGATAAAAAAATTTGATTCAAAAATGCAGATTATGAAAGCACAAAAAATTTTAAGCGTATTCAAGCCGCTGTAAGATAGGGGGGGAGAATATGGGGCTTCTAGAAGTATTCAAAATAACGGGACGTGTGGCAATTGAGTATTCCGATGCACAAAGAAGTATTGAAGCCGTGAGCAGGTCGGCAGACAATGCTGCTGAAAGTATTGAAAATCTCGTTGATGAAGCAGAAGCGGCACAGGACAGTGTTGAAAGTCTTGGTGAATCAGCCGAGGAAACACAAGACAGCGTTGAGGGAATGGGAAAATCAACGGAAAAAACCGCAACTGCATACGATAGCCTGAAAGAAAAAATAAACAATCAGGAAAAAGAACTTTCGGAACTGAAAAAGCAATACACTAATGTAGTTTTGGAGCAGGGGGAAAGTTCCGATGCGGCTAAGGACTTGGCAAGTAGAATCGAAGCCCTTGATTCTCAGCTTGGTAATGACAAGAAGAGATTGGAAGAGGCGGAGAGTGCAGCCGAAAAATTAACCGAGGAAGAGGAAAATCTGGGCGATGAAACGGAAGAAACCGGAGATATAATAGAGGAAACGGAAGAGAAAACAAATAAATTCAGTAAGGTCCTATCTACACTCGGAACTGTCGCTGGAAAAGTCGGAACGGTTATGTCGAGCGTTGCAAAAGGTGTAGGACTTGCTATGACTGCTGTTGCAGGAGGAGTGACTGTCGCTGCCAAAGCGGCGACTGATGTAGGTAAAAGCTTTGAAAGCTCAATTTCTCAGCTTGCGGCAACGATGGGAACATCTGTTGATAACATATCTGACCTTTCCGAAAAAGCAAAGGAAATGGGTTCTACGACCCAATTTTCTGCTACTCAGGCGGCAGATGGATTGAACATCTTGGCAATGTCAGGTCTTAGTGCAAAAGAGCAAATGGTCAGCATTGATAAGGTACTGAATCTTGCTGCGGCAGGTTCTCTAAGTCTTGAAAGTGCTGCGAGCTATGCGACAGGTGCTGTAAAAGGCTTTGGCGATGAAATGGATAATATGCAATATTACACAGACCTTATGGCTAAAGGTGCAACACTTGCCAATACAAATGTTGAGGGGCTGGGTCAGGCTCTTTCGGCATCGTCTGCAACAGCAAATTCTTATAAACAGGGAGCAGACAGCGTTACTCTTTCTCTCCTAAGGTTGGCGGAGCAGAACGTCACAGGCGAGGCGGCAGCTACATCGCTTAACCGTGCTATGGCGGATTTGTACACACCGACCGATGTTGCGAAACAAGCTCTTGACGAATTGGGCATTTCTGCTTACGACAGCGAGGGAAATACAAGAGATTTCAATGTAGTTGTCGATGAGATGAATGATAAGCTGAAAAATATGACTGCCGAGGAGGCGAACGCTTACAAAGCTGCTATTTTTACAACAAACGGTTTGAATGCGTTTAACAAAATGACTGCTTCTTCTACCGAAAAAGTAGAAGAGTTCAGAAAAGGTTTAGCAGCAGCGAGTGAGGGCGAAGGCTCGGCGGCTGAACAAGCCAAAACAATGATTGACAATCTGCAAGGCGATGTTACTCTTTTGCAGTCTGCGGCAGAGGGATTAGGTGTTGAATTTTACGAAACCTTTAATGATGATTTACGTAGCGGTGTACAGTTTGCGACCGACAGCTTGGGAGAGCTTACGGAAGCCTTTAAAAACGGCGGCATCTCCGAGGTGGCGAACGTTGCAGGCGGTATAATTGCAGATGTTGCAAATAAGGCTGTGGAACTTGCACCAACGCTTATTGACACAGCAAGTACGATTATTGACAGTATTGCAAAGGCTTTGTCGGAAAATTCCGCAAGTATCGCACAGTCAGCAGGAAATCTTGTGATATCAATTGCAGACGGATTGGCGAGCAATACAGAAACGATTCTAAATGCGGTTTTAAGTATCGGTGATAATATATTGAACATTATGCCCGATATGCTCGGAAATTTAATATCGTCAGCTTCAAATTTCTCAAAATCCATTATCGATTTTATCAGTAAAGGTATATCAATTGTTGCTAAGAATTTACCACAAATTATATCTGTTTTATCGGATGGTTTATTTGCAGAACTGCCTTTTATAACGCAGTCGATTTTTGATTTGATAACAAATACCGTGGATTCCGTATTACCGATTTTGCCCGATATTTTTAGTGAGATTATAAATTTGGCGGTGGAACTGATAATGGAATTTCTACCGCAAATTATTGATACTGTTGTGACAATTGTCGAAAGTATTGTTGACAATTTACCCGAAATCATTAACACTCTTGCGACAGCTGTCCCCGATATTATCCGAGGTATCCTGATTGCGGTTTTAAATCAGATACCGAAACTTTTGGAGGGCGTATTTGAAATTGTATCAGCGATAACAGAATCATTACCGCAGATTATAGACAGCCTTGTCCAAATGCTGCCCGAAATCATTAACGGAATAGTTGTGGCTTTAACGGTATTTCTGCCGAAAATTGTAGAAACAGGCATAACTCTTTTCACAGCTCTTATCCAAGATTTACCAACAATTATCAACAGTATAGTCGAAAAACTCCCCGAGATAATTGATTCAATAATCGGAGCTTTGCTTGACGCACTGCCGCTGTTAATTGATTGCGGAGTTGATTTATTCCTTGCTTTAATCGAAAATCTCCCGACAATAATTATGGAAATACAAGAATGTATTCCGCAGATTATTGAGGGCATTGCTAAAGCGACTATCGAATTGTTTCCTCGTATTGTTACAGTTGGTATGCAGCTGTTTATGGGTGGTGTCACAAAACAGTTGAATAATCAAAACTACGTTCAAAGAAAAAAATATTAATAAAAGTTCCTATTACAGATTCATGAATATCTTTGTCTTT
>CACWTQ010000091.1 GCA_902763835.1 uncultured Ruminococcus sp. | reverse complement strand
ATATCTTTCGGTTTAAATTATACTCAAGATTAAAAAGATTTACCATTTTCCTGCGGACGTTGTCCGCCGAATTGCCGGTCTAAGAAAGAAAAGTGATAAATTTTAACGCTTTCGAGTATAATTATACATCTTGGAAGTTTTTGTTACGTCATTTTCTGTTTTTTCTTTTTCAGCAAGAAAACAAACGCCGCTGCCGATGCTATAAGAACAATAACCGCACCTATAATTATACTTGCCGAAACATTATTATCCGGCGATTCAGCTTGAACATCGGAATTATTTTCACTTGTCACCGCAATGTCAAAAGTTTCCGTAACATTATTAGCGTCAATGCCCGAATGTACGGCTGCATTATCGGAGCTGCCATTAACTGAAATAACCGTTCGTGAATTATAATCATTCTCCGTTAAATCTTCGTCTTCGTTTTCAAAGGTAAAAATCTCGTCAAAGGTATTTTTTACTAAAGTCGCACCCTCTGCCGTATCGAGTACTTTAAACGAAGCCGTAACCACAAGACCCTCTTCTTTGAAATCAAAGCCGTTGGTAACGTTTATCGCACAATAATAAATTGACTCTTCCCCAACGTTCACCATAGCATTTTGAAGAACATCAAACCCGATAGAACCGTCTATATATTCAAGATATTCGTGATTATAATACAGATATGCTCCTGCTGCCTCAATAGGAGAGTCAACACCGCTCATATAATACGAAAATGTAACAGTATCACCTTTTGAAACATTTTCTCCGTTGACAGTTAAATTTTGCTCTGCATAACTTGAAACGAAAAACATATTGAAAACCATAGTCACGGAAAAAATCAGCATTATAATTATTCTCTTAACTTTCATAATAAGAATTAACCCTTAAGAAAAATGACTGCCGTTATTGGAACGCTTTGCAATTATTGAAAAGATAATTCCGATAATAAGAATTACAACCACAGCAACAGCCGCAGCCATTATATAAAGTTTTGTGTTGCTTACGGTATTTTCTGCGGCAGACTCCGGAACTATCGGGCTTTCTTTTGCCGATGAAACTTCCGAAACAATTTCTGTCAGGAATTCGTCAAACCTGTCTATAATAACGGAATCGGTATCGGAATTTGTATCAGTATCTGTTTCGGGTTCGGTGTCCGTACTTTCTTCCGTATCTGTATTTGTTTCCTCTTCGGAAACCGTACTGCTTACAATGTCGGTATGTGCGTCGGTATCAGTGTTGTCATTCAATTCGCTTTGAGTTGAAACAGTACTTTTAAAAATATCGCTGTCGATTGAGGGAGCGGAACTTTCGTTATCCCGAGGAGTTCTGTCAACACCGCCGTTTACTGAAGTAACGTCATAAACGTACGTATCTCTCAAATCGGTAGTAGTACTGTCAATAAAAGTTTTGATTTCATAGTTAAGGTTTAAATTTTGAGCCGCTGTATCTTTGACGGTAAACTGGACCGTGGAAAGAACCTTATCTTCCGTAAAATCGAACCCTTCAAAATCCATTGCATTAAAACGAATTTCACCTATAATATTGACATTGGTCATAAATCCGCTGATATTTGAAAGTTCCAAACTGTACGGAACATACTCCAAAGAATTGCTGTCGTAATATATAACAACATCAAGTGCCTGAATTTTATTCGGGCAGGGATTTACACGAAGTTCATACGTAACCGTATCGCCGACATTGACAGGATTTGAATTGATTTCTGCCGCAAAAGTTAATATCATTGACGTGATAATAAAAACAATTATCAACAAAGGAATTGTTAATATTTTAATACTTTTTTTCAAAGCTAAAACTCCTTTCAGAATATTTATGTAAAAAGAAAAGCGAACTCAAAGAGTCCGCAATTGTTCGGATAACGCACAGCTTACTCGGTAATATCGCCTGTATCGACCGTATCGACAACATCATAATTTTCCGAATAGGAACTACTTGTATCATCAGTTGATACATCACTCTGTGTATCCATAAAATGCTCAACACAGTTAATGCCAATTACAACGAGAACGAAGCCGATTACGAAAATTTTAGTCCAACGTGCAAGAAAGGCATCGAGAGAACGTGCTTTATTTTTCGACAAAAAAGTGTCTGCACCGCCTGTAATAGTACCCAGTCCCTGAGTATTACCCTCCTGAAGAATGATAACGATAATCAAAGCAATCGCCAAGACCAAGAGAATACCGCCAAGAACGAATTCAAGTATCAATTTCACTGTTTCCACCTCCAACGACACTTACATCTTTACCATTATATCACAAAAGAAAAGAATGGTCAATAGGTAATTTTCGATTTTTGCTATAATTTGCGTGCAATGCCCGCTAAAAACACGTGAAGATAGTTCTTTTTATCCCCTTACTTCACGTACCCGACCAAAAGTTGGTCAAAAACTGCCAGTCGAGCTAAAAGTTATGAATAAAACAAACTATCTTCACGTATTAAAAGAACTTCAAGTGTTTAATAAATAACAATAATACCCTTTGAAGGAACTTTACCGTTAATCTTGCCGCCGGAAACGGTGAACTCCGCATCTGTTACCTTATCCTTGTATGTTCCGTCTGCAAGAACACTTTCGGTATCTTTAAGTTCAAAGTCGCTGTCGGACATATTGATGATTACAGCACCCTTGTCGCCACGCTCAATCATAAGAACCTTGCTGTCCTCATCGGGGTTTGAAAGCTTCTCGCCAAGTCCTGCCATTTCGTTTCTGAAATGATTGAGTGCGGAAACGTTCTCGCTCTTGTAACCGTCAGAGCCTGCCTTGCCGAGAACGTTATCACCCCAAGGGTTATCCTTTGAAGCATTGTTCGGTCTGCTAAAGAACAGCGGTGCACCGCCGCTTCTCGCTGCAATGACAGCCCAGCCGTACTCGATATCGCTTTCGTCTAAATCAAACCATGAATCCTCACCGTCATTGCAGTAATTATCATGCGATTCAACCCATGTTACAAGCTTGCTCGGGTCAACATTGCCTACTACATAAGATTCAACAGAACCTGTACCTACATAGCCGTGTGCGGCACTGCGAACTCTTTCGCCGTAGCTTGATGCCGTAACGCTCATAATCTTTGAATAGTCTTCAAATCTGTCGTTCTCGCTTTGCAGAATTTCACCGTACTGGAATTCCGCACCGTTATCAAGAATTGTCGGCCAGAAATCGGAAGCAAAAGCTTCGTCATCATCGGGAAGCTCTATATGCTTTGCTGCATCAAATCTAAATCCCGATGCACCGTCCTCAACGCAGGTTTTAAGGTATTTGAGCAAATATTCCTGAACATTTTTATCCTGTGTATTTAAATCCTTAAGTCCGAGAAGATTTCTCTGTGTAACTTGTTTTCTGCTTGCATAGCTTGCAATATCGCCGTTGTCGTGGAAAGGATTCTCGCAGAGGTCAAAAATATTCTGAGAAATCAACTCCTCGTGACTTGTTGTATGGTTAAGCGGAACATCAACGATAATTTTCAACCCAACCTTGTCGGCGTCTTTGCAGAGATTTTTAAAATCCTCCTCCGTGCCAAGTTGATAGTTCCCGATAACATAATCGGTAGGCTGATAATGCCACCACCATGCACCGTCCGAGCCGTCGTCCTTGTCACCCATAATCTTTAACGGAGTATCTGAGCCGGCACACTGATTGATAGGTGAAGTTTGAATTGACGTATAGCCTGCATCTTTAATATCCTGCAAATTCTCTGTAATTGTCTTGAAGTCCCATGAAAAAGCGTGAAGAATAGCACCGTATTCCATTGAAACAGAACCGTCGTCTTTAAGCTGGTAAGCATATTCGCCGTCAACTTTTTTTTCCTCGGCAGCAGAACTTTCGGAGCTGTCCGAAGAAACTTCCGCCGATTCCGTAGCTTCTGTCGATTCGGTTGATTCCGTTGCAGCTGCGGAAGAGGATTCTTCGCTTGAAACACTTGAAACAGAAGAAGAAACTGTTTCCGACTTTGGCTTCGGTTTTGCAGGAGATTCGCCTCCGCACGCTGTCATTGTACCTGTAACAGAAAGCACAAGAGCCATTAGAATACCAACGTATCTTTTTTTCATTAGTTATGCACCCCTTAAATTAATCATCATATTTATCAAAGTAGACTATCTCGTCATAGCCGTACTCATCTTCATCTTTATTCTTTTTATACGGAAGTTTTGAATAAACCTCGGCGACCCTATCCCTCATCCATAAGGACGGAGTAACTCTCAAAGAAAATCCGCAGCCGTCGTTCATTGCCCACTCAAAAGGTTTAGCCTGAGGAAGTCCGTAAACCGAAAGTAAGGTCATTATCACACCACCGTGAGTGACTATCACGCAATTTGTAGTACCTGTTTTTATAAGACCGTCCACTATATCCTGAAAAATATTGCATACACGTCTTGTAAAATCCGCACCGCTCTCCCCTTTCGGAGGTTTCACGGAGGTATCGCCCGCAAGCCATTTTTTAAAATCCTCATTGTTTGAAAGACTTTCCGCCGTACGCCCTTCCCACTCTCCGAAGCTGCATTCACGAAGCTCGTTTATAACAATCGGCTTTATTGCCGGATAAATAATCTCGCAAGTTTGCAGACAGCGTTTTAAAGGACTTGTAAATATAACGGGCGTTCCGGGATAATCAAATTCCTTGTCAAGCTTTCTAAGCTCGGCTATTCCGTCTTCGCTTAAGGAAACATCTTTTGTTCCGACATATTGACCTTTAGCGGTTTCCTCGCAAGCTCCGTGTCTGATAAAATGTATTTGATATGATTTCATATATAAAAACCCTTTACAAATTGGAATAAAAAAGTTATACTTAAAGTAATACGATTGAAAGGTCTGATAAAATGAACAAAGATTTTCCGAGAATCCTCACTCTCCTTCGTGAGGAAAAAGGTTTAAGTCAAAAGAAAGCCGCTGCCGATTTAGGAATATCCCAGCCACTTCTGTCACACTACGAAAAGGGAATTCGTGAATGCGGACTTGACTTTCTGGTAAAGGCTGCCGACTATTACGAAGTATCCTGCGATTACCTTTTGGGCAGAACAGCAAACAAAACAGGCGGACAGATTGTAATTTCCGATATTCCTGAAGATGATTCAAGCATATTCTCATTTAACGACAATAAATCCGGATTAATCACCGCACTGAACAAGAAGCTGATTTTCAACTCTCTCAACATAATTTTTGATATTCTCGAAAAGCTGAACAACAAGGGTCTTACAACCGAATGTTCAAATCATCTTATGGCAGTGATATACTCTATGTTCCGAACCTTGTACTCTTCAAATCCAAAGAACTCTCAAAATATGTTTTCGGTAGCGGAGCATATTTACAAAGGAAGAGTACACGCACTTCAATTTATATGCGAAAGCAACGCAGAAAATATTGCCAAAGGTCTGCCAATTATAGAGTACAGGAGTATCGAGCGTACAAAGCTTCTCGAACTATCTCCCGACATCATAGAAGAACAATACGCAACACTTTCAAGCTCTCTCTTCAATCTTATTCAAAATATTGAAAAACGTATCAACAAGTAAATTGCCCATTGTCTAAAGAACTGTTTGGAAATAAGTTGAACAATTTAGACAAGTATAAATGTTCAACTTATTTTCTGACAGTTCCTAAAGCCAATGGGCTTCCTGCTTCATCGTCCTCGTAACCTACTAACTCCACAGGTGTAAAATCGGGCTGAACCGTCCCTACTGTATCATACCCGCAAGCTTTGAAAAGCTTGACCAAACTTTAAAATGCTAATTCTTTTAGATTTTCAGTTAATATAATTATTGCTGTACCGCAGCAGTTGAACTGTTGCTTTCTGATTCTGCGTTTGTTTCTTTTTCGATATCGGTATCTGTACCCTTAGCCTCAGCTTCCGAACCCTGACTTACAATAATTTGAAGAGCCGAGCCGTATTCAAGCTTATCGCCTGCGGTGTGTGCGTCATAACCGATTACAAGCCCCTTTTTAATTGTATCGCTGTACTCGAAGCTTTGAGTTGTGATAAAGCTTTCGTCACCAAGAAGCTGTGCAACCTGATCTACCGTCTTGCCCTCAATCTGCGGAAGAGTACGCATTTTAGCACCCTTACTTACAGTGATATACAATGAGTAACCCTGAGTTTCCTCGGAATAAGCCTCCGGGAATTGAGATGCAATATAACCCTCCGGAACATCATCGCTGAACTCTTCCTCAACAGCCTTCAAAAGCTGATAGTCGGAATTCTTTTCGGAATCTTCGACTGCCTGTTCGTACTTAACTCCAACCATATTCGGAACTGTAACCGTTTCACCTGTCGATTCGGCATCGGAATCTGAGGAAGCATTCTCGGGTTCAAAAAGTGAAGCAAACGGATTACCTTGAAGCCAGTAAGTACCTATGATTACAAAAAGCACCAAAGACAGAATACAAGAAATAACTCCGTAAATACGGGAAGTACCGCTTTTCTTTTTCTTCTTCTTTGCCAGAATATCATCATCGTCGTCATCGTCTACATCGGGACGTGCGATCTCCTCCTGAATATCCTTCACCGTAGGAGCAGCCGAAAGTTGTGCTTTAAGCTCCTCAAAGGTTTGAACACGCTTCTCTTGGTCAATCTGCAATCCGCTTGCAAGAGCTGTTCTTACGTGCGGAGGAAGCTTTTTATTGATGTCTGAATTTATAAGAAGTCTGTTATCGCTCTTTCTTTTTTCGATATCATCGGGAACGCTACCCGTCAACGCATAGAAAAGAGCAGCAGTAAAGCCGTAAATTTCGGTACTCTCGTCAAGCACGGAGAATCTATCGTACTGCTCGGGTGCAGAACAGCCTGTAATCAGCATTGAACGGAGGTCTGTGCCGACCTTTCTCATATCTGCAATTGTAAAATTCTGAAGCTTGATTTTTCCCTCCGAAGAAAGCTTGATGTTGCTGGGACCCACACCGTAATGAGAAATTCCGTTTTTATGCAATGTTTCGAGAGTTGAAAGCAGCGGCATAAAAAGCGGTCTTGCGGTGTCCCAGTCAAGGTGACCGCCGTTTTTCTTGATAAACTCCGTAAAGGAAGAAAGCTCTTCAATTTCTTCAACAACATATGCAGTATTATTTTCTCTGAAAATATCAAGGACATTGCATATTGCGGAAGAATCCTTAAGCCTTGCAAGAGTTCTGTTATACTCAAGATACTTGCTCAACAATCTCTTGTAGGTTGCCGCTTTTTCGGAATGCACTCTGAGTTTATTGCTGTCTTTGCTTCTTGCACAAAGACCGTTGGGTAAAAACTCCCTTACAATAACAGCACTTTCACTTCTGTTATCAAAAGCAAGGTACTTGGTACTTTCGTTGTTGCTTGAAAGCTTTTTACCGACTACATATTTATCCTCCTGCAAGGACGCACCCAGCGGCAAAAAGGGAGTTCCCTGACAGGAAGCTTGGTCAAAACCGCAGCGTGGGCATACTGCCTCGCCGTCTTTTATCGGATTCATGCAGCCAAAACAAATTTTAGACATCTTTCTTATCACTCCATAAAACTTTATAACTAAAAAAATTATCCAACCGTAATGAAAACGTTTTTCAAAAAAATAAAATACACTACTTAAAAAATTATATCACATTGGGTATAATAATTACAACATCATAGCCGTTAAAAAAGATTACAATTTTGTATTTTTTACAAACTTAAACTTCCCACCCAAAAAACAAGCCCAAATGCTGATAAAACCTAAACAAACGGCTGAAAAAATACTAATTAACGGATATTTGCAGAGAATTACG
>CACWTQ010000090.1 GCA_902763835.1 uncultured Ruminococcus sp. | reverse complement strand
AGACTATAGAAACTGCTTTTTCGTGTATTGCCCAGTCCGACTGTATCGGGTGGTTTAACTCGTGTGGTGTGTCTTGCTAATTTGTTGGATTGCTATAAGCCTTGCGGCAAACTCTTCCTTGGGATGAACAGGGAAACCTTTGCTTTCGTCCTTGTTGAAGTTAAGCAGGAAATTATCCAGCTGAACAAGAAGCATAGGAGCAACTCTGCCGTCATCGTCTTTTGCAAAATATATCTTATCGGGGATATATTCCTGACCGTAATTAATTGCATATTTCATAAATATCTCGTTGCTGTCGCCGAAATGAATATACATTCCTATACCGAATTTTGCAACATTGCAAACCTCCATAACATTATCAGAAAGCAGTGCCGCACCGTGAGCAATGGCTTTTTCACGGTCTTCTTCCTTTTGAAGTACATTCTTAATGTGAGCATTAAGACCACCGATATTGAAATAATCGTAAATCTGTTCCTTTACAAGGCAGAAGTTGCAGAAGCCGCCGACAAGTGCAACGTGAACCATTCTTGTTTCGGGCAAATCTCTGACAGATTCATCTAGAACCTTTTTTAGTATTGGGTGAATAGTTTCAATGTATGCCTGACGCATTTGACCGAAATTAATTTCAACCTCTTCGTTATCATATCTTATAACGGTAAATACTTCCTCAACAAGGTCTTCCGGGTTGGCTGCATAATCTCCGAATGTTTCATCAACAAACTGCTTATCGGAAACAAGCATATCTTCAAGAGATTTTACTGCAATATCGAAGTCCGAATTGTACGCTATTTTATCGGGAGTAACTTCAAAATGCTCGCAAATAGCCTTTTTAATTACAGCCTCCTGATAAGCTATTCCCGCCTTGCCTATTTCCTTATCTTTATTTTCGCCTGCACCGCTTCGCATTTCGGGCTTTATCTGCATCTTTTCACCGATATGCTGAACGCTTACAAGTGCGGTATCTAATGTACCTCCTCCGTAATCTACAATCAAAATTTCACCGTCAAAATCAGTCCCCTGCTGTTTCTCGTAAGACCACACACAGAATGCGGCTGCATTTGTAGGCTCGCTGATTATTTTTACCTCTTCGATTTTATCGCTCATTTTAAGGCAGATATCTCTGAGCGTTCCTCTTGCGTCTACTGTTTCAAGGCTTTGAAACCAACACTCGGGAGCGCCAAGAACAAGTGTACCGACTTTATCTTCATTAAGCTTTTCAAGCGTGTTGTCAATGACGTGTCTTAAAAAGAGTTCAGCAATATGCTCGGGGGAATTTATATCTTCGTAATTTCTTTCTTTGAGGTCAACGTCGCCCATCTGCTGATTAAGAAGCATTTTAAAACCTCTGAAACCGATAACACCCGGTTTTCCTAGTTTATCTCTTGCTGATGCTCCGAAGAAATATCTTTTTCTGCGTTCATCATAAGCCACAACGGACGGATAATTGTATGTAAGGTGGTTAGGCTGCACTGTAACAGGCATACCGTTTTCAAATACAGATACCATGGTATATGTACTTCCGAAATCTATTCCCAAATTAACCATTTAACTAATCTCCCAGCAATATAATATATTTTTTTAATTCCTTTTGATCGGCATTTTCCAGTTTACCCGCTGTTGTGTCTGTAAAGCTGCACGCTTTTTCTGTGTTAAAAGGAATCTGACGAGAATTTTTCATACAGTATCTTAACGCTTCCATACACCTGTTAAATCTTAATTCACCGAGTGAATTGAAGAAGTCGTTGTCGCACATACTCATTGAATCGGTATAACACTTCCAAAAGAGAACGTACAGCAAGTACATAGAACCGTCGTCCCAGCTGTTCCACTCGCTTTTCTCCTCAAGTGAAGAAAAAAGACTGCTTAGAAGCTTCTTGTTCTCTTCCTCTTTGAATTTCACGTGCGGAAGCTCTGCCTTATTGTTTACCGATTGATAAGACGGTTTACTGAACTGCCTTATCATAAACGAAACCCTTTTAAGAGCCTCATCGTCAAGAATATTTTCATGTCCGGAAACAACTTTTTTGAATCTGATAAGCTGCTGAACAATCATCAATTCAATCTTTTCGGTTCTTCCGCCTGTTTCGTAAACTATGTAAATCGGTTTATCTTCGCAAGTCAATCGTTCACAGAATGCTTTAATGCTTTGAACATTGGAGCATTCTTCATCGATGACTTTTTCAATACCGAAAATGTACTCTTTCTGCTGTAAGATATCAGTAATCTCCTTAGTTTTGCGAAGTTCGTTGAGTGGAAGATTAAGCTTAATATGCTTTTCACGGAAATTGTCGTTTTCGTACCATGCCCAGATTACCGCCGCATACTGTTCCGGAACTCTCATAATCGGCAGCGACGGAAAATGCATAAAAGTATATCTGACCGCTTTAAGAATATGCTCGTATGGAAGACTGTTCCATACAACCATTCTTTCTCCTAGAGCAAATTTAAGTTTATCGTAAATAAACACAAGTTTTGAAGTAGAGTCTGATGTTCTTGCACTGAAAGCTTTTTCAATTTCGGGGAACATTTTTGCGTTAAAGAAAATACTTGTTCTTTCGCTCTGAACTCTGTGACTGTGATATTCAAGCGAAGAATTTTTGAAATACAAGTCGTTTTCCAAAGCTTTAACGGAGCTTGTAATCAAAATAATATTATATCCGCTTTGAAGACTAAGGAGCATTTTTACAATATCGGCATTTTCCGTAAGCTCTGTGAAAATATCAATCGGAATTACAACAGCAACGCCTTTTTTCTGCGACATAACACCCAGGATTTTATTAAAATATCCCGTGAGGGTTTGAAAATTAGTTTCAACGTGTTCTATTCTGAAATCCTCTTCGTGATTAATTTCACCGATTCTGCTCGGAGCTTCCGGTTTATTCTTTTTACCGAAGATATTTTCAAACAAACCCTTATTCTTCTTAACGGGTTCTACCACCACTTGGTCGAGTATTTCCGTACCAATACCGCCAATAAGGTCAAGGCGGTATTCTTTACCCATTTTATAGTGTTCTCTTCCCAAAAAGCATAGATAACGATAATTTTTCTTTATCAGCTTATATCTTAAATAAGGCTCGAAACTCATTTTTATATATGAAGATGTGTAAAAGTCATCGTCACGGTTGGCAAAGACAAAGTGAAACAGTCCTTTTCCGGCCTCAAACACAATATCCCCTCCTTGTTAAAAATTCATTTATTTTCCGTGTACCACTATGTATTACGAAAATATTTTCGTTTGATACAAGTTTATATGTATAAATTGTATAACATTTTTTTGGTATTTGTCAATAGAAATCGACCAATAAATTTCTAATTAAGCATTATAATTTTGTTACTTTTTGAAACTTTAATAATATTACGGGAGGAGTTCCCAGTCTTGAATATTGCATTGACCATCCGAAAAAACATCATACTCCACCTGTCCGGCAACAAGAGTTTTCCCGTCCTCCGTGATACCGTATGTACAATTATACTTTGCAAACACATCGGAAATATTTTTCCAATTAAATACATCGCACTGACCGTAGTCATTTCCGCCGACTGCAACAACACTGCCGTCAAGCCTTAATCCTACAATATGGTGCTTTCCGGCACGGAGCTTTTTCACTCCGTGCCACTCGGTAAGGAACTGTTGGGAAATAAGTTGAACAATTTAGACGCAGGATAATTTGTTCTGTGTACCGCAGGAATACTGACGTATTTCAAGGTGTTGTAACGACACACAGGGCAAATTAGACAAGTATAAATGTTCAAGTTATTTTCTGACAGTTCCTAAGGTTCGGAGCGGAGATATTCTCCGTACCCACAAATTCAACAGTGCCGTTCGACTTTAGCACCAACGCAAAGTCCTCACAAGCATAAACACAAGGCTTGATATCAAGGTATTTTTCCAGTATTTGATTTTTCTCTTCATCATTTAATCTGAAATATGTATATATCTGAATCTCATTATTTTGCATACTATCTTTCCAATCAAATATAATCTTTTAAAACAAATCTCATAATCAACTATTATAAGTTGCCAAATCGCACTGACCAAACTCATTATCCCCGACAGCAACTATAGTTCCGTCCGACTTCATACCCACGGTATACCAATTTCCTGCAGATAATGTAACAATATCGTTCCAACTATCAACATCACAGCGACCGTCAGCATTGTAACCGATTGCGACAACAGTTCCGTCAAACTTCAATCCTATACTGTGCCAGCCGCCTGCCGATATAGCCGAAATATCTCTCCAATCGTCAACATTGCACTGACCGTCTTCGTTTCTGCCCGTAGCAACAACAGTTCCGTCAAACTTCAAGCCGACTGTATGATAATGACCTGCCGACACTGCAACGATGTCTGTCCAATCGTCAACATTACACTGACCGTCTTCGTTTCTGCCTGTGGCATATACAGTTCCGTCAAGCTTCAAGCCAACTGAGTGATAACGTCCTGCCGATACCTCTGTAACATTCTTCCAGTCTTCTACATTACATTGACCGTCTTCATTTCTTCCGACTGCAACAACAGTTCCGTCTTCCTGCAAGCCAACCGTATGATAATGACCTGCTGATATTGCAATAATATTTTTCCAATCTTCAACATTGCACTGACCGTGTTCATTCGCTCCGACTGCAACAACCGTTCCGTCTATCATAAGCCCCACCGAATGGCAATGACCTGCTGACACCGCAACAATATTTTCCCAATTGCCGACATTACACTGACCGTCATCATTCTTTCCTGCTGACACAACTGTTCTTTTATTCTCAAATAATCTCAATGTATGATAAGTTCCTGCTGACAGATAAACAGATTTTCGCTTTGCTATTTCCGCTTTGCGAATTTCATCCATAATATTATTTTTCATAATAATAAATTTCTCTTTCTCATCTTCAAGAGAACGAATCTTATTTTTTGTTCGGTCTATTTCCATACGAAGATTTTGTATTTCTTCGTGAGTGATACCGCTGTCTATCTTATTTCCGTCGATTATCTTCTTATTACAACTCTCTAATTGCTCTCTTAATTCGGCAATTCTATCTTCTCTTTCCTTAATAAGAGAACAAACAGACTTAAGCGACTTTATTGAGTTGGATTGCTGCTTAGGCGGCACGGGATTGGGAGTCGGCTTCGGAATGGGTTCTTTTTTAAGAACAGGCAGTATCGGAGGTTCCGAAATCGGCTTCGTAAGTTTGGGAACAGGCTTGGAAGATTCAGGGATAGATTTGGGCGGAGTAAGTTTTTTCATTTTGTCATACATTTCGGTAATTTCCGACAGCATAGACTGCATATTACCGTAAAGCTCGATTATGTTGTGTTCGGTTTTTCGATTATTTTCTTCCTGTTGCTCAAGCATAGCATTTATTCTGCTTAAATTGGCTTTTTCAATAAGGCCGTTCAGCTTTTGTTCAAGTTTGTCATCCGATAATTTATCTTCAGCCAAATCATTGCCTATCTGCCCCATAATCAAGGTATTGTTGTCCGCCTTAAGTCCTATGGTACAGTTGAAATCGGCAAATATATCAACAATATTTTTCCAATCGGATACATCACACTGATGAAACTCATTATTTCCGACTGCCACAACGCTGCCGTCGAGCTTCAAGCCAACAATGTGACGCTTTCCGGAGCAAATCTTCTTTATACCCTTCCACTCGGTTAAATCTATTCCCTCATGGCTTTCTTCACCAACCAATTCAACTGTACCGTTCGGCTTCAGTATAAGCATAAAGTCATTGCACGAACACACCATAGGTTTAATATTTAAATATTTATAAAGAAGCTGTCTTTTTTCGTCCTCGTTAAGCTTGGTTATTGTATAAAATTCTCTTTTTTCAATTGACATATTATAATAATTCTCCGTTCTTTAAAATATTATTGATTGCGATTAAGTTTTTACGAACTCGCATATGTACTTTAAATATATTATAGATTATTATACCACAAATCAACAAATTACACAATAGTAATTTTAAAATTTCTAAAAAACAGGCTAAAAAATCAGCGTTCTCGACTTCAAGTGTTAGTAATGTGTGTATCACGCAAAAAATGTATTACTAATTTTACACAACAAAAATAGCCGCCCTCAGAGTACTTTTAGAGTACCTTTGGGAGGCTGTTAATTTGGTATTATGTTAGAAATATTTAAAAAATAAAAGCTATTTAATCAACTTATTATACTCGAAAGCGTTAAGATTTAGCACTTTTCTTTCTTAGACCGGCAATTCGGCGGACAACGTCCGCAGGAAAATGGTAAATCTTTTTAATCTTGAGTATATCAGAAAAATTATGCTCAAAAATCCGCATATCTCAGATTTCAAACAGGCTCTAAAATGCTAATTCTTTTAGATTTTGAGTATAACCACAGTTTGTACTGCATTGTAATCATACCCTGAATTGCCATAATCATTGCCCTTCTTAGTGAACTATAACAAAAATTTTTATTAAATTTCGGCATAAATTATTAATGAAAATTTCTTTAAAAAATTGTATAATAGTAATTGCATTAATATCAAATTTTTCAAGGAGGATATTATGGGTAAAAAATTTATGAGTGCCGTTTTGTGTGCTGCTTTGCTTGCCTCAATCGCTCCGACTGCGGCTTTGAGTGCGTCTGCCGACACAACTGCGGACTATGGTCTTGCAGAGAAAACATCCGACGGTGTTATTCTTCAAGCTTTCGACTGGTCATTCAATACTATCAAGGCGAATCTTCAGGCAATCGCCGAGGCAGGTTACACATCGGTTCAGACCTCACCTGTTCAAGCTCCGAAAGATTACGGCGAAAGCTGGAACGATACAGCAAGTCAGTGGTGGAAGCTCTATCAGCCGCTTAGCTTCTCCGTTGCAACCAAGAACAGCTGGCTTGGTACTAAAGACGAACTTACGGAACTTTGTACCGAGGCAGATAAGTACGGAATTAAGATTATCTGCGATATTGTTTCAAACCATATGGCTACCGGTGATACTGCCAATTCGATTTCAAGCAGTATCCAAGAATATGAGCCAACTATTTACAGTGATTATACAAAGTATTTTCATCAAGTAAAAGGTTCTGTCAGCGACACCAGCGTTGAAAAAACCGTACAGGGAAAATTAAGCAGCCTTCCCGACCTTAACACGGGTGATGAGTATGTTCAAGAAAGAGTTATCTCTTTGCTGGAAGAGTGTATCGACTGCGGTGTTGACGGTTTCCGTTTCGATGCAGCTAAACATATCGAAACTCCTCAAGACGGTGAGTTCGCTTCCAATTTCTGGCCGAACGTTATAACTACAGCTACCGGATATGCAGAATCTAAGGGCGTTGACCTTTACTGCTACGGCGAGATTCTTAATTCCCCTGGCAATGGCAGAAGTACTACTGCTTACACAGAGTATATTGATATTACCGACAACAAGACAAGTGATTATACATTGGCTTATGTTGTAGGAAAGAATGCAGCTAATGTTGTAAAAGCACAAAGCTACAATTACAGTGAGAAAAACAGCTCACCTTATGATTATGTTCTCTGGGCAGAATCGCACGATACATATATGGGCGATTCGGGTTCGGGTGGCATTGCAAACACTGCTAATGTTTCTAATGAGGATATTGCAAAGACATGGGCAATCGTTGCTTCAAGAAGTGAGTCCAAGGCACTTTATTTTGCACGTCCCGGTGTACTTATGGATTCAATGTTAGACACAGCTTGGAAAAGCACTGCTGTCAGTGAAGTAAATAAATTCCACAATAAGTATATAGGTGTTTCCGACGAAGTATTTAACGACGGCGATGTAGTGGCAGTTCAGAGAGGTGACAACGGTATTGTTCTTGTTAATCTCGGCAGTAATTCTTCCGTTAATGTTACTACTAAGAATATGAAGGACGGTACATATACAGACGCTGTTTCCGGTAATACATTTACAGTTAAAAATGGTAAGATTTCAGGTACAATCGGCAGCTCCGATATTGCTGTAGTTTATGAAGGTGCAGCTACCACTCCGAAAGCCAACTTCTCTGTAATAGATAAGACCAGCTTCAAGACAGATACTATGGATATTACTCTTACGCTTGAAAATGCTGCTTCGGGAACGTATAGCATTAACGGTGCAGCTCCTGTTACATTTAAAAACAACGATACAATTACAATTGGTGAAGGTGTTACTTCCGGTGATATTACCGTAACATTAACTGCAACAGACGGTAAAAAGACTACCGAAACAACCAACACTTACACAAAGCTTGCAGTTACACACACCGGTGTATTTGTATACTTCAATAAAGACGGCAACAAGGTTACGAGTAAATGGAAAAACGCTCTTATTTATGCTTTTTATGAGGAAAAAGACAGCAGCGGCAAGGTTATAAACACAACTACTAACGGCAGCTGGCCGGGAGTAGCTATGGACTACGATTCAAAAACCGGTATTTACTACTACGAACTTCCCGAGGGCTTGAATATCGGTGAAGCTTCTGTAATCTTTAATGACGGCAGCGGCAATCAAAGCAGTCAAACAGGTTGGCTGCTTACAACAAATGAGATGATTTATGACAATGACAAGTTCTATGACAAAAACAATCCTCCTAAAAATGAAGTTACACTTATATACGGCGATGTAGACGGCAGCGGAAAAGTTGATTCGGCAGATGCTCTTTCGATTTTAAGAAATTCTGTTAAGCTTGACACATACACAGCAGCTCAGGAAGCACAGGCAGATATCGACAGCGACGGAAAAGTAACTTCAAGCGACGCTTTGTTAGCTTTGAGATATTCTGTTAAATTGAAAGATGCAAACTCCAGAGCAGGTCAAACATTTAAATTCACCGATGACGGTTCGTCCGATAATAAGTCTAAAAACACGTTCTACCTTGTAAACAAGGCAGGCTGGATTTTTGATTACGGTGCTAAACTTTGGCTTGTGAATAATGATACAAATGAAGCTATCGAAACAGAAAAAGAAAACATGACAGATGACAGCTCAAAGTATGCTTTTGTCGATCTCCCCAGCGGTTGGAAAAACATTTCTGTTTACAGAACAGATTATGATGTTTCCGAAATTACAGATACTACCACAATTCACAACAAGTGGAACTGCGGTGAAATTAAGGACGGCTGCAATGCAGTAAATCTTAGAGATGGCGGAAGCAGCAAATTCACAACTTACACTCCTGAATAATCGATTTGTAAAAAAATCACTCTCCCCTACCAAGACACGTTCTTGGCAGGGGATTTTTTATACAAGTGCAAATAAATCCTCCGGTGTAAAATCGGGGTGCAGAGCTATATTAATTGACATACCTATCAAAAGTGAAGCACGTTCAATCAGCAAGTCGATTTCTCTTGGAGTAACTACCATATCCCTACCGTTCGGAAGAACCTTTTGACGAAGCTGTTCACTCTCTTTATCATCGTTCGGTGATATCAAATCCGCTGCAAGAGTTGCTGCATCTACCACGGTAGGAACACCAACACTGATCACCGGAACTCCCATTGTTGCTTGATTTATTATATTTCGATGATTTCCAATACCTGCTCCGGGGGCAATGCCTGTGTCGGAAATCTGAACGGTGCAGCCAAGACGTTTTAACTTTCTTGAAGCAAGAGAGTCAACGGCAATTACACAATCAATATCCGTATTCCTGACAATACCGCTGACAAGCTCCCCCACTTCAATTCCCGTTTGTCCGAGAACTCCCGGAGATACAACGCATACGCTGCGAAGATTATCAAGTCCGAGCGAGCTTGCAACACTGCCCATAATATGCCTTGTTGCAAGAACCTTTGAAGCGGCTTTGGGTCCCAATGCGTCGGGGGTAATATTATGATTGCCTATTCCCACGACAAGAACGTTACCGTTTTTGGGCAGCAGATGTCTGATTTCTTCACCAATACTGACAAGACGTTTATCGGCTGCCGTAAAGTCTTCGGTTAAAGCTTTGAATTCACAAGTAATATATGTTCCTCGTTCCTTGCCTAATGAATTTGCTGCCTGTTGGTTAGTGATTTTCATTCGGGTTATTTTCATTTTTTCGGGAAATTCCGTATCGATATCCACACCGTTAATATTTTCCGTGACAAGCTCCCTTGCTTCAAGAGCAAGGTCGGTTCTGATTTCCATTGTATCACCTTTTTTAATTTTTATAAAATTATTATTTGTAAAAAATGGTGAAATATAATTTTTTTTATTTTGGATATTGACAAGTATATCAATGAATGATATAATATATCCATTATAGATACAGTAAGAGGTGACGGCTTTGGCAAAAACAAGTCCTTACGAAAGCGGAGAACTTACAGACAGTATGTTTCTAATTTTACTAACAATTATTAATCCTATTCACGGATATAAAATTATGCAAAAAATTAAGGATATGACCGATAACAATATTATAATAGGACCTGCCACTATGTACACTACTCTAAAAAAAATGAGGGCGGCACAATGGATTGACGAGATTCCGTCGGAAGACGGTAAAATTCTCTATCAAATTACTAATAAAGGCAGGGATATTTTAATAAACGATTACAGAAAAAAACAAAATATTGTTGATATTGCGAAAAAGGAATTGGGTGAGGAATATGAATAAATATCGATTTTGTAACGGATTGGCAATTTTTCCCGAACATGATATGAAAATGCTGAGTGATATGAGCCGTTCGGGGTGGCATATTGTCGGATTATCGGGGCTGATGTACAAATTTAAATCGGGTGACCCTATCCCCTATATTTACAGCGTGAATTTTGAAAAAACCGTAGATGACAATATGCTTGACATTTACAGTGAAAGCGGCTGGGAAGCTATTGTCTTAAATAACGGATATCAGATTTTCAGAGCAACGGAAGGCACTGCACCTATTTTTTCGGATAAGCAATCGGAGATTGACATTTTGAAAGAACAAAGAAATTTATGCGGAAAAGGAGCATTGATTTCACTGACAATACTGATTGTTTTTATTATGGTGTTTTATTTAACAGATATTCGTAATGGATTGGAATTGTTAATTGTTATACCTATAGTATGCTTTATATTTACATTTTTTCCGTTTATAGGCTCAGTGTTTCACATAAGACGTGTTTGTAATAAAAAGGAGTGATAGATTATGATGTTTAATATTGCAATGCTGACCGAACAAATGGACGGAGTAGGTTTTGGAAAATTTATAATATTTTTATTTACAATTTATTTTGTGATAAAATCAGCTGTCAAAAACGGTATAGAAGAAGCCTATGAGGAAATTAAAGCTGCACCGACAGGCGATAATTCTGATGATTATGATGATTAACATCATAAAAATGCCCGAACCGAAAAAAGATCATCGGTCGGGCATAAGGAACTGTTGGGAAATAAGTTGAACAATTTAGACGCAGGATAATTTGTTCTGTGTTAGGCACAACGCAGGAATACTGACGTATTTCAAGGTGTTGTAACGACACACAGGGCAAATTAGACAAGTATAAATGTTCAAGTTATTTTCTGACAGTTCCTAAGCTTATTCGTCTTTTGTTTTTTTGCTTAAAACAAGCATAAGGATTACTACAACTATTGCAACCACTAAAACACCAAGTGCCAAATAAATTCTTCCGTCACCGGTAGCGGCTGTATCTATTGCTGATGCCGATGCCGTGAACGGTATAGACAGCATTGTAAGAACAGAACCTATAATCATTAAAATTGCTTTTTTTAATCTTTTCATTTTCTTTAATCTCCCTATTTTAATTTTATTTTTAAAGCAACAGATTTTCAATAAAAGTCGCTGCCACCAAAATTCAATAAATTTCCCAACAGTAATATTTTACCACAAATCTTCTCAAAATGCAAGGCGGGCGGACAACGTGTATGTGTCAAGTAAAAGTGGGGTGTTACTATTCACACTCTAATAGTCCCATCGCAACACAAAAAGACCGGTTTTAGCCGGTCATTTAGTTTTCGATGGTAGTTTTGTCAACCGAAAAT
>CACWTQ010000089.1 GCA_902763835.1 uncultured Ruminococcus sp. | reverse complement strand
GGACACACGGGGTTAGCTCGCTGATACTGTACAGGCTGCTGTACTTGAACGAGAAGCCCCCACCGAGAAGCTCAGCGTAGGTGGTGGGAGTATGTCACTTGTCATAACAGGCTCTTAGGCTCAAAAACTTCAGCCTTACTTTTATTTTACAATAATATTTTATTTAATGTTAGTACTCATTAAAATATAATTAACATTTGAATATTAAACCATTCAAACACCAATACAAGATTGGTCGAAAATCGACCGACAAACCGACCAATAAGACAACCGATATGCCGACCGATACTCCGACCGATAACCCGACCACAACTAAACAATATAACAATATAACAAGTGGTGTGTGTGCCCTACAGGCACACACACACACCACTACATAAAAAATAGCGGCTCTTCCGTCCGTCACGCCCTTGGGGGGCGAGCCGTCCGAGCCGCTGCAAAGAAAACCGAAAATTTGAAATAGCAGATATTGAATTGACTTTCCTTTAAAGTAAAATTGAGGGCAAAAAGCTAAACTTGCAACTGCCATAATTACGCATTAAAGTGCTATTTCTCTGCCAAGTCCGAATGAATAAATCACGCACTGTGAAACAATTTTACCCAGCACTTGTTCAATTGCAAGCTTATAAAGCCTAAGCTGCGGAGAATACATATCCGTAAGCTCTTCACTGCTCTTACCCCAGTCGGTTTTATAATCAACAATGATAATTTTACCGTTTTCTTCAAACAGACAGTCAACTGCACCCTGTAGAATTATAGGCTCTTCGCTGTACGGGAATTCAAGCGTCTTATCTGCAAGACCAGCCGGAATTTCAACGGTAAACCTGAACTCCCTTTCGAGCATAGAGGAACTAAGCATTCTGTTCATTAAATCGGAATGAAGAAAATCATTAATACTTTGTCTGTTTATGGCATTGCCCTGAACTTCCGTGAGGAATCCTCTTTTTACAAGATTTTCAATCTCTTCTTCAAGTGACGTCCTCGCTCTCTCAAAGTCACAGTACTGAATAAACGTGTGCATAGCTGTACCTTTTTCCGCACCCGAAAGTCCGCCCTTTCTCATAAAGTCCGGAACTGCTGACACGCTGTATCTAACATTGCTTTCCTTTTCCGCAAGTGCCGATGCAGAAACCTTAACAGGTATTTTTGTCATCTTCTCGTACTCGTAAACACGGCTCAGACGTTCCCTGATAATAGCAAGATTTTTCTTTCTCGTACCCTCCGTAATATTATCGGAGATTTGTTCAGCTTCGGCACTGTCAAATGCTTCGTTTTTGGCGGCTTTTAAAATATTGCTGTGATATTCCTCCAAATCCTCAATTACATTCACGTCCCAGTCATATCCCAAATCTTGGGAAATATCTCCGACATAGCCGCCAATAGTACGAATCTCCAAACCGCTCTTATGCACAAGAAGACAGTCGATAATCCAGTCGCACATACAAACCGCACTGCTTACTGTATATGGTGAAACAGTCTTGTCATATGCAAATTTCTTGACAACTCCGCCGACATATTTTTCCAATCCCTTGCTGCTGCCGATAAGCACAAGTCTTTCCTTTGCTCTGGTTAGTGCAACATAGAGAACTCTGAGTTCCTCGGAAATTTCGTTCCTTTTAATTTCAAGTGCAACGGCTTCCCTCGGCATAGTTGTGTAACGGCACAGAAGAGTGTCGTCCTTTCGTCGAACTCCCAAACCCAATTCGTTATGAAGAAGTACTTCGTTTTTGGTATCTGTATTAAACTTGCGGTTGAGATTGGCAACTATACAAATCGGAAATTCAAGACCTTTTGATTTATGTATAGTCATAATGCGGACAGCGTCCTCCGATAGCTCGTTTTTCCTTTCGGCTGCCGCCAAATCACAGCTGTTTTCACGAAGTCGGTCAATGAACTTTACGAATCCGCCCACACCTCTGTAGCCCGAATTTTCGTATGTCTTTGCATACTGAACAAGCAGTTTAAGATTATTCTTTTTGAAATCTCCGTCCTCTTCCGATGATACAATTTCGGGATAAGAAGTTTCGTTGTATATCAGGTTAAGAAGTGTATCTGTCGTAACTCTTGCGGATATCCTGCGAAGCCTTGAAAGCGTATTTGAAAATGCAATGGTTTTCTTGTTTCCCGTAAGATTTTCCTGTAGTATAAGAGAATACAGCGAACCCTCCGGGTAAGTCGCTCTGAACTCTCCAAGTTCATCGACGGTAAAACCAAATATCGGACTAAGCATAACCGCTGCCAAAGGAATATCCTGAACAGGGTTATCGATAATTCTCAGAAGTGACAGCATAACCTGAATTTCGTGTTGAGAGAAAAAGCTGTCGCTTGTTTCGCTGACGGTCGGAATACCCATTTTCAGAAGTTCCGCTTCAAACACGGGTGCATGAGATGTTACACCTCTCATAAGTATGCAGAAGTCACTGTAGGTCGGTTTGCGTTTACCGTCCTTGGTTGTTATTTCTTCCTCCGACATCATCTTGTAAATAAGCGAACCTATGTATTTTGCCTCTTCGATATCTCTGTCTTTAGTTTCGGATTTTTCGAGATTGAGAAGATGAAACGATACAGCATTTCCGTTATCCTCGCCGTATGCAGCACCTGCCACAAGAGCTTCCTCGTCCGTGTAATCGATATCGCCGACACTCTCCGACATCAGATTTTTAAATACAAAATTAACTCCCTCCGTGACTCCCTCTCTGCTTCGGAAATTCATATCGAGAATAATCTTCGCCGGATAAACCTCTTCATTCGGATTATACGGAACATACCTGTTCTTTCTTCCGATAAAAATTTCAGGCATAGCCTGTCTGAATCTGTAAATACTCTGCTTAACGTCGCCTACTACAAACAGTTTTTTATCGTTGTCGCTTACTGCTTTGAATATGGTATCCTGTATGGTATTTGCATCTTGATATTCGTCAACCATAACATAATCGTAGCGTGAGGAAATTTCCTTTGAAATCTCCGTAAACGCAACGCCGTTTTCTGTATTCTCCGCAAGCAGCTTCAAAGCCCAATGCTCCAAATCGGAAAAATCTGCAAGAGAACGCTCCAGCTTAAGCTTTGAGTATTCTTCTCCGAAAAGTTCCATAATCTCAAAAAGCTTTGAAACAACCGGAGCAAGGTCGGCAATATCGTCCATACACTGTTCATTGTTCCTTACAAAAAGCTCTTTCAGGTCGCCTATTGTATCCTTAATGACGTTTCTGTACGCTGCAACAGCAACCTTGATTTCGTGTTCTGTAAAGCCTTTCGGGGCTCTGAGAGTGCCAGAGGTGAATGTGTTGAGAATATCTATGATATCGTTCCAGCTGCCGTTTTCAAGTCTGTCGATAAGATAGCCGATAAATATTTCATCATCTCGGATTTTGTCGCCGAAACTTGAATTTAACAGCTTCGGTTCATTCTTTAAAAGCTCCAGACTAATGCTGTTCAAAGTTTTCATATAGTACGCAGTCATCTTTGAACGGTTAATGACAGTCTTGCCCCATTCTGTTTCGTCGGCTGATTTCGTGACATCGTACATTGCCGCCTTTTCTTTAATCCAAGCGTTTGGAAACGGGTGTGACCTCAGGAATTCGTAAAGTCTTAAAACAATCTCCTGTAAAATAGTATCGTCACGCACACTTGAAAATACCTCCACGGTGTTTTCAAAATCATCGTCTTTCTCGCTGTACTTGCGTTCGAGAACGTTTTGCATAGCCTGATTCTTAATGATTGTAAGCTCACCGTCGTCGGCAATTCTGAAATCACTCGGAATATCAAGCGTATAAAAATATTCTCTTACCAAATCACTGCAAAAGCTGTGAATTGTGCTTATCTGAGCTCTTCCGAGAAGAAGCTGCTGACGGTGAAGATTTTCGTTTAAAGGGTCGTTTTTAAGAAGCTCGTCAAGTCTTGCGGCAATTCTGTCTTTCATTTCGCCTGCGGCGGCTCTTGTGTACGTAACAACAAGAAATCTGTCTGCGTCTACGGGGTGTTCGGAGTTGGTTATCATATCTATGACACGCTCAACCAAAACTGCCGTTTTGCCCGAGCCTGCCGCCGCCGAAACAAGCACCGCACCGTTTCGGGCGTTAATCGCATTCTGCTGGTTCGCTGTCCATTTAACGTTTGCCATTTAATTTTCCTCCTCTCCCTGTTCCTCTTTGAGCATTGCAATAACTTCTTCCTTGTCAAAACGTTCAAGGCATGTGATTTTATCCTTGTCGGTGTGACCGCAGAGTGCATTGTAAACGCACCATTTGCAGGGATTTAAACTGTCGTTGCCTGTAGGAATAGCCGAGATATTTCCGTCGTCGAGAGCCTCGCTCATCTCGCTTATTTTCTGTTCAACCTTGTTAAAAATCATATTCAGCTGGTGATTGGAAATAACATAATTCTTGCTCGTCTTTTTGATATCACCTTTTTTGTCAACCGATACAGGGATATACTTGCCTTCCAATTTCTCCTCCATACCACGCAGAACCTGAATTTCATCGAGAACAATACCGCTCATTCGCAGGTTCTTGTCATGCTCGTTTTTAATGACTTTTTCGTCTGCATACGGCGGAACGGTGACGCTTGTAACGGTTGACGGCATATACAAAACACCGCTCGGGTGAATATCATTTCCGTATTTGACGCTTCCGTTTTTAGCAATAGCCGAAAGATAAATAAGCATCTGCATATTAAGACCGTAAAGCACATCGGAAAGCTTAAATTCCTTTTTGCCCGTCTTGTAGTCAATGATTCTGATGTAGCTTGCCTTTGCTGTTTTCATCAGGTCAACTCTGTCTATGATACCTTTAACACTGACAAGATTTCCGTTGCTGTCGATAACCGTGTATTCTCCTATTCCCTTTTCGCTGACTTCAAGTTCAAAGTCAACAGGCTTGAATTCCGACTGTGTAAGCTCGTCCGAAAGGTGATTCATAAGAGCTTGTGTGCTGTGCTTAAGCCGATAGTAAAGATATACGAACCTGTCGCTTTTATCGTCCTCGCCGCCTAAGAATTCAAAAATATAATTTTTCAGAAGTTCATCAAGCAGCTGTTCAAGCTCATCGTCCGAAAGTCTGATATAGTCGTTTTCTTTGTAAACCTTGACAACATTTTCAAGCAGATAATGCACAAGATTTCCGTATTCAATCGCACCCATTTCGGCACGTCTTCGCTCCTTAAGCTTAAGACCGTATGTGCAGAAATACTGAAAACGGCACATATAAAATTTCTCAATCTGAGAAGCGGATAATTTTTTGTCACGTCCGAAAAGCAGTGCGGGAATTTTCTTGTTTTCAAGCTTGATGTCGCCTTTTGTAATGGCTTGCTCGATAGCGGAAATTCTGTCAGAATATTCAGGCAAACTGCGGAAATAATCCTTTAAAGCCTTGCTCAAAGCGTCCTTTTGGCGGTATCTCTCGGCACATTTTTCAAATGCACCCTTTTCGCTTTGTATTCTGTCAAGCGTGGGCATAAATGAGATTATGTCGGTTTTGACGTTTGGGATTATCTTCTTGATCTCCGACACAATAGATGACGGCTGTAGCTTTCCGCCGCTTAAATCACCTGTCGGATATGTGATGTAAAGCTTCTTTCTCGGAGCGGAAACGGCATTGTAGACAAGGAATTTTTCCTGCAAAAAAAGTTCCGCTATTGCATCGTAAACGGGAAGCTCCAAGCTTATAAGACTTCTTCTCTCCGCATCGTTGAACACACCTCCCGAAACGGGGTTATGCGGAAATTCTCCGTTCACCGCACCGATTACAAACACCGCATACGGACTTGAAAGACGGACACTGTTCGCCGTACCGATAAGCACTTGGTCAAGCGTTTGAGGAATTTCGGAAATTTCGTAGGAGCGGATAAGCATTTTCAGAAGCTCGTAATATCTCTTAACCGTCACAGAACGTTCGCCCAAGGATAAATACATTTTATTGAGTATATCCATAAGCATTTCCCACAGACGAACTTCCTCGTTTGAATACTCGTCAAGCTCGTTTTCGTCCAAACTGTTTTTGAGATATTCGGGTACTCCGAATTCAACCAGAAGCTCATAAACGGCGGTTGAAATTTCAAGTGCATTTGCCGTGCCGCTGTTTATCTTATCCGCAAAATTCATAATAGGAAAGATAAGCTTTTCTCTTGCTCGGTTGATTTCGATAAGACGTTCTTTTGCTTCTTTTGAAATATTCTCGGAATAACCGTCGGGGTTTTGGTCAAACACCTGAGTGAATTTTCTGCCGTTTATGCCCCACGTATAGACATAATTTTCAAGAAGTGACGTTTCATAATCGCCTATTCCGACAAGACCGCATTTCGCAATAGAAAAAAGTTTATCGCTGTCGCTCGGAGAAATGACATACTCAAAAGCTGACAGCACAAGAAGCATAAGCGGTTTGCGGTCGATAGGCTCGGGCTTCGACATAAAATACGGAATGTTGTGATTATCGAAAATTGTATCGATAATGCCCTTGTAACTTTGGGAATTTCTGCACACAACGGCAATGTCGCTGTAACGGCATTCGCCGCTTAAAGCCATACTGTTTATACGCTCGGCAACATACTCGCATTCCTCGAAAATATCGCTTGCAGCGGCGACAGTCACATCTTCGGAAACACCTTCGCTACTTCCCGTATCAACATTTCCGATACGATAAATTCCACTTTCGACAAGACTTATCTCCTTGCTTTCGGTTCGGTGATTTTCAAAAAGTCTGATTGGAGATGCGACTTCAAGACCCAGCCTTGCGGCACTTTGTATAATACGTTTTTTCGTTCTATTGATGGTGAAGAAAAGTTCCTCGTCACTTTGCGGCTGCATACAAAGAGTGATGTAAAAATCCTTTGCCTGTTTCATAATCAAGTCGAGAATTTTTTGCTCCTGAGCCGTGAATCCGCTGAAGTCGTCAACGACAACCGTATAACCCTCAAAGAATTTTACATCGTTCAGACGTTTTTCAAGACGTGCATTGTTATCAAGAGGGTCGATATAACTTCTTGCGATATGAGCATTGTAAACGTCCGTGACAAGTGCCACTTCGTCAAGTTTTTTTGATAAATCCGTACCCTTTGTTTTTTCGGACATCTCTCTTAGATTATCCGTGGAGATACCGCACATTTTGAACTCTTTCACGGCACTCAGCATAAGGTCGGTAATCTGAGGCTTTGCCGCCTGCTTTTGGTAGACATCTAGTTTATCGACGCAGT
Organism: uncultured Ruminococcus sp.; assembly: GCA_902763835.1. Lineage (GTDB taxonomy): Bacteria > Bacillota > Clostridia > Oscillospirales > Acutalibacteraceae > RUG592. The sequence continues at coordinate 778 of CACWTQ010000089.1, read as the reverse complement.
CTTCAAGCGACAGCGACATTAAAATTTTTCGCACACCGTCATCGATTGGAGTACCCGGCACCATACCCGTTTGCCGCATAACCATATCATAAAGACGTGTAAAAGACATAACGCTTATATATCTTGAAAGGTTAGCACCAAGCATATGAAGAAAGGCAGTTTCGCTTTCAAAAGAACTCTGCTCGGGCATAATGTATAAAAGTTTTTTATCGCCTTTTTTGGCAAGCTCACAGAGGACGTTTGTAACGTATCGGGTTTTGCCTGAGCCGCTTCGTCCCTCGACTAGATGAATCATATTGTACCTCCTGTATTTTTTTTAACTTATAATTTTTTACCTAAATCCGCAAAACTCAAAATAATTAATCGTTATAAAATCCGCATAAACGCTAAGTTTTTTAAGAATTTTTCCGATCATTCTTTTGCACCCATTTGGTGAAAAAATTTACTCAATAAATGTTCAAGTTATTTTCTAACCGTTCCTTATTTTTCTACAATAGTTTGTTCCGTCAGCGAGCGGGACTCTGCCCCTGCTGGTGCAAGACCACTAGAAACACCTCCCCCAATCAGCTTTCGCCTACGGCTCGGCTTCTTGGGGTGTTCCGTCGCCCGCAAGCTTTGAAAAGCTTGACCAAACTTTAACAAGCTTCGCACCCGTACAGCTATAAAATTTTCCGCTCGGTACTTAGGAACTGTCAGAAAATAACTTGAACATTTATACTTGTCTAATTTGCCCTGTGTGTCGTTACAACACCTTGAAATACGTCAGTATTCCTGCGGT
>CACWTQ010000088.1 GCA_902763835.1 uncultured Ruminococcus sp. | reverse complement strand
CCGCAGGAATACTGACGTATTTCAAGGTGTTGTAACGACACACAGGGCAAATTAGACAAGTATAAATGTTCAAGTTATTTTCTGACAGTTCCTTATGCTCCATAAGCGAGGAAAGACCCCGAATTTTTTCATCGGTGTCATTAACGATTTCAACAGTGCCGCTGCCGATAATGCTTTGAAAACCTGCCGAATAATTACATGCACACTCGGCTGTATGGAGTTTATAACCCGTATCCATTTCAAAGCCTACATTGGGGCTGTTTTTAATTAAATCAATTTTCCGACCCTCTTTTGCACTGTGAAAGTAAAATGTGTAACAATCGTTTTCATATATGTATCCGAAATTCAGCGGAACGATATAGACATTTCCGTTATCATTAAAGCCTATTCTACAGCATTGACAGCTGTCGATGATTTTTTTTGATTTTACTGTTGTCGGTTACTTCTCTGTCTTTTCTCCTCAATGTTATTCACCTCTAATATAATATCATTTATCTGCCGTTCTTGTCAACCGAACAATCGTCCGCAGAATATATAAACTTTATATCTGTATCAAACAAAAAGCAAGCCCATATTTCAGAGCCTGCTTAACCTTTAGCATACGCCTTTGGTGGGGCGACACTCCCACATCTCCTAACCTTTTTCAAGGGGCGGCGGCTGCCCGTTCCGTCCTAAAAGGCAAATACTACAGATTTCTATAGAATTTACAATGTGTAATTATTGCCTGTCGGTGCTTATCTGTTTTCAACCAATTCCTTAGTATCTCTTGCAATAACAAGCTCTTCGTTAGTCGGGATTACATAAACCTCAATCGAGGAATCGTCCGTTGAAATCTTGCCGCACTTGCCGAGAATCATTTCTTTGTTCTTCTCAATGTCAATCTTAACACCAAGACACTCCAAATATTTACAAACAGCTTCTCTGTGATGCCACTGGTTCTCGCCCAAGCCTGCCGTAAATACCATACCGTCACAGCCGCCGAGTGCCACATAATAGCTGCCGATAAACTTTGAAATCTCATATTCAAGAATCTCGTGTGCAAGCTTTGCTCTCTCGTTGCCCTCTCTTGCTGCCTTTGTAACATCTCTGTCGTCTGTGGAAATACCCGATACACCGAGAAGACCCGACTTCTTGTTGAGCAGGTCGCTCATCTCGGACGGTGAAAGATTTTCCTTTTCTTCAATAAATGTTACTACAGACGGGTCGAGTGTACCTGTTCTCGAACCCATCATAAATCCGTCAAGCGGAGTAAGTCCCATACTTGTATCTATAACCTTGCCACCGTCAATAGCAGTGATTGAAGAGCCGTTGCCGATATGACAGGTGATAAGCTTCAAGTCCTTGATGTCTTTGCCCATAAGGTCGGCACAATACTTGCTTACATATCTGTGAGATGTGCCGTGGAAACCGTAGCGGCGAATCTGATACTTCTCATAGTATTCGTACGGAATCGGGTAGATGTATGCTTTCGGCGGCATAGTCGAATGGAAAGCCGTATCGAAAACTACAACCTGCGGAACTTCCTTTCCGAATACTTCAACGCACGCACGGATAGCCTGAACATGACCTTTGTTGTGCAAAGGTGCAAGCGGAATAAGACTCTCAATGCCCTCGATAACACTCTCGTCAACAATAACACTCTCGCTGAATCTTGCACCGCCCTGCACTATTCTGTGACCGATAGCGGAAACCTCGGAAAGGTCCTTAATCACACCGACTTCGCTGTTGGTGAGTGCGTCCTTAACCTGCATAAAAGCTGCACGGTGGTCGGGCATATCAACGTTCTTTTTGATTTCCTTGCCGTCGGCTGTCTTGTAGCCGAAGATACCGTCAATACCGATTCTCTCGCAGTTGCCTTTTGCAATAACCTGTTCGTTATCCATGTCGATAAGCTGATACTTCAAAGAAGAGCTTCCGGCATTAATTACTAAAATCTTCACTTTAAATTAGCTCCTTCTGTTTTTTATAAACTTGTTTCAATTCACGTTCGTTTTGTAAAAATTACTTGAAACATACTTTGACATATTATATAATAGTACAATAAGAAATAAATTTCAATATTTATTACAAAATTTATAGAATTTTTTCTTAAAATGAACTTGAGCAAAAGGAAATCAAATCACCATTGGCAAAAATAAACTATCAATAGCAAAATAACAAAAATAAAATCAATATCAATTTGTTTCCTGCGGACGTTGTCCGACACATTAAAAAATCGGGGTGTTATATATGAAATCAACCGCAATAATAAGTGAATACAATCCGTTTCACAACGGTCACAAATACCAGATACAAAAATCCCGTGAAAACGGTTCAACGCATATCATATCTGTTATGGGCGGAAATTTCCTCCAGCGTGGCAACTGTGCAATACTTGATAAATATAACCGTGCCAAAGCGGCAATTCTTGGCGGAGTTGACCTTGTAATCGAGCTTCCTCAGATTTACGCTGTGGGAAGTGCGGAAAAATTCGCATTCGGTGCTGTTCAAACACTCGATAAATGCGGCTGTGTAGATGAACTTGCGTTCGGTGCGGAATGCGGAGATATCTTAATGTTAAAACGTACAGTTGATATTATTACCCGAAGCGGTGAGGTTGAAACACTCTGTAAACAATATCTGAAACAAGGGTATAGTCACCCGAGAGCAATGCAGGCGGCTGTAGAATATATTTCGCAAAACGGCGATAATATTTCCGATATCTTAAAAAGTCCCAACAATACATTGGCAATCGAATATATTAAAGTGCTTAACAATATTAATAGTAATATAAATCCGTTCGCCATAAAGCGTGTCGGTGCAATGCACGGCTCAATGCAAACAAACAATGAATTTGCATCCGCTTCCGCCGTGCGTGAAATGATTTTAAACGGTGATAATTCCTATAAAAAATTTATTCCCAATACAACCGCAGAAATTATATCCGACTGCATAACGCTCGGAGAATGTCCCGGAGAGTACAAAAATAACAGCCGTGGAATTATGACAGTCCTAAGAAGTATGACAGCGGAGGATTTTGCAAATATACCCGATGTCACGGAGGGGCTTGAAAACAGGCTTGTCAAAGCCGTTAGGGAGAATAATTCCGTTTCGGATATTATAGCCGCCGTGAAGTGCAAACGCTACACTCACGCACGTTTAAGCCGTATTATAGCTTGTGCATATCTCGGTATTACAAAGGATATTTCAAGCCTTGAACCGAAATATATTCGTGTGCTTGCATTTAACGATCGGGGAACGGAAATACTAAAATTAATGAAAAAATCCGCTTCTCTCCCTGTGATTATGTCGCCTGCAAAGGATATGAAAAAGCTTGACGATATGGGAAAGAAGATTTTTGAGATTGATTTGAGAGCTTCCGATTTATATGGCTTGCTTACTCCAAATGTTCAGAGATGCGGAAATGATTTTTATAAAGCAATGGTAATAAATAATAGAGAATAAAGAATATTTTGACGTACGGTTACTCGCCATTTCAATTTAATTTCCTGCCAACCAAAAAAAACAATAATTATGTATTAAGCAGTCGTGCAGATTATATTCCTTTTTGACGGAAAAAATTTGAAAATTTGTATTTAATAATTTGAATTTTGTAGCGAAAAATGCTATAATATAGCAATAACATAAACGTTATTTTTAAATTGTAATTATGTTTAAAGGAGAAAAATATGGCAACACTAAAGGAAACAAAAATAGGAGAAACTGTCAAAGTCGAAAAGCTTGGCGGCAACGGTGCTTTAAGACAGCATTTTCTCGATATGGGTATAATTCCCGGAACGGAAATTACAGTTGTAAAATACGCACCTATGGGCGATCCTGTCGAGCTTCGTCTTCACGGCTACGAGCTTACTCTGCGTTTGGCAGATGCAGAGCAAATAGAGGTATCGCCTATCAACAGCAAAAAAAACGAGATCAAAAAGAAATACTCCAAAAAGAAAACGGAACACCCCGGTCTTGGTGAGGGCGGTAAATTTCACCCAAAGGGCAGCGGCACTCCCCTCCCCGAAGGCACTGTTATGACATTCGCATTAGTGGGAAATCAAAACAGCGGCAAAACGACTCTGTTCAACCGCCTTACGGGTGCAAATCAGCATGTCGGAAATTTTCCCGGTGTGACGGTTGACCGCAAGGACGGTGCAATAAAAGGTCACCCGAATACGAAAATAACCGACTTGCCCGGTATTTATTCAATGTCACCCTACAGCAGTGAAGAGATAGTTTCACGTAACTTTGTGCTTAACGAGAAACCTCATGCAATTATCAATATCGTAGATGTAACTAATATCGAGCGAAATCTTTATCTTACTATGCAGCTGCTTGAAATGAATATCCCCGTAGTAGTTGCACTCAATATGATGGACGAACTCACCTCCAACGGCGGCAGCATAGATGTAAACGCAATGGAAACACTTTTGGGCGTTCCCGTTGTTCCGATATCGGCGGCGAAAAACGAGGGCATAGAAGAACTTGTGGAGCATGCCATTCACGTTGCGTATTATCAGGAAAAGCCTGTCCGTCAGGATTTTTGTGACAAGACAGCACACTGTGGTGCCGTTCACAGATGTCTGCACGGAATAGCACATCTTATCGAAGACCACGCAGAGAAAGCCGAACTTCCTATACGCTTTGCAGCTAACAAGGTTATCGAGGGTGATAATCTTATTACGGCACAACTTGGCCTTGACGGCAATGAAAGCGAAGCTATGGAGCATATCATAAAGCAAATGGAAAAAGAAAGAGGGCTTGACAGAAGTGCGGCTATTGCCGATATGCGTTTCAACTTCATAATGAAGCTTTGTGAAGAAACAGTTTCCAAACCGCAGGAAAGCAAGGAGCATATCAGGAGTAAGAAAATCGACAAAATTCTTACGGGTAAATATACGGCTATTCCTGCATTCGTCTGTATTATGGGGCTTGTATTTTGGCTGACGTTCAACGTAATAGGTGCGTTTTTGCAGGAACTTCTTGAAACGGGCATAGACGCTTTGACCAAGCTTGTCGATACTGCCCTTACAAATGCAAATGTCAACGATGCAATTCACAGTCTTATAATAGACGGTATATTTGCAGGAGTGGGCAGTGTGCTGAGTTTTCTTCCGATTATTATAACGTTGTTTTTCTTCCTCTCGATTCTTGAGGACAGCGGATATATAGCACGTGTTGCGTTCTTTATGGATAAGCTGCTGAGAAAAATCGGACTTTCGGGAAGAAGTATTGTTCCGCTTTTGATAGGCTTCGGCTGTTCCGTGCCTGCCGTTATGGCAACAAGAACATTGCCCAGTGAACGTGACAGAAAAATGACAATTTTACTTACACCGTTTATGAGCTGTACGGCAAAGCTGCCTATTTACGCATTTTTCGTTGACGCATTTTTCCCCGAACACAGCGGACTTATTATGCTTGGTTTGTATCTGCTCGGAATTTTCGCAGGAATTCTCGCTGCGTTTCTTTACAAGGGTACAATGTTCAAGGGTGAGGCTGTGCCGTTTGTAATGGAACTTCCGAATTACAGATTGCCGGGTGCAAAGAACGTTCTTCAGCTTCTCTGGGAAAAAGCCAAGGACTTTTTGCAAAAAGCCTTTTCCGTAATCCTTATTGCGACTGTTGCAGTTTGGTTCTTGCAAAGCTTCGATTTACATATGAATATGGTTGACAATGCCGAAAATAGTATTCTTGCACTTGCGGCAGGTGTTATCTCGCCGATTTTAAAGCCGATAGGTCTGGGCGACTGGAGAATCGGAGTTTCGCTTGTGAGCGGATTTATGGCAAAGGAAAGCGTTGTTTCCACTCTCGAAATTCTGTACACGGGCGGAGTTACAAGCACAATGACATCATTATCCGCAGCTTCACTGCTTGTATTTTCATTGCTGTATACTCCTTGTGTTGCTGCTATCACTTCGGTTAAGAGAGAACTGGGCAGCAAGTGGGCATTTTCAGTGGTGGTATGGCAGTGCGTTGTGGCATGGATATTTTCTCTGTTTGTTCATTTGATAGGACTTATGATAGGAGTGGTTTGAATGAATGGTATTGATGTTATTCTGTTGATTGTTATAGGGGCGGTGTTGGTTTGGGCATTTGCGGTGTGTGTCCGCAGTCATAAAAAGGGAGGCAGCTGCTGCGGTAATTGTTCCGAGTGCGGCGGCTGCGGCAGACAATAAACTAAGGAAAAGCCTGTAAAAGTTTCGCTCAAGCCTTTACAAAGGCTTGCGGGTCAAGGGCAGAGCCCTGTCGCTGACGAAACAAATTATAAAAGAAAAGTCAACTACCCTCAGCGAAACTAAGGAACTGTCAGAAAATAACTTGAACATTTATACTTGTCTAATTTGTTCAACTTATTTTCCACCAGTTCCTAAAACATTACCGAAAGGAAAAAACTATGACAGCAGTATTGATTATCATACTTGCGGCTGTGATTGCGTATGCGATATATCAAACAGTTAAAAAATTCCGCAAAGGCGGTGGTTGCTGTGGAGAGTTTGAAAAATTGGAAAAGAGAACAGCCGTTAAAGACAGAAACAAATCGCATTATCCTTATTCGGCTGTACTGAGCATAGGCGGAATGACATGCGAAAACTGTGCCCGTAAAGTTGAAAATACTCTTAATGCTCTTGACGGAGTTTGGTCAAAGGTTGACCTGAACAGCGGCACAGCGAAAATATATTCCAAGACCGAAAGAGATACAAAGGAATTATGCAGCATAATCGCAAAATCGGGATACAATGCAGAATTAAAGAATCAAGAATCAAGAATCAAGAAAAAAAGCTGAAAGGATAATAAAATGGAATACTACGAAAATGAAATACGACCGCAGAGAGCATTTTTAATAAGCGTTGACAACGGCGAATTTGATGCTGAAAGTTCAATGTCCGAACTGTATGCACTTGCCGAGAGTGCAGGTGCGGAGGTTGTCGGTTCTGTTATACAGAAGCTTGAAAAACCTGTTTCCGCAACGTATATAGGCACGGGCAGACTTGAAGAACTGGTTGAAATATGTCAAAATCAGGAGATAGATTTGATTATAGCCGACAGCGAACTTACCCCGAATCAGATTACAAATATTGAAGACGCAACAGACGTCAGAGTTATCGACCGCACAATGCTTATACTCGATATCTTTGCACTGCGAGCAAATTCAAAAGAGGGTAAGCTTCAAGTTGAAATAGCACAGCTCAGATATATGCTGCCAAGGCTCACGGGCAAGGGAGTTCAGATGTCAAGGCTGGGCGGAGGAATAGGCACAAGAGGTCCGGGCGAAAGCAAACTTGAAACCGATAAACGTCATATCAGACGGAAAATAGATGCATTGAAAGAACAGCTGAGTGAAATCGAACGTCACCGTGAACAACTGAGAAGACGCAGGAAAAAGGACGGCATTATAACAACCGCAATAGTGGGTTATACGAATGCAGGAAAATCAACTCTTATGAACTATCTGACGGACGCAGGAGTGCTTGAAGAAGACCGGCTTTTCGCAACGCTCGACCCGACTTCACGTGCATTGAAACTGCCCAACGGTGTGACTGTTATGCTTATCGACACGGTAGGGCTTGTCCGCAGACTTCCACACCATCTTGTAAAGGCTTTTCGCTCAACGCTTGAAGAAGCAGCAACTGCCGATATTATTCTAAACGTATGCGATGCGTCAAGTGATGAAGCTTTGCTTCATCTTGAAGTCACACGTGATTTGCTGGAAAGTCTTGGCTGCTCCGATACTCCGATTATAACGGTGTTCAACAAAAGTGATCTGGTTGAAGATAACAGCTTTATCCCGAATGTTTCAAATGCGGTTCATATCAGTGCGAAAAAGGGAGAGGGCATTGACGAGCTTTTGACGGCGATTGAAAAGAATCTGCCTGTCAGGGTAAAGAGAGTTAAACTTCTCCTGCCGTTCTCTAAAGTCGGACTGTCGGCGGAAATCCGCCGTGACGGAACGCTTATTTCCGAAGAGTACACTGCCGAGGGGTTGGCTGTTGAGGGAATTGTTGATGAGGTGCTTTATAATAAAGTTCGGGAGTATGTTGCACCGCAGGAATACTGACGTATTTCAAGGTGTTGTAACGACACACAGGGCAAATTAGACAAGTATAAATGTTCAAGTTATTTTCTGACAGTTCCTTATGATTTAAGGAAAATCAAATAGTTGGCTTCCCTTTTAAGTTATAAATGATGAGTTTGAATTGAGCAAAAAATAACTTTATCTTCAAAATAATACTGCAATAAATTAAATAAAATACACTGCCATTTTGATTAAATGACAGTGTATTTATTAATTGTTTATTTTACTTTGAAAGATAATCAAATAGCATTATCATCAGCAAGCGATTGAACTTCTTCAAGGGTAAGACCTGTAACTTTGGCAATTTCTTCAAAAGAATTACTTCCAAGAGCAATCAAATTCTTTGCAATTGTTAAAGCTTCTTCTCTTTTACCCTCAAGTAAAAGTTTCTCAATTTATCGTACTATAGCTATAAAGTGGCGTATTATCGGCATTTTTTAACTATGCTATATAGTACAAAAGGTGTTTTGAGCAACCGTAAAAAACAATT
>CACWTQ010000087.1 GCA_902763835.1 uncultured Ruminococcus sp. | reverse complement strand
AAAATCAGAAGGGAGATGATACGTTATGGCAGAAGAAGTCACGAGTATAAAATGGCACCCCGGATTCTGTAGTGCCATGGAATTGGAGTTTTTGCAATATAAAGACTTGCTCGATTTCAACAGAGAATTTCCGCTCAGCAAAGAACCGCTAAGAATTGATCTGCTGATGATAAAGAAGATAAAAGACGTTGTTCTTGATATTGATATCGGAAGGCTTTTCAAAACATATAATATTATCGAGTACAAATCTCCCAAAGACGGATTGACGATAGACGATTACATCAAAACTGTAGGTTATGCTTATCTTTATAAAGGCTTGGGAGCTACCGTTGACGCTGTGCCGTTGTCCGAGCTTACCGCTACCATCGTCAGAGATACAGAACCGACCGAACTGTTTAAGAAAATCCAAAGCGAAGGCGGCAGCATTGAAGAAAAGTATCCGGGCGTGTATTATATAAACGGAGTGGTAGCGATACCCACGCAATTTATCTTGACGAGCAGTCTAAGCAAGGATTTTCATGTTTGTCTTAGAGTATTGAGCAATAAGGCAAGCGAAGACGACATTAAGCGTTTTATAGAGATAGCAAACACATTTACCGAGCCTATCGATAAACAAAATGCCGACGCTGTGATGAATGTAAGTATAAACGCCAACAGGGAAGTGTATGATAAGATCAGAAAGGAGAATCCATTTATGTGTCAGGCTTTAAGAGAATTAATGAAAGAAGAAATTCAAGAAGAGATACAGAACGCAGTGCAGGAAGCTGTGCAGGAAGCTGAAAAGAAGGCTGTCGATACGAGTAGAATAACCGACATCAAAAACCTTATGAAAAAATTTGGAATGGATGCAAAAACTGTTATGGAAGGTATGGGTATCTCCGCAGCAGATCAACTTAGATACATGGCTATGCTTTGATAAAATATAATAATGGCGGCAAGTAAGGATAATTCCTGCTTGCCGTTTCGTCTTGTTCAATTTCGGTTTTTAATATAGTTCATGAGATAATTCTATCCGAAAATTAAAGCGAGTAAGGACAATCCCTGTCCGCCGTTTTTGTTATCAAACAATCCAACACAAAATATTCACAAAAAATTTACAAACAAGTATATATAAGGAGATTAGTTTTTGCCACATATTTAAGACTTGTTGTATTAAAGCAAGTCTTAAACTGTAACGTTCGATTTTTAGGGAGGTAAAGTCGATAAAAATGGCTTAACCATCGAAAAAACTTAAAACCCTAATACGGCTAATGTTTAGGGGTGCTATTTTTAAAACTTTTGGCTTTGTTATCGGAAAAATCAAGGATATACTCCCTAATTGATGAACGTTACAGCTTAAATATATAAATCCAAGCTGCTTGGTAATGTGCAGAAATTAAATGCCTTATATATAGCTTTACAACACCAAACTCGAAATTCTGTCAACGCTGCAAATTTGACAAATTTTCCAAAATGCGGTATACTTTTATTAATCATATATTACAAGGAGAACAATAACAATGTCCAACGAAAAATTTACTGTAGTCGGCACAAATATTTCGCAAAAAGCGACAATGATATGGAATGTTGCCGACCTGCTGAGAGGACCGTTTAAACCGCATGAATACGGGCTTGTCGTTCTGCCTATGACTGTAGTCAAGCGTTTTCACGACTGTCTTTTGCCAACGCACGACAAAGTTTTGCAGGAGTACGAGAGCAAAAAGAATTTTGCTGTTATTGACGGCTTTCTCACAAGGGCGTCCGGCTACCAGTTTTATAATACGAGCAAATTTACATTTGAGCTGCTTTGTGCCGACCCCGATAATATAGAAAATAACTTTCGTGATTATCTTGCAGGATTTTCCGCCAATGTTCAAGACGTTCTTGCAAAGTTCGATTTTGAAAGCATAATTCGCCGTATGGTTGAGAGCAACACACTTTATCTTGTTATCAAGGAGTTTAATTCCGAAAAAGGCTATCTTGGACCCAATAAAATAAGTGCCGTTGACTGCGGATATATTTTTGAAGATCTTGTTAAGCGGTTTTCCGAGTCTTACGATGAAGAAGCAGGAGCACATTTTACAAGCCGGGATATAATTTATCTTATGACTGATCTTCTGCTTTCTGATTCTGATTTGTCAAAAGGCGGCAATGTGACAGTATATGATATGGCTATGGGCACATCTCAGATGCTTTCATGTATGGAAGAACGCATCAAAGAGCTGAACTCCGATATGAACGTCACCTGTTTCGGGCAGGAGTTCAATCCGTCAACTTTCGCAATAGCAAAAGCCGATATGATGATACGAGGCGGCGACCCGAACAATATGCGGTTTGGCGACACACTTTCAGATGATAAGTTTACAGGCTACAAATTTCAGTATATTATATCTAATCCGCCGTTTGGCATAGACTGGAAACGAGAAAAAGCCGCAGTTGAAGCCGAAGCTAAAAAGGGCGAGCTTGGACGATTTGCCCCTGGTCTGCCGAAAATATCGGACGGACAGCAGCTTTTTGTACTAAACGGCTTATCAAAGCTTTCGGATAACGGCAGAATGGCAATAGTTCAAAATGGCTCTCCTTTGTTTTCGGGTGATGCCGGCAGCGGTTCTTCCGAGATTCGCAGGTATATAATAGAAAACGACTGGCTTGACGCTATCGTTCAGCTTTCAACAGATATGTTTATGAATACGGGTATCAGTACATACATTTGGGTTTTGAACAAGAACAAGCCAAGTTACCGTAAAGGCAAGGTGCAGCTAATAGACGCTTCACATTGCTTTGAGCCACGCAGAAAGTCTATCGGCAGCAAGCGAAACGACATTACAGACAATTGTCGGGAGCTTATTGTAAAAGCCTACGGAGAGTTTAAGCACAGCGAGATATACGGAGAAAAAGACGGTGTGTACTGTCAAAGCAAGATTTTTGACAATGAGGAATTTGGTTACAGCAAGATAGTTGTCGAGCGTCCGCAGCTTGATGAAAACGGCGAACCTGTTTTGAAAAAGGGCAAGCTAACCGCAGATTCTTCAAAGCGTGACACGGAAAATGTACCGCTGAAAGAGGATATTGACGAATATTTCGCCCGTGAAGTTTTGCCGTATGCAAGTGATGCGTGGATAGATAAGAACAAAACAAAAATAGGTTATGAAATTCCGATGACAAGGTATTTTTATGAATATCAAGCACCTGAAAAGGCAGAGAAAATAATGAGCCGCCTGCGTGACCTTGAAAGCGATATACAAACAAGTCTTAATGCACTTTTCGGGGAAGGAGATTGATTATGCAAGATATGAATAAAGAGTTTAAATTTTTACTCTATCATTCAGACGATACTGATGTTTCGGTAAATGCTGTTATTCAAAACGAAAGCATATGGATAACTCAAAAATCAATGGCAGAGTTATTTAATGTGAGCCTTTCAACTATTAGCAGACATTTGTCTAATATATTTGAAGAAGATGAACTTGATGAAAATGTGGTTATTGCAAAAATTGCAATAACCACTCAGCACGGAGCTATTAACGGCAAAACACAAACAAAAGATGTTAATTTTTACAATCTTGATGCAATTATTTCTGTTGGATATCGTGTTAATTCAAGACAAGCAACAAAGTTCCGCATTTGGGCAACTGGCATTTTGAAGGAGTATATGATAAAGGGGTTTGTTTTGGATGATGACCGTTTAAAGCAAGGCGAATCGGTTTTCGGAAAAGATTATTTCCGTGAATTACTCGAAAGAGTTCGCTCTATTCGTGCAAGTGAACGTAGAATATGGCAGCAGATAACCGATATTTTTGCGGAGTGCAGTATTGATTATGATAAAAAATCACCTGTTACAAAACAATTTTATGCAACGGTTCAAAATAAGTTTCATTATGCTATTACGGGGCAGACCGCAGCAGAGATAGTATACGGTTCGGCAGACCATGAGAAGGATAATATGGGGCTTACTACTTGGAAGAATGCACCGGACGGACGTATTCTCAAATCTGATGTAACTATTGCAAAAAACTATCTCACCGAAAAACAGATACGTCAGCTTGAGAGAACCGTTACAGGTTATTTTGATTATATTGAAGACCTTATCGAGCGTGAAAACACATTTACTATGGAAGAATTTGCTGCAAGTGTAGGCGAATTTCTCAGCTTTCGCAGATATGACATTTTGAAAGACAAAGGAAAAGTGTCACAGAAGCAGGCGAAGGAAAAAGCCGAGAAGGAGTACGATATATTTAATAAAACTCAAAAAATTGAATCCGATTTTGACAAAGAGGTTGCAAAGCTTATATCAAAAAAGGACAGCGAGACTTAAGGAGTTAATATGAGAAAAATGAAAGACAGTGGCATTGACTGGATAGGGGAGATACCGGAAGAGTGGGAAGTAAGAAGAATTAAAACAATATCAACTTGTAGAGAAAACAAATTAGCAGACAACAGTGGAACAGATTATTTTGCATTAGAAAACATTGTTAGTTGGAATGGCTCGTATATTCATACAGATAGTATTTATGATACAACGGGTGCGATTATTTGTAAAACAGGAGATATTGCATTTGGAAAATTAAGACCATATTTAGCAAAGGTGTTTCAAATTGAACACGATAGATGTTGCTCATCTGAATTTGCTGTATTTGGAGATTTTTTAGGATTTTCAAGGTATTACTTCTATATTATGCTTACCAACGGGTTTGTTAATTCGGTAGATTTATCAACTTATGGCGTAAAAATGCCAAGAGCTAATATTGATTACATAAAGAATATGTTTGTTCCAATTCCAAGTTATAATGAACAGCAACATATCTCTGGTTACCTCGACCGCCAATGCACCCACATTGACAACATAATCGAAAAAACAAAAACCTCTATTGAGGAATACAAAAAGCTGAAACAAGCCGTAATAACACAGGCTGTTACAAAGGGCATACGCGGCAACCGTGAAATGAAAGACAGCGGTATTGACTGGATAGGGGAAATTCCGGTTGAGTGGGAAATAACTCCTTTTCGACATGTGCTTATTGAAAGAAATGAAAAAAACATACCAATTAGAACAGAAGAAAGATTATCACTTTCTATTGATTTGGGTGTTACATTATATTCTGAAAAAACCACAAATCTTGATAGATTTAAAGATGACTTTGAGCAGTACAAACTTGCTCACGAGGGCGATCTTGTTATGAATAGTATGAATATGATAGTGGGTGCGAGCGGAGTTTCAAAATATTATGGCTGCGTAAGTCCAGTTTACTATACTTTTTATGATAATTTACCAGATCATACAACTGCAAAATATTGTGAATATATTTTTAGAAGTAAAACAATGCTTAGAGTTCTTTACAGTTTAGGAAAAGGCATTTACGCTATTGTTAGAGGTGATGACAGAGTTAATACTTGTCGTCTTAAAGTGAGTAAAGAAGATTTAAAAAGTTTATCAATACCTAATCCGTCTGTTGATGAACAAAGAGAAATTATAAACTACCTCGACCAAAAATGCAGCGAGATAGACGCAATCATCACCAAAAAACAGCAGTTCATAACCGAAATGGAAAACTACAAAAAATCACTGATATTTGAATGTGTCACAGGAAAAAGAGAGGTGTCTGTATGAGTATATATGACACAACCGAAAAACGCTTTGAATCCGACATTGAATCGTTCTTCCTTTCACCGAAAGGCGGCTACACAAAAAACACCGATACATACAACGCAAAACACGCACTTTATACAGATACGCTCATTCGCTTTGTAAAGAAAACTCAGCCGAAAGATTGGAAACGCTTTGAAATGCAGAACAGCACCGCCCCCGAAGAAAAATTTTTGCGTGCCTTTCAAAATGCCTGCGATATGGACGGACTTCTTTCCGTTTTGCGAAATGGCTTTAAACATAGGGGAATAACATTTCACGTCTGCTATTTCAAGCCCGAATCAACTCTCAGCGATACTGCCCTAACTTTGTATGCCGCCAACGAAATTACACTTAACAGACAGTGGTACTACTCCGCAGACTGCAAAAAATCTGTAGATATGGTTATAGCTGTAAACGGTATTCCTGTTTTTGCCTTTGAACTGAAAAACCAGTATACAGGACAGAATATCGAAAATGCAAAGCGTCAATGGATGTATGACCGCGACGAAAGAGAAAACTGTTTCCGCTTTAACAACCGCATACTTGTCTTTTTCTGCGTAGACCATTTGGAAGTGTGCATGACAACAAAGCTTGCCGGAAAGAATACATTTTTCCTGCCGTTTAACCAAGGCTCAAACGGTTCGGGCAAAAACGGCGGCAAAGGCAATCCCCCAAACCCCGACGGATATCCGACTGCGTATCTTTGGGAAAACGTCTTTCAAAAAGATAGTATGATGGACATTTTGCAAAAATTCATCAGCCTTAAAACAAGCGAAGATAAAAAGCTGCTTTCTAACGGACAAGTTCAAATCACAAAGAAAAAAACTCTGCTGTTTCCTCGTTATCATCAGCTTGATGTTGTGAGAAATATTGTTGCTCATGTCCGCCAAAACGGTGCGGGGCATAATTATCTGATACAGCACAGTGCCGGCAGCGGCAAATCTAATTCTATCGCATGGACAGCTTATCGCCTTGCGTCGCTCTTTAACGATGAAAACAAGCCTGTATTTTCAAGCGTGATAATAGTAACAGACCGCCGAGTGCTTGACGCTCAGTTACAGGAAACTATCTCCGGCTTTGACCATAAGCTCGGAGCAGTCGAAACGATTGACGAAAAGAAAAATTCGCAGGACTTAAAAAATGCCATAAATAACGGTGTTCGTATGATTGTAACAACGCTGCAAAAGTTCCCTGTTATTTATACGGAAGTAGAAAAAGTGCAGGGGAGAAATTATGCTGTTATCGTAGACGAAGCACACTCTTCACAAACAGGAAGTTCCGCAATTAAGCTGAAAACAGCCCTTGCTGATACGGAAGACGCATTAAGAGAGTATGCCGAAATCGAGGGCAAAGCTGAAGACGAGATAGACCGCACAGACAAAATAGTACAGCAAATGATAACGCACGGCAAGCATAAGAACCTGTCATTTTTTGCGTTTACAGCCACACCAAAACCGCAGACTCTTGAAATATTCGGAGAACCGTATCAGGACGGCTCATTTCACCCGTTTCATATTTACAGTATGCGGCAGGCAATCGAAGAGGGATTTATACTTGATGTCCTCAAAAACTATATGACATATTTGACTTGCTACAAAATCGCAAAGAATACACCCGAAAACCCCGAACTGCCCGAAAGCAGAGCGACTAAGCTAATAAAGCAGTATCAAAAGCTGCACCCCTACAACATAACACAAAAGTCTGCAATTATCGTTGAAACATTCAGAGATACCACACGTCACAAAATAGGCGGCAAGGGTAAAATGATGGTAGTTACGGACTCACGTCTTGCAGCGGTTAGGTATTTTCACGCAATCAAAGCATATATAAATGAAAAGGGCTACACAGATATGGACGTTCTGACGGCATTTTCAGGAACTGTCGCAGACGGTGACGAAGAGTATACCGAAAGTTCGCTCAATGTCCGCAAAGACGGCAGCCATATTTCAGAAAATCAGACAAAAGCGGAGTTCCACGACAATTTCAATATTTTAGTCGTTGCCGAAAAGTATCAAACAGGCTTTGACGAACCGCTTTTGCATACCATGATAGTTGATAAAAAGCTAAAAGGCGTTAAGGCAGTGCAGACTCTTTCACGGCTTAACAGAACTTGTCCCGAAAAGACTGATACATTTGTACTCGACTTTGCAAATAAGAGTGAAGATATACTTGCAGCTTTCCAGCCGTTCTATCAGGAAACGAGCCTTGAACAAGAGGTAAATGTTGATTTGATTTACCAAACAGAAAAAGAGCTGCAAGGATATGCAATTTTCAATACAGACGATATTGCGGCATTTTTTAAAGTATGGAACAGCAGTTCAAAGCAAGACACTGTTTTAATGGGCAAAATGACAAGCACTTTAAAGCCTGTTATTGACAGATACAATTTGAAAGACCCAGAAGAAAAATACCAATTCAGACGATTGGTACGCAGTTTTGTGAAGTGGTACGGATATATAACGCAGGTTGTGAGAATGTTTGATACAGACCTGCACAAAGAATATTTGTTCTTGAAATATCTGCTTACGTTTTTGAAAGAAGATACAGCAACGCCAATCGACCTCGAAGGCAAGCTCCAGCTTGAATACTACAAGCTTCAAAAGACATTTGAGGGAGAAATCAATCTTCAAAATCTCAACGGCGAATACGTTCCGGCAGCTCAGAAAGGAGCAGCAGGACAGCAAAAGAAGAGTACGCTTGATGAAATACTCGAAAGGGTAAACGATAAATACAAAGGGAAATTCACCGATGGTGACAGAGTAATGATAGGGGCACTACATGATAAGCTGATGAATAACAAAAAGCTGCTTGATACAGCAGCCACAACCGACCCGATTATATTTACCGAGAGCATATTCCCGAAAGCATTCGGTGATGCCGCAATGGAAGGCTACACCGAGTCACAGGAAAGTTATTCCTCACTATTTGCCGATAGCGCAAAGTACAAAGCGATAATGAGCGTTCTTGCAGGAATGGTTTATCGTGAAATCAGGAAGACATAAATAAAAATATGAAAAAGAAAAAGAACACAGAAAAGCTTGTTGAAACAAGGCTTATGACAGGAGATACTGCATTTGTAGGGGAGAGCAATATTGTAGGCTATTGTCATTTTTCCGAGCATAAAGGGCAATTAACGAAAACGCTTGTACAAAGTCATGATTGTTTCAAGAAAGAATGTCACTATCTCGAAAAGTACAAAGACAATCCGTATTGGCAAGCACTGGAAACTCAAAGAGAAGCAGAAATTCGCAAAAAAGAAACAGCAAAGCGGCTAAAAGCCGAGGAAATGGAAAGACAAGCTCAATGGTGCAGTACGGCACAAAAAGCAGCCGATGAGAACGGATTCAAGCTTAAAGTTACCGAAGTAAAGAAACTGCCCCGGAAGAAAGAATATGTTTTTTTTATAGAGCAAATAGTCGGTTTGATAAACAAAACAATATGTCAGAATATGTTAAACTGTGCCGCAGATTGTTCGGTGTCAAGGTAATACCTGTAAAAATAGAAAGATGAATAGTAAGAACGGTGTTTTGCGAAAGCGAAAGAGCAAACGAATAAATTTACCGGTTGAAAAGGGGTGGCTGTTTTGGCTGCCCCTTCTGTGAATAAAAATTCTTTTGTTCTATTGCGAAGGGATCGGCGATTTACCGACTCCTTTTTAAAATTACTGTAAATAATGATGATAAAAATCAATCCATTACAAAAATTATAAAATAGAAATTATTCTGCAATACTTGATGGCTAATACGGTAAATACGGTAAAGTCGTTTTTGTGAAAAATAGTTGTCATGAAAAAAGCAAATGAGCCTGTTCGTAAAATTTATACAATATATGTAAATTGGTGATGTTATGTCTAAGAACAGTAAGATATGTCCCGAATGTGGTCGAAAAATGAAACAGCAGTTTATCGGATTACAGCATTGTAAATGCGGTATAAGCTGGATGAAAAATACAGGATACTTTGAAAGAACACCAACAATGGTGTTTGGACTTCAAAAAATGAAAATAGGTAAGAAAACTAAACAAGTTCCTGTTATAAAAAGGTATTGAGAAAAGAAAATGTCTGTAGTATCCATAAACGAAAGGATTTTGATTTTTAAAAAAACTGATGCTATGCCTATCTTTGGCTTGAAAGTTACCGTTGACGCTGTGCAAGTTGACGGCTACTATGAGCTGTGAAGAGTTAAACGAT
>CACWTQ010000086.1 GCA_902763835.1 uncultured Ruminococcus sp. | reverse complement strand
ATACGAAATGAAGGTATGAGAATAGCATTAGCATAAAAAACATAAAACAAAACCGTCGGGGACGGTTACCAACCGTGGGACACACGGGGTTAGCTCGCTAATACTGTACAGGCTGCTGTACTTGAACGAGAAGCCCCCCACCGAGAAGCTCAGCGTGGGTGGTGGGAGTATGTCACATTTAACATATAAGACTGCAAACATAAACATTTTCGTTTGTGAATATAACATCGGCGGCAGTCATATAATCAGGAGGAGAAAACAATGAGCTTAGTAGCATCAAATCAGATTGAAAAGAACAGAAACGAAGTAGAAGTTTCCGTAGACGGCGAAACATTCAAGAATGCCGTTAACACTGTTTACAAAAGACAGGTTAAGAATATTAGAATTCCGGGCTTCAGACCGGGTAAAGCACCCAAGGCTGTTATCGAGAAGATGTACGGCAAAGAGGTGTTCTATGAGGACGCAATCAAAAGAGTATATCCGCAGGCTCTTCAGGACGCAGTTGACGAGGCAGGTTTGAGAGTAGTTCCCGATAAGATTGATCTTGACGTTACAGCTGCTTCAGACGACGGAGTAACATTCAAGGCTGTTGTTACAACCTATCCCGAGGTTACAATCGAGGATTACAAGGGTATCGAAATCGAAGCTGTTTCCGACGAAGTTACAGACGAGAAGATTGACGAGGAAATCGACAAGGCTAGACAGAGAGCAAGCAGCATTGAAACAGTTACCGACAGACCTGCTCAGGACGGCGACATCACAACTATCGACTTTGAGGGCTTTGTAGACGGCGAAGCTTTCGAGGGCGGCAATGCAGAGGGCTACAGCCTTACTCTCGGCAGCGGCAGCTTTATCCCCGGCTTTGAAGACCAAATTATCGGTCACAACGCAGGCGAGGAGTTTACAATCAACGTAACGTTCCCCGAGGATTACGAGGTTGACGAGCTTGCAGGCAAGCCGGCAGAGTTCAAAATCAATCTCCACGAGATTAAGACAAGAATTCTCCCCGAACTTGATGATGAGTTCGTTAAGGACGTAAGCGAAGAGGCTGAAACTGTTGAGGATTACAGAAAGGAAATCGCTGAAACTCTCGCAGAGGATTTGAAAAAGGCAAGAGATAACGATATCGAGAATAAGCTTGTTGACATTCTTATCGATAAGGTAGACGGCGATGTTCCCAATGCTATGTACGAGAACAAGATTGACGATATGATTAGAGAGTTTGAGTTCAGACTTAACTCTAGTGGTCTTGACCTTGACACATACGTTCAGTACACAGGTCTTACAAGAGATGCTTTCAGAGAGCAGTATTCGGAAGAGGCAGAGAGAAGAGTTAATATCAGACTCGCTCTTGAAAAGATTGCCGAGCTTGAGAATATCGAGGTAACGGAAGAGGAACTTGAAGAGGAGTACAAGAGAATTTCCGAAACTCACAACACCGACCTTGACAGAGTTAAGAGAGCAATCCCCGAGAAAGACCTTAAGCTTGACCTTGCTGTATCAAAGGCTATGGATTTGGTTAAGGAAAACGCTAACATTAAGTAATTATACTTGCGAAAATATTCACAGCGGACTGCCGAATTTTTTCGGCAGTCTGAATAATATTCGGATTTTAAGACTAAAATTAATACAATGATAGGTTATGAAAGGATTTGAGTAAAAATGGCATTAGTACCTTATGTAGTAGAACAAACAAGCCGTGGCGAGCGTTCGTATGATATTTATTCACGTTTGCTCAATGACAGAATTATTATGCTCACAGACGAAGTAAACGATGCTTCCGCAAGCGTTGTTGTTGCACAGCTTTTGTTTTTGGAGAGTCAGGACCCGTCAAAGGATATCAGCCTTTACATCAACAGTCCCGGCGGTTCGGTAACGGCAGGTATGTCTATTTTCGATACAATGCAGTACATCAAGTGCGACGTATCCACAATCTGTATGGGTATGGCTGCAAGTATGGGTGCTTTCCTCCTCGCAGCAGGCACAAAGGACAAGAGATTATCTCTCCCTAACTCCGACATTATGATTCATCAGCCTAGCGGCGGTGCGCAGGGTCAGGCTACCGACATTATGATTCATGCCGACCACATCATAAGGACAAAGAAAAAGCTCAACACAATCCTTGCCGAGCGTACAGGTCAGCCGTATGACGTTATCGCAAGAGATACCGAAAGAGATAACTTTATGACAGCCGAGCAGGCTCTTGAATACGGTCTTATCGATAAGATTATCACAAAGAGATAATTAATTTTAAGTCAACAAGGAGCTAATAAAATATGCCGGGAAAATATACAAATTTTGATGATGAAAATATATACTGCTCTTTCTGCGGAAGAAGTCAGAACGAAGTTACACGAATGATTTCCGGTCCCAATGTTTTTATCTGTGACGACTGTGTGTCCCTTTGCAGTTCTGTTCTCGAAGAAGAATTTGGAGAGGCTTTTACCAACAGAAGAAAGAAATTCAATAACTTTATGGTAAATCTTGTTAAGCCCTCTGAAATGAAAAGAATGCTTGATGATTACGTAGTAGGTCAGGAAGAAGCCAAGAAAACTCTCTGCGTTGCGGTTTACAATCATTACAAGAGATTGATTCTGCAAAAGGACGATGTCGAGATTGACAAGAGTAACGTTCTCCTTTTGGGTCAGACAGGTGTCGGCAAAACTTTACTTGCGTCTACTCTTGCGAAATCGCTTGACGTTCCGTTTGCTATTGCCGACGCAACCACCCTTACTGAAGCAGGCTATGTCGGCGAAGATGTTGAGAACATTTTACTCCGTCTTATTCAGGCGGCAGGCGGCGACATCAAAAAGGCGGAGCGTGGAATTATCTATATTGACGAGATTGATAAAATCGGCAGGAAATCCGAAAATCCTTCAATTACACGTGACGTAAGCGGTGAGGGCGTACAGCAGGCACTTCTTAAAATCATAGAGGGTACAATGGCAAACGTACCTCCGCAGGGCGGCAGAAAGCACCCCCAGCAGGACTACCTCAGAATAAACACGAAGAATATTCTTTTCATCTGCGGCGGTTCGTTTGAGGGTCTTGAAAAGGTTATCGAGAAACGCAAAAACTCATCTTCACTTGGTTTCGGTGCAGAGGTTCACAGCAAAGAGGAGTTCAGAAAGAGTAACTGGATGAAAGACGTTGTTGCTCACGATTTGGTTAAGTTCGGACTTATCCCCGAGCTTGTGGGAAGAATCCCCGTTATCACCGCACTCAATGCCCTTGACGAAGAAGCTTTGGTAAGTATTCTCACCGAGCCGAAGAATTCCATTATCAGGCAGTATCAGAATCTTTTTGAAATGGATAATATCAAACTTAGATTTACCGATGATGCACTTAAAGCAATTGCACAAAAGGCTATTAAGCAGGAAACGGGTGCAAGAGGACTTCGTTCTATTCTGGAGGGTATTCTCGGCGAGCTGATGTTTACTGCTCCGTCAGATGAAACCATAAAGAAGATTACAATAACCGCAGATACAGTGAATGGTCTTGATGTGGCGGATATTGAGCGTGATATGTCGAAGAAGATTACTTATAAATTGGACGAACGTAAGAATAGTAATGTATCGTAATTTTAATATTTTGTAAATATAAATCGCTGTAACATTTCGGAGGATATATTTACCCTTTGATTTGTTACAGCAATTTGTTATTGGTTGACAAATAAAATATAATGTGATATTATTATATAATAACTCGAAAAATTACTTGATTCTGTAATGAAGAGTGAATAATGAAGAATTAAAGAATGAAGAATAAAGAATAAACTAGGGAGGGAAGAAAAACAATGGACAAAAAAGACTTAACCGAAGATTTCACCGAAGATTTCACCGAAGAAGATTTGGACTTTAGCTTCAACGATGACTTTAACAAAACTTTCGGTCAAGAACTTAAAGAAGAAATGAAAGACGTTGAAGACTTCGACTTTGAACCCCTCGGCAATTTACCGGTTCTCCCACTTCGTGGATTAGTCATTTTTCCCGACTCCGTAATACATTTCGATGTTTCAAGACCTGCTTCAATCGCAGCCGCTCAGGCAGCTATGAAAAGCAATCAGCTCTTGTTCGTTACAACACAGAAAGATCCTCTCAAAAGCCGTCCCGAACCCGATGACCTCTACGAGGTAGGCACAATAGTTAAGGTCGTTCAGGTTGTTCGTCAGCCCGACCACCTTACAAAGGTTATCGTTGAGGGTATGTATCGTGGTGTTGCTTTGGAACTTAAAAAAGATAAGAGTTATTTTGAGGGAGAAGTAATCTCCTGCAATTATAACAAAGACGAAGGCACTAACGAACAAATCGCTCTTATGCGTATGGTTAAGAGTGTGTTTGAAAATTACGTTGAGCTTTCGCCTAAAATCCCGAATGACATTATGTTTAAGGTGGAGCTTTCAAATTCCCCGAATAATCTCGCAGACTTCGTTGCCAACAACATTATTATCGATTTTAACGCAAAGCAGAGAATACTCTCAACCTTTAATGTCGAAGAAAGACTTCAAATGATTCTCGATATTCTCGACAGAGAAGTCGCTATACTTGAAGTTCAAAGTAAAATTGTGGAGAGAGCCCACGAATTTATGGACGATAATCAGAAAGAATATTTTCTCCACGAACAAATTCGTGCTATCCGTGAGGAACTAGGAGAAGACGATATCGAAGAGGAAATCAGCGATTATAAGGATAAAATCTATTCCTTGAAAGTTGACAAGAAAATCAAAGAACAGCTTCTCAAAGAGTGCGGCAGACTTCAGAAACTCCCCGAAGCTTCACAGGAGGCTTTTACTCTAAGAATGTACCTTGATACTTGCCTTGAACTTCCGTGGGATAAGTCTTCAAGAGATAAAATCGACATCAATGCCGTAACACGTTCCCTCGACAAAAATCATTACGGCTTGACAAAGGTTAAGGAAAGAATTCTTGAATACCTTGCCGTGAGAAAATTAACCCCCGATGTTAAGGGACAGATTATCTGTCTTGTAGGCCCTCCGGGTGTCGGCAAAACCTCTATCGCACAGTCTATTGCGGCGGCTATCAACAGAAAAGCCGAAAGAATAGCTTTGGGCGGCGTTCACGATGAAGCCGAAATCAGAGGTCACAGACGTACCTATATTGCGGCTATGCCGGGAAGAATTATCTCCGCAGTCAAGTCCGCAGGCACTAATAACCCCGTGCTTATCCTTGACGAAATAGACAAGCTTGCCTCCGATTACAAGGGCGACCCGACAAGTGCTTTGTTAGAGGTTCTCGATCCCGAACAGAACAGCACTTTCCGTGACCATTACGTTGACTTGCCGTTCGACCTCAGCAAGGTTATGTTTATCACAACGGCAAATGACGGATATGCTATCCCTGCTCCGCTTAAGGACAGAATGGAAGTTATCGAAATCGGCAGCTATAACCGTGAAGAAAAATTCCATATCGCAAAGAAACACCTTATCCCGAAACAACTTGTAAACAACGGTCTTACAAACTCAAACTGCAAATTCTCAAATTCTGCTATTTACGCAATAATTGACGGCTACACCCGTGAAGCAGGTGTGAGAAATCTTGAAAGACGTGTTGCAGCCGTTATGAGAAAGGTTGCAAAAAAGGTTGCAAGCGGCGATACAGAAACCGTATTCAAAATCGACAGCAAAAATATCGAAGAATATTTGGGTCCCAAGAAGTTTAAGGACGACCGGCTTTCCGCAAAGAACGAGGTAGGTCTTGTAAACGGTCTTGCGTGGACAGCTGTCGGCGGCGAAACATTGCCTATTGAGGTTGCCGTAGTTCCGGGTACGGGTAAAATAGAGCTTACGGGTTCGCTCGGTGACGTTATGAAAGAGTCGGCGAAAATTGCTGTTACGTGCGTGAGAACAAGAGCGGAAAAGCTCGGAATAGATGTAGAGTTTTATAAAAAGAACGACATACATATTCACGCTCCCGAGGGTGCTGTTCCGAAAGATGGTCCGTCGGCAGGCATAACTATGACTACCGCAATTGTGTCTGCCCTAACCGATAAACCTGTGAACAGATTCGTTGCAATGACGGGTGAAATAACTCTCCGTGGAAAGGTTCTGCCAATCGGCGGACTTAAGGAGAAGTCTATGGGTGCTTACAAAATGGGTATCAAGACTATTGTTATCCCGAAGCAGAACGAATCCGACCTTTACGAAATTGACGAAACAGTCAAGGGGAATGTGAATATTATACCTGTGGAAAATATCGACGAGGTACTTGATATTGCGTTTACTTTAGACAATACCTACGAGAAACCGCCTGTTCCAAAAGCCGCAAAGAGTACAAGAAAATCTTCAAACAAGATTGAAAAGGCTGAAAAATTGCCTGTCGATGCAGTGCCTACAGATACAGCAAATATTATAGGGGTGGCGGAATGAATTTCAACAAAGCCGAATTTGAATTTGCCGCAGGAAATGCCTCGCAGCTGCCGAAATCGGTGATGCCCGAGGTTATTTTCTCGGGGCGAAGCAACGTGGGAAAATCTTCTCTTATCAATAAGCTTGTCAACCGCAAGGCTTTGGCAAGAGTGAGTGCAACTCCCGGAAAGACAGCGACTATCAATTTCTTCAAGGTGGATAAATTTCACCTTGTGGATTTGCCGGGGTACGGCTATGCAAAGGTGTCAAAAGCGGAAAAGCAGCGTTGGGCGAACCTTATGGAGGGTTACTTCAATCAGGAGAGAAATTTTTCCCTTGTTGTACAAATAGTGGATATGCGGCATTCACCGTCCGCAGACGATATGAATATGATTGAGTACCTTTATTCGGGCGGATTTCCGTTCATAATAGTTTTCACAAAAAAAGACAAGCTAAAAAAGACACAGCAGATAAAACGGCTTGAGGATCTTAAAGAAGAGCTGTCGGCATATTCCGATATACCAACGTTCCCCTTTTCGGCGGTAACCGGCGAGGGTGCGGAGGAGATACGTGCATACATTGAGGAGTGCGTAAATGAAACTCTTAAAGAGATGTCGGAGGATACAGTATGAAAAAAATACTTTCTGTGATCTTATCGGTCTGCCTTTTGCTTTTTGCAGCGTCCTGTAATTTGATAGTGAAAAACAGCGACGACAGTCAGTTTGATTATCCCGTTACGGTAGGAAATGTCGTGTTTGACAAAGCTCCCGAAAACGTTGTTGTTCTCAGCGACAATCTTGCGGATATCATTCTCACCTGCGGCTATGAGGGAAAACTTGCCGCACGGAGCGACGCATGCACTCGTGACGGTCTGGAGGTTCTGCCGTCGGTGGGTACTCCCGACAGTCCCGATATAAATAAGCTTCGTGATTTGAATACCACGCTTGTTCTCGGTGACGAAAGCTTCAGCAGCGAAACCAAAAGAGAAATAGAGGAGCTGGGTGCGGAGGTTCTTATAATGAAACCTGCCGTAAACGAAAACGAGATAAAAACTCTTTACAGCAATATCGCATCTATTCTCGGCGGAAGCTATTCGGGAAAGATCAAAGCAATGCCAATTGCCGAGGGCATTGAGAACGAGCTTGACTCGATGAAGAACGAGATTATTTACAGAGATGTAATATCAACAGCCTGCTATATTTACTCGGTGGGCGGCGACCAGTTCAGAGTGGCTTACAGCAAAGATTATGCTTCGCAGCTTTTTGACTATGCACAGCTTACAAATATCGCTTTGGACGATGACGATGGCTATATCGGGATTGACATGCTGATAAGGAGCAACCCCGAAACTATTTTCTGTGACGAGGGTGTTGCGGAAATCATAGCGGAGGACAGCGATTTACAAAACTTATCTGCCGTTGTGAACAGAAAGCTTTTTACTCTTCCGAAAAAGTATCTTACTTTGCAAGGACGTACGAGAATTCAAACTGTAGATTATCTGATTGCGAAAACGCATGAGTTCTACACTCAAAAAGAAGTATGGCCCGATGACTTCGACAGTACCGAAATAGAATACACACTTCCGCAAGAGGAGGAATACATTCCGCCTTTTGAGCCGAGAGAGAATATATTCTATACCGTAGGGGAAACATACTCTCAGATAAAACCGATTGAGGAACGTCTTATTCAGCTGGGATATCTCGAGGGAGAAGCCGATAACAGTTTCTCAACTGAAACTGCCGAGGCGGTGAAGAGATTTCAAGAGGTAAACGGACTGGAGGTTTCGGGCAAAGCCGATTATGATACTTTGGTAGTGCTGCTGTCAAATTATGCAATACCGGCGAACTAAAATGAAGTGTTGCCTTGCGGAGAATTAGGAACTGTTGGGAAATAAGTTGACCGCAGGAATACTGACGTATTTCAAGGTGTTGTAACGACACACAGGGCAAATTAGACAAGTATAAATGTTCAAGTTATTTTCTGACAGTTCCTTAAGTGTGCCTTTGCAGAAACATAGCGGTTTGCATTTGTAGTAGTTCTTTATAGATGTTAAATATATCTGCCATATAGAAATTATTGTTATTAAACAGAATATTCTTTAAAAGAAAAATACTTTACTTGTTTTTAAACTAAATTTAAAATATGTATTGATTTTCCAACATTAATGTGCTATAATTATAACACATAGTTGACAGTAGGTATAGAAATATACTTTACTGTACCCTATGTAAATTATGTACACGCATTATGCAGGATAGTTATTAGGTTCTGTATAATGTGTGTGACCCCCGACAGCATTAACTTTTAAAGATAAATTTATTCTTTTCTGAAAAATGAGTGGATATAATTGTTATCGCTTTGGATATAATTGCAGCAGAATAAAGATATTAAAAAACTAAAGCTCACAAGACAGCAATCTGCTAATCTTGTGAGCTGATTTTTATAATTTCAAAACCGTTTCATCTTGACTGTTTCATCTCAGTTTGAAACTTGTCAAAATCACCGTCGGGAATACTTTTGGGAGTTATCAGATTAGGAACTGTTGGGAAATAAGTTGAACAATTTAGACGCAGGATAATTTGTTCTGTGTTAAGCACAACACCGCAGGAATACTGACGTATTTCAAGGTGTTGTAACGACACACAGGGCAAATTCGACAAGTATAAATGTTAAATAGAACTTTCCCAATGGATTAGACTATACAATTCTCAAAATAAAGTATCATTTTAAGGGAATTTTGGAAATTGAATTGTTTATTCATTGAAAATGGTATATGAATATGTCGACAAATCAAGTTTCTATTGCGT
>CACWTQ010000085.1 GCA_902763835.1 uncultured Ruminococcus sp. | reverse complement strand
ATCAGGTTTTTGTATACCCGTTTTATTATCTATCAATTTCGCATACACGCTTTTTAATATCTATCAGGATTTTGTCCTCCTTTCTCCTACCATTTTATACAGAACCAATCACACCGATATTAAGATTTCTTCCATTTTGAGATGCTATCTCTATTCTTTTTTCAAACTGTTTTCTTTCGGCTTTAAAATCGTCCATAAACTCTCTACTGTACAAATCAACATTGTTACTCAAAAAATTC
Organism: uncultured Ruminococcus sp.; assembly: GCA_902763835.1. Classification (GTDB taxonomy): domain Bacteria; phylum Bacillota; class Clostridia; order Oscillospirales; family Acutalibacteraceae; genus RUG592. The sequence goes on along the minus strand of CACWTQ010000085.1, from coordinate 8,432 downwards.
TCTATACGATCAAGCTTCCGATTAAAAATTACTAAATCTTCATCTTTCAAAGACATATTATAACCACCTCTCTATTTTATTTTTAATATCATCTATTTCAGAAAAATGTTCCTGCAATTTAATCTCAAACTCTTTCTTTTCTTGCAGCAAACAAGATTTTTTGTTTTGCAATTCTTCAATTGTATCGTAAATAAACTTCAACTGACTTGATGTTTCGTTTTCTAAATGTTCCATAAGAAGAACATCGCTCTTCTCAAAAGCTTCATAAATATCTTCGTGAAGTCTGCTGACAATCTGAGGAACTATTGCAGTACGATAAATTTCTTTGAATTTTTCAGACGGAGTCTGTCCCAAAAAATGTCCAACAATCTTCAATATATCAGGTAAAAGCACAATAAAAACTTCAAGTAACGGAGATATAACATCAGTAACAATCGCAAGAATCCCTGTAACAACTTGGTATAATCTTTTCCCGTCCATAGCGGCTTCTTTTTCGCCATCCTGTTGAGATTTGCTAAAAACACCTTGATCAATCAAATCTTTAGTATTAGATGCTATATTAACAATAAGCTCTCCGATACTTTCCGATGTTTCTTCATCAATTTTAAAAGAATCTTTCACGTCAAAAATTACATTAGATATAATATCACCGGTAAAGTTTTTGATACTGTGCATAAGAATAGGTCTGACGGATTCGGTAATTACAGCTTGTAATGCACTTAAACCACCATTAAAATAGGCATTAGCCATGTCGTCTGTTTTTGATTCCAGAGTATTACTTATGGACAATTTTACTTGCTCAACCTTTTCGGGAATATTCTCCTCAGCCTTCATTTTTTCCCGTTCAAAAGTTTCTTTCATGTCACTGTAAGCATATTTAAGATTTGCAATTTCCTTATCAAGGCTGTATGTATCAGGATCTTCTATGCTTTTGTAAAAAGAACGAAGCACAACTTCCATACTTGTAAGACGCATTGAAATAAGCTTTGCGGACTGATGGTTAAATGAATACTGTGCATTAAATTCATTTAAAATATCAATAAGCTTTTGGCTTATGTTTTCATCAAATTTTGAAACACAATACACACGGCAGTCTATGTTTTCTAATTCAAGAGATGATTCCACATAACTCTTTATATTATCGGCATCACTTACAGGGATTTTATCAGTTTTATTAAGGAGCACAACAAGGTCATTACTATAATTCAATATTTCCTTTATATAGCTAAATGTATTTGAGTCTATACCACCTTTCTCTATACTTATAACAAGCACAAAACATGACCCATAAGCAAGATATGAATCTAGTGCTTTAGTATGACTTTCAATTCCAGAATCAAATCCCGGAGTATCAACAACAGTAAAATCATTCAATTGTTTTAAAACTTCAGAATTAATATGATAGGCAATATGAGAAATATTACTTTTTGTTTTGATTTTATCAATAGGATATTTTGTAGCAAAGTTGTTCTTGTCGATGACATCAGCATACTCTTCTAATGAATAGTTTAACTCAGCAGCAAAAGCCGTTGTAGGAATCTGATCTTCTTCCAAAAAGCCGGAACGACCAATCAAACTATTGATAAGAGAACTTTTACCCGCATTGAAATGTCCCACAAAAAGTATTTTCATATCAAAACTCATAATCTCATCTATAAGTTTTTTTATATCGTCTTCTAGTCCATTCAACGAATATGATTTTGCGATTTCTTGTATTTTTTCTATTTCTTCTGAAAATACTTCTCTGTCAAGCATTATAAAATCACCTTCTTGTTAAATTCATTGATTATAAATTATTACATACCTTACATTGTTCATCCATAACGCATGCTCTATTATTTAAAAATATCTAAAAAATAATTCAAAATTATCGTTTTTTAGAAAAATAAATTATTTTCTTCTGAACAGTTTACGAAATAAGTTGGGCTTATGTCTGTTTTTGTAGTATGTCTCTAAATTAATTCTTAAAGATTGGCAAGCTTTTTCAAACTGCTCAACTGTGCCTGGTTTACTCAAATCTACCTGTTCCATAGCTTTTTCAACAAGAGTATTAAAGGCTTTGAGTTGAGCTGCTTCTGTGGCAAGAACCTCACCTTCGAGTTTTTCCTGTGAGATTATAGCTTGTGTATATATTTTGGAAATTGTATCAAATGCCGATACTGTCAGTATTCCGGCAACTTCAACCAAACTCAAAAGTAATTGTTCGGTTGTCGCTTCGGATAATACCAATTTTACCAAGCCTAATTCATCTCTCTCAAAACTATTCAAAACATTACTTGTTACAGTAGAAATTTCTTTTCCTTCCATGAGTGTTTTCTCCTATCACAAAACTTCTTTTAGTTTATTCTCCAATTTTACCTTTTTAGTTAGCGATTCAAACGGAAAATTAACTGCACGTAAAATTTGCTTTTTTGCATTAGTGGATATATAAGGGTTATTGGCTAATTCCATAGTTTTATTGCATTCATTAACAAGGGGCATCTTATCGTTAATAATTATTTTTAAATACTCTATCTGTTTCTCGGATTTCTTTGACTGACTTTCAACCTTTTTACCATATTTTTCAACAGCATTAGTATAATATTTTATCTCAGTGAAATCACTTGAAAACAACCCTATATAACAAGTATCACAAGTCGGATAATTTTCTGTTTCTATCTTTAATACATACATACAGGTATGCTCTTTTCCCAGCTCCCGACCTATACGTTGTATATCTGCATTCATTTTATTGTATTCTTCTACAACAGGATTATATTTTTTAGCTAGGTTAACTTTTTCTCTATAGTATATTTCTAATAATCGACTACTACTATAAGCTAAATACATATATTTTACATTGGAATATGTATACATAAAGTTTAATATACAAAATAGCACTACTATGATAATTGCAAATAGAAATCCAACTATACAAAGGAACCAGTTGCTTGGTCTAATTTTTTTCACCATTGTAATAATTATCCATATTAAAGAACAAAATACTTGTAATATTGTACCTACATAATTAGCCTCTTCGCTAAATAGAGAAAGCATTTTACTTTCTATTATTAAAAATACTGTCACACATACCGAAATAATTATTTCTCTGCAAAATATCACTAATACAAATCCCCAAAAAGATAACTTTACATTATTTTCATTACTATCCGCACCTATTATCTTATTGATTGAACTCCTAAAAATCATGAATAAAATGAAAGATATTATTATGAAACTAAAATTCACCAAATTAACTTTTGTTCTTATTTTTCGCGTATTCTCCATTTTACAATACCCTCTTACATATTCCTAATTTCATAACAAAACAACCGAATCTCCCTGACTTCTTATCCACATATCTATACCTTTTCCGAACACTTCCGCACACACAATATAAACACCATTATCCTCATTTAATACTTGTGCTGTAGGCAGTCTGTCAAGTACGGTATCAATATCCAAACCACTGTATCGAAATTTGATTTTGTGTAATTTTCCTCCTTGCATAAACTGTATGCGTTTACGGAATTCTCCCTCTTCAAATTTATCTTTATAGGGAATATGAAATTTCTCGTTGAGAACAGTGAGTTTCATTATTCTATCAAGGCGGTAGATTGTGGGAAAAGAATCATTTAAAACGTCAAAATCCTTTCTGACTTCGTTATCTTCTATAAATGCCGCAAGGTAAAAATAATACTCTGAAAACATAACCGCAACAGGTTTTAATTTTCTGCTGACTATGCTTTTATCTTTTGTTCGAATGTAATCTATCTCTATGTATCTGTTTTCTCGTATAGCTTGTCCAATATCCCATAATATATCGGAAACACTTGTTTTATGCCGAAGTTCAACATAATGAAACTCCTCATTTTTGATAAGCTCTGAAATTTTCCTTTTACTTTCTTCGGAAGCACAAACGTCAATTACTTTCCCAAGTACATCATGTAATTCTTTTTTCGGGAATGCCCTACTATCTAAAATGATTTTGCATATAGCAAGCAACTCACCGTCACTGAGTGTAGTTTTGTTTAGCTGAACAAGACGATACCCTTTTTCTCTGTAATCGTATATAACAGTGTTAGTTACTTCACCACTTTTTTGATTGTTTTCGAGAAAATTTCGTATTTCGTCTATATCTCGCTGTATACTTCTCGGTGCTACACTATATTTATTTGCCAATTTGTTTTTATAAACTGTTTTACCATTTAATAATTCTGTATAAATTTGAAGCACACGAGAACTCTTAGCGTTTCTTTCATCAAACATAGTAAAATCTCCTTCTTAGATTAATTATACCATTTCAGAGTGACATTATTTGTCTATATCTCGTAACAATCGACAATTTACAAAATTAATTTATTAAATTTATTTTATGAATTAAATCTTGACTTTCTGCTCGTTACCGTTATCAATACAAAATATATTATAAAATACATTTGTATTTAGATAAAATATACATATTGATTATAACACACTTTATCACATATTTCTACAATTTTTGATAATTTTTTTATTACAGAACATTAACAAAACGATTACTTTAGACAAGATACATTTATTTTTTACTTAATACTCATAGAATTATTAAATGTGTTTTTTCTCAACATTGTTTTGTCCACAAATATATTTGCAACGATTCTAATTTCAAAATAGATCACATATCTTTCAATTGCAATTGCATAATAGCTTAATAAAAAATAACCCTCTAAAACAAATATCATTATCTGCCTTAGAGGGTTCGGTCATACAGATATAATCAGTTCTTAATCTCAATACCGTTCTTAAACTTAAACGTCAAACTGCCGTCAATACCTACAACAACATTTTCAATCACAGCAAACCACAAATCATCATCAAACTCCGAGACAGCAACTTGCTTAGATATGCTTTTTATAAACCTTGCGATAATCTTTGCTTTCCCCACTCTTTCTGCTTTTTCTCTATCAAGTTGTTCAAGCAGATTGGTTATTTCATCATATCGTTTAAGGTACTTTTCGTTACGCTCAGTCCATTTGGTTTGATCTACTGCCTTCCGCTTGTTCTCGTTGATCGCCTGCATTGCTATTTCTTCAACAAGATGTAACTCGCTTTCTAATTCTGCAATCTGCTTATCAAGCTCTGTAGTATTACAAAGCAGCTTCTGTGCCGTCTTGCAGTCTTCGATAATGTTTTTCTTATCCTGCATAAGTTCGTTAAACGCTTCCAAAAACCTACACTTTATTTCATCTTCCGTGATATGCGGTGTCTGACAGCTGCGTTGACCTTTGACATCATATCTTGCATTACATCTCCAGATTGATTTTCTGTACTTTTCGTTATTTGATGACCACGTTTTCTTTCCGAAAAACGCTCCGCAGTCACCGCAGATTATCTTTGATGAAAAAGGTGTAATGCAGCGGATTGAACCGCCCAGCTCTTTTCTGCGTTCAATTTCCGCCTGAACAGCGTCAAATTCATCGGGAGAAATTATCGGCTCGTGACTTTCTTCAATATAGTACATCGGCAATTCGCCTTCATTAACTTTTTTATGCTTGGTAAGATAATTCGTACAAAATGTCTTTTGCAAACGCTTTGAACCACGATAGGTTTCATTTGTCAAAACATTTCTGATACTCGCAGGCTGCCACTTCTCTTTTCCTTTGGGTGTCTTTATTCCCCTTGATGTAAGTTCTCTTGCAATTGAATGGTAAGTTTGACCATTCATAAAAAGTGTAAATATCAGCCTTACAATCTCCGCTTGTTCGGGAACAATCTTAGGCAGTCCGTCTTCGCCTTTTTCATATCCGAGAAAGCTTGACCACGGTAGGCTTATATGACCGTCCTGCATTGCCTTTCTCTTACCCCATGTTACATTTTCTGAGATAGAACGTGATTCTTCCTGACTCAAGCTTGATAATACTGTGAGCAAAATTTCCACACTTGGGTCAAACGTCCAGATATTCTCCTTTTCAAAATACACTTCTGTCCCATGTTCTTTAAGCTTTCTGATATTTGTAAGACTGTCAACAGTATTTCGAGCAAATCTGCTAACACTTTTTGTCACGATTAAGTCAATTTTACCACCAACAGCGTCAGAAATCATTCTATTAAAGCCGTCTCTGTGCTTGGTGTTAACTGCTGTTATACCTTCGTCAGTATATACAGAAACCAATTCCCAGTCCGCTCTGCTATTTATGTAATTTGTATAATAATCCACCTGTGAACGGTAAGAATTGAGCTGCTCTTCGCTGTCTGTACTAACTCTGGCGTATGCTGCAACCTTACGCTTGCCTGTTGGAGTAAAATTCTTTGATGACATTTTTGGTTTTTTCGCAGGTATAACCTGCACCTGAACATTACGCATTAATCCCATCTCTTTCCGTCATAATTCTTGTTAGGTCCCCTTTTTTTCGGCTGCCATGTTCTTTCAACCTTTGTGCCGTCTTTCATTATAAATACAAGCTTATAATTTTCGGGTACAAAGATTTCTTCAACACGATCAAGAAAAACATCACTGTCAAACTCTTCCAAATCGAGAACTTCCGATGAAACTTTCATCAAGATATCTTCGGGAATATCCTTAGCTGTACAAACGGCACTGTTTCTCTTGTCGTGACCGTTACATCTCCAAGTATTCTGAACCCACCATTTTTTGCCTGCTCTGTTATGACCGAAGTGCATACCGCAGGGACAGCTGATCTTCTTTCTGAAAGCAAGTCCTACATATTCATTTAACCCACCCACTCTTGACCTGCGTTCTCTTTCGGCTTTTGCTTTCTCGAAAATCTCGTTCGATACAATACCTTCGTGTGTATCAATTTGTAGGTACATCGGCAGTTCTCCACGATTCCATCTCTGTCTCTTTGTAAGATAATCCTCGGTAAATTGCACTTGGTGAAGAACATTTCCTCTCATTTTCTCGTTGCCCATTAAATGATTTACAACGGAATCTCTCCACTTTGAAGTTCCCATAGGTGACGGAATTCCCTTTTCATTTAAATAGTTTGCGATAGCGTGAAATCCCATTCCGTCAAGATACAAGCGGTACATTTCTCTAATAACTTCGGCTTGCTCTTCGTTGATAACAAGAATTCCGTCTACAACGTCATAACCGTAAATTGCCTTCGGCTTTGTTTTGCCGTTCTTCATATCGTTTCGCTTACGCCACTTGATATTATCGGAAATATTCTTACTTTCTTCCTGAGCAAAAACAGCGAACAGACTTAACATCATCTCTCCTGTTTCAGACATAGTGTGAATGTTCTGCTCCTCGAAAAAAATATCAATTCCAAGTTCTTTCAATTCTCTGACAGTGTTCAAAAGCGTAACCGTATTTCGAGCCAAACGAGAAATTGATTTCACAATTACCATATCAATTAGTCCGTTTCTGCAATCGTTCATCAAACGCTGGAACTCGGGACGGCTGTCTTTCGTGCCTGTTTGAGCTTTATCCGCAAATATCCCTGCAAATTCCCATTCGGGATTTTTCTGAATCATGTTGCTGTAGTAGCTGACCTGTGCCGCTAAAGAGTGCAGCATATGTTCGGTACCCAATGAAACTCTCGCATAGGCTGCAACACGTTTTTTATGTGGTAAATCGTACGTCTTTTTTTCAAATACTTGAACAGTTCTTTCCACAAGAATCAACCTCCTTCATACTATATATTGCTCCTTTTTCATTATATATCAAGGGGTTAGGCCGATATATACTGTACGAAGATATTCCGTATTTTTCACAAAGCTTTGTGTCTAATATGTTCAGTTCTTTTTCGGTAATAATTCCTTTTCTGAACCAAGACAAGAAAACAGTTATTGATGTTTTATAATTGAAAAGATTTTCATTTTGAAGCATTTAAACATCTCCATTTCTTATAACAATTTTGTGAACAAAATTTTCTGTTTTTATCAGCACTCTTTATAGACGCACCGCAATAGCAACAACTAATTTCAAATAATATTTTGTGGTGAATTTTATCACGGTTTCGATTCCACCATGTAAATCTGCACTTATCGCAACAAAATCGTTTTTTCTTTTTGCCTTCGGTATGAACAAGTATCTTACCGCAAAATTCACAGCCGCCTTTAGCAGCATTTCTGATTTTGATTTTTTCTTCTTTCGACTTATTTCTTCTAAAATAGGATTTCACAGTATTTATTGAAATGCCAAGCATATTAGAAATAGCAGTACAACCGTAACCCTGCGAACTTAGCTTGTCAATTTGACGTTTTTCTTCACAAGTCATGAAATCCCTCCTTAAGCATTAATGGGTATAATTAATCCCTTTAGAACGCACTGATAATAACAGCTGTCCTAAAGGGAGATATACGATTAATATTATTCTTTTACAGCGATTTGAACCCTGTCAATCGGCTTACCAAATTCCAAAAACTTATGTTTTACAAATCGACAAAAAACAGCCGCCCTTGGAGTACTTTTAGAGTACCTTTGGGCGGCTTTATTTATTTTTTGG
>CACWTQ010000084.1 GCA_902763835.1 uncultured Ruminococcus sp. | reverse complement strand
TCGCGTCCGAAATTTTCCCTAAGGAGAGTTCACCGAACCGGCAACGCCGGACGAAAATCGCGTACCGACTTCTTGAGTTCGGTAACCTTTATTGCTTGCGTCCGAAATTTTCCCTAAGGAGAGTTCACCGAAGCGTAGGTGGTGGGAGTATGTCACAAAGGAGTGCAAAAAAGTGAAAATACTAGTAATATCGGATTCTCACGGAGATTACAACACATTCAACAAACTTGTTCGTTCTCAAAGCAAAGCAGAGATTGTAATATTTTTGGGTGACGGCTATGAAGAATACAACGATGTTCGGCTGAACTTTCCCGAGAAAATGTTCATAGGAGTAAAAGGCAACAACGACTGGAGCTGTCCGCTGCCGCTTTGTGAGGAGAGAGTTATCGAGGGTAAAAAATTCTTTATAACTCACGGTCACATTGAACATGTAAAATACGGGCTGGATATGCTAAAGCAAAAGGCTAGAAGCCGTGGTGCGGATATTGTTCTTTTTGGTCACACACATATTCCTCACATTGAGTATGACAACGGCTTAAATATTCTGAACCCGGGTTCGGTGCGGAGATTCAGCTGTTCCTACGGTGTTATTGACATTCAAAACGGTGATGTTCTGATGAACACAGGCAATGTCCTCTAAAAACACGTGAAGACAGTCTTTTTATACTCGAAAGCGTTAAGATTTTGAGTATAAGGAACTGTCAAAAAATAACTTAAACATTTATACTTGTTTAATTTGTTCAACTTATTTCCCAACATTTTCTAACTATCGGTCGGGTTCGTAAATTAATGATTACAATAAAATATCTTCACGTGCGAAAAAAACTATCTTCACGTGTAAAAAAAGCAAAAGAGGGACGATTTTATCGTCCCTCACTTTGCCGAAAATTGAATATAGGAGTTATATACTCGAAAGCATTAAGATTTAGCGACAATATTAAAAAATCGAGATTTTTAAAAAAACCCTCCGTCAGCCTTACGGCTGCCACCTCCCCTAAAAGTGGAGGCTTTTTGGTTCTCGATTTATCAAAGTCACCCCTTATAGGGGAAAATGTCCGCAGGACAGAGGGGTTAGGTGAATTTGCTGAATCTTACTGCTCGCTAGTATAAAAAAACTATTAGTCATTTTTTGGTGCGTTTATATTTGCAATAGACATTTATACAAAACGCATAAACGGTTCGGAAGTTTATTGTAAAACTTTCCAAATCAATTACTAATATTATAAGGCTTTTTCCACACATTGTCAAGGGGGTATTGAATATTATTTGTGACAACTTTCTGAATTTTTTCGTAACCATTTATGATATATAGATTTATCCTACAAACCAACAAAAAACCACCTTGCTTTGCATATGCTTAACAAAACGGCTGATTTTGTTTTTATAGATGCTTGCTGCAAAAAGTAAATTTTAAATTAATGCTTAAGGAACTGTCAGAAAATAACTTGAACATTTATACTTGTCTAATTCCTTGAAATACGTCAGTATTCCTGCGGTGTTGTGCCTAACACAGAACAAATTATCCTGCGTCTAAATTGTTCAACTTATTTCCCAACAGTTCCTAACTCTATACTTCAAATCAAAAAGCGAATCTTTCAAAATCCTAATTCCCTTATCAATCTCCTCTTTAGTGATATTAAGTGGAGGAAGCATTCTGAGTTTATCCTTTGCCGTGAGAATAAGCAAACCTTTCTCAACACACTTTCCGGCAACTTCACCGGAGGTGAATCCCTCGTCAAGTGTAATACCAATCATCATACCAAGTCCGGAAACATCCTTAACCTGCGGAATCTCCAAAAGCTTTTCTCTGATATAGTCGGCTTTTTCACTGACACGTTCAAGATATTTGTTATCAAAAAGCTCCCCCAGAACAGCAAGAGCACCTGCACAAACCACAGGGTTTCCTCCAAAGGTCGAACCGTGGTCGCCGTAAGTGAAGACGTCCTTAACAACCTCGTCCATAAGAATTGCACCGATAGGAAGACCTCCGCCAAGACCCTTTGCAAGCGTTGTAATGTTAGGTTTTACATCAAACTGCTCGCTTGCAAGGAATGTTCCTGTTCTGCCGACACCTGTCTGAACCTCGTCGATAATGAAAATGATATCTTTCTCTTTGCAAATACTCTCCAAAAACTTCACAAAATCCTTGTCAACGGTGATAACACCGCCCTCGCCCTGAACAAGCTCAATCATAATTCCGCAGACTGTATCGTCAACTGCATTTGTGAGAGCCTCCTTGTCACCGACGGGAACATATCTGAAACCGTTGGTGAACGGGAAAAAGTTCTTATGGAAAACGTCCTGACCGGTAGCTTCAAGAGTAGCAACCGTTCTTCCGTGGAATGAATTTCTGAAAGTGATGATGTTTGTGCAGCTCTCTCCCCTTTTCTCAACACCGTACTTTCTTGCAAGCTTAATCGCACCCTCGTTTGCTTCCGCACCCGAATTTCCGAAGAACACACGGCTGTAACCGGTAACCTCGGAAAGTCTTCTTGCAAGCTGAACATCGGGGATTGTGGTGTAGAGGTTAGATGTATGCTGTATTTTTCTCAGCTGTTCCGTAATTGCATATATCCAGTTGTTGTTACTGTAGCCAAAGCTGTTTACACCGATACCGCTGCCGAAATCGATATAACTCTTTCCCTCTACATCATATGCAGTTGCTCCCTTGCCGCTTAACAGCGTAACGGGAAAACGCTTATATGTATGAGCGATATACTGTTCGTCAAGTTCTGCATAGTCTTCATCTTTATAAAGCATAAATAAAAACTCCTTTTAATAAATATTTGTAGACGTGGCATACTCCCACCACCTACGCCAATGTCATCAACTTAAGAAAAAACGGATTAAGCATAATATTGTCTTTGATACTTTTTATCCGCTAAAATTCAGTCATTTAGAAAAACGATATTAGTGTATATTACGATAAGTTGATGACATTGCCTATAGAGGTCGGAGTCTTCTTGCCGAGGTAGGATAAATACATTCTAGTATCGATATAATTCCGAACATCACACCCATTATCAAACGGATCGGGTGTACTTTCCATATCACCAATCATTTCTTATTTTGAGTTGTTATAAAGTTCTTTGTTTAAATATACAATATCATTATTCGGGGTTTTATTCGGATTTTCTTTAAGATTGTCTTCGTATGCATCATATTCATCGGAGGTTGATTTCTTTTTTTCATTTTTAAAGCGTACTTTTGATATAACCATAGATATACAATTCGATAATATCAGCAATGTTGAAACAATCAATAATATTAACAGTAGGTTTTGAAAATCACTGTCTGCACTATCCCAAAGAACAAATGCCGAAAAGAAAGTATTTATATTTCCTATAGCTAAAAGAATTATTTTAATAACGATCATAGCTTTATGTTTAATAATTTTTCTGTTTAAAAAGCTACTGTATTTTTTTGAAAATATCGAAATCATACCACTGAGATAAATTATAAAAAGTACAAATTGAAACACTGTCATCACCAAAACGGAGGTTTCTATCCATTCGATATACAGCAATATTAAAAACATAAATATAAATCCGCAGCTTACTACCCCCAGTATACCAAGTATTTTTCGTCCAATACCAATATTATTTTCCATTCAAAACATTATCCTTTCAAAAAATCATTTATTTCCGTTGTTGTAATTGTTCTCAAACGGATTATTACCTATGCAGTTTAGAGAGAAGAAAAAACAGCAGAATTACAGAAACGCTTGCTGTCAAGCTTATTGCTTTACAAGAAGCAGTGGATAATTCGTACATATACTTAGGAACTGTCAGAAAATAACTTGAACATTTATACTTGTCTAACTTGCCCTGTGTGTTGTGCCTAACACAGAACAAATTATCCTGCGTCTAAATTGTTAAACTTATTTCCCAACAGTTCCTTAAGGAACTGTCAGAAAATAACTTGAACATTTATACTTGTCTAATTTGCCCTGTGTGTCGTTACAACACCTTGAAATACGTCAGTATTCCTGCGGTGTTGTGCCTAACACAGAACAAATTATCCTGCGTCTAAATTGTTCAACTTATTTCCCAACAGTTCCTAATCTTAACGCTTTCGAGTATAAATTCTTTTTGGCTGATAGTTTTTAACAATCATATCAAAACAAAAGTATTTGGTATAATTGTTACCTCACGGAATAAAGTTGTTCAAAAACTACCTCACCGAATAAACTTTCGGTCGGGTAATAAAAGTTACGGATTAAACCAACTGTCTTCACGTATTTAAATAGCTCTTACTCGGATAACGCCGTCGATAGCCTTAATCTGCTCCTCAATACCGTCTGTATTGCCTGTTACGTCAAGTACGGTGTAAGCATAGTCACCTCTTGACTTGCTCTGAACGTTCTCAATGTTAGCACCCAAATCACCGAACTTAGCCGTAATCTGGTTGAGAATTGTCGGAATATTGCTGTGAATAACCGTAAAGCGTGGGTTAGATGTCTTTGTAAGGCTGATGTTCGGGAGGTTCACACTGTTGATAACAGAACCTGTTTCGAGGTAAGCCTTAACCTCATTAGCAGCCATAACGGCACAGTTCTCCTCCGATTCGGGAGTAGATGCACCGAGGTGTGGAAGAGCGATAACACCCTTTTCGCCGAGAATGTCATCTGTAGCGAAATCTGTGATGTAAGCGGCAATCTTGCCCGAGTTAATGCCTGCGAGGATATCGGTAGAATTAACAAGACCATCTCTTGCATAGTTGAGGATTCTCACGTTATCTTTCATCTTAGCGATAGACTCTGCGTTGATAAGCTCCTTTGTGCTGGGGTTAAGCGGAACGTGAATTGTGATGTAATCGCTTGCTGCATAGATGTCATCAAGATTATCTGTAACCTTAACAGTGCTGTCAAGCTTATTTGCACCCTCTTCGCTGAGGAACGGGTCATAGCCTACAACGCTCATACCGAGAGCGACAGCCGCATTTGCAACAAGAAGACCTATTGCACCAAGACCGATAACACCGAGTGTTTTACCCTTAATCTCGGGGCCTACAAAGTTACTCTTGCCTTTCTCAACAAGCTTTCCTACTTGGTCACCGTTGCCTTTGAGAGTTTTTGCCCACTCGATACCACCGAGAACATCTCTCGAAGAAATAAGCATACCTGCAATAACAAGCTCCTTAACAGCGTTAGCGTTAGCACCGGGAGTATTGAAAACTACAATACCTTTCTGAGTGCATTTGTCAATCGGAATATTGTTAGTGCCTGCACCTGCTCTTGCAATAGCGAGCAAACTCTCGGGGAGTTCGGTGTCGTGCATTGAAGCCGAACGAACGAGAACGGCATCGGGGTTGGCTGTATCGTCTGCAACAGCGTAATTATCTCCGAGCTGTGCAAGACCTATTTTAGCAATTTTATTTAAAGTCAAAATATTGTACATTATCATCATCTCCATTTTTTTAACACGTGAAGATAGTCATCTTTATCGTAACTTCACGTACCCGACCGCAAGTTTGTTTTAGGAACTGTTGGGAAATAAATTGAACAATTTAGACGCAGGATAATTTGTTCTGTGTTAGGCACAACACCGCAGGAATACTACCGCAGGAATACTGACGTATTTCAAGGTGTTGTAACGACACACAGGGCAAATTAGACAAGTATAAATGTTCAAGTTATTTTCTGACAGTTCCTTAGTCGGTAATTTTAGGTTACTCTATCATAAGTTTATTTTAATCTGCTTTTTCACTATTCTATGTTCACTCTTCAATTGTTTTATTCAAAGAAGAGTGAATAGTTAAATAATAGAATAATGATTTAAATTTTAATCAGTGAAAATCAGACTCAGGTCTAAATTCCCACTCACAGGATTTGCATAAAGTTCTGCCATTTACCTCTGTCAGATAGTCAAGACCAAGATAAACGTTTTTCGATATCGAAAGATATTTTCCGCAGCAATCACACCTGAGATAATTCTTATTTTCAATAAGAGGAATATTTGAAAGACAATTGCGTGTACCTTTTACTTTTTCCGAAAGATGTATTTCTTTAGGAAATTTGTCGTTTAATTCCTTGTCAATGCTTTCAAGCAATTTTCGACCGCCGCCTTTTGCGGGAGAATAAAAATCATTTATATCTTCAACATCGAGAACATAATTTACAGTCAGAGCTATTTTCACTATATCACCCGTGTAAACCGAACTTTATAATCATTAATGGCATATATTAAGAATTTTTCTCTTCAAACTCTTTCATAAACGCAACAAGCTTTTCAACACCCTCAACAGGCATAGCATTGTAAATAGAAGCTCTCATACCGCCTACTGTTCTGTGACCCTTGATGTTTACAAAGCCTGCTGCCGTTGCCTCTTTAACGAACTTAGCGTCAAGCTCCTCGTCGCCCGTAACAAACGGAACATTCATCAAAGAACGGTCTTCGGGAACTACAGTACCCTTGAAGAGCTTCGAGCTGTCGAGATAATCGTAAAGGACAGCAGCCTTTTTCTCATTGATTTCCTGCATCTTCTCAAGACCGCCGATTTCGTTCTTAATCCACTCAAGAACAAGCTTTGCAATATAGATTGTGTAGCAGGGCGGTGTGTTGAACATTGAGCCGTTGTCTGCGTGTGTCTTGTAGTTGAACATTGTCGGAGTAATATCCATAGCATTGCCGATGAAATCCTCTCTTACAATAACAACAGTCAAGCCTGCCGGTGCCATATTCTTCTGAGCTCCTGCATAAAGAAGTGCAAATTTAGAAACATCAATCGGCTTTGAGAGAATGCACGAAGAAATATCTGCAACAAGCGGAATGTCGCCTGTGTCGGGAATCTCGTGGTAAACAGTGCCGTAGATAGTGTTGTTCATACAAATGTGAACGTAGTCGGCATCGGGTCTGAAAGAAGACTTGTCAAGCTTCGGAATATAAGAGAATGTCTTATCCTTTGAAGAAGCCGCAGCGACAACATCACCGTAGCGTGCAGCCTCCTTATAAGCCTTTGTAGCCCACTGACCCGTGAGAACATAGTCAGCCTTGCCGTTCTTTGTCATAAGGTTCATAGGAACCATAGCGAACTGTGAAGAAGCACCGCCCTGGAGAAAGAGAACCTTGTAATTATCGGGAATCTGCATAACCTCTCTGAGGAGCTTTTCAGCTTCCTTGATGATTGAATCGTAAACCTTTGAACGGTGCGACATCTCCATAACGGACTGACCGCTGCCCTCATAGTCAAGCATTTCTGCCGCTGCCTTAGTCAACACTGCTTCGGGGAGCATTGACGGACCTGCTGAAAAATTATAAACTCTGCTCATTTCTAAAAAGCCTCCAAATAAAATTATATAAATCAAATTGCCGCAAAATTCGGGCAACTGTAAATGTACATAAAAGTACTCAATCTAATTATATTACATATTCGCAATATAGTCAAATGTTTTTCGTAAAAAACTCAAAAACCTCAAAATAAAAATTACGCATTACTTAACAATTTATAAATCTCATTTTTCTTAAATCCCGTAATCTTCGCCGCCTGCTTTGCACTGTCGGAGGTTGAGTTTCCCTCTTCAATGAATCTTTTTGCGAGAGCCACGGCTTCTTCAATCGTAAACTCTTCCTTGTCAATATCCTCAGCCGCACCCTCAATCACAAGCACAATTTCCCCCCTTAAAGAACCGTCGCCGTAATTCTCGACCGCCTTTTGCAGAGTGGTACGGATAACCTCTTCGTGAATTTTTGTAATCTCACGGACAATAGAAATTTTCCTGTCACCGCCGAAAGCGTTGTAAAAGTCGTTTAGCGTACCGGAAAGCTTATGGGGTGCTTCGTAGAAAATCATAGTACGCTTTTCGTTTTTTAGCTGTTCGAGGTGGTCAAGACGGCTCTTTTTGTTTGTGCTTAAAAATCCCTCAAACGTAAATCTTCCTGTCGCAAGTCCTGACACCGCCAATGCGGAAATTACCGCACTGGGACCCGGCACAACAACAGTCTTAATGCCCCTTTCGGCACACTGCTTTATAAGCTCCTCGCCCGGGTCGGATATGCACGGCATACCTGCGTCCGTGACTATGGCACAGTTTTCGCCGCTCTCGATTTTGCTGCATATTATATCCCCACGCTCACGCTTGTTATGCTCAAAGTAGCTTATCATAGGCTTTTTTATGTCAAAGTGATTAAGCAGCTTAAGAGTAACTCTCGTGTCTTCGGCAGCGATAAAATCAACGCTTTCCAGAACCTCAACCGCCCTGGGCGAAAAGTCCCCCAAATTTCCGATAGGTGTACCGACTACATACAAAACTCCGCTCATAAATAATTCTCCTTATAATCACCGTAAATATCAATCATTTCCTGTGACAGCTCAAAATTATCACCCTCGATAAACAGTGTTGGAAGTGTCACCAAACCGCCCGATTGTCCGCCACGCTTGCCCTCCGCCAAAAACAATTTCGGTGCTTTGTCTTTTCTCTGCTGTACAAACCGTAATTTTTTCGGCTCTATGCCCGAATTTCTCATAGACACCAGAACGTCCGTAAGCCGTTCGGGTCGCTGACAAATACAAAATCTTCCGCCAAAACGCAATAACTTTGCGGCAGTTTTTGTGATATCGTCAAGAGTACATTCCGTTTCGTGACGTGCGATTCGCTTTTGCTTATCGGGATTTACTATACCGCCGCCGCCGATTTTGTAAGGCGGATTCATAGCGACCATATCAAACGACCCGAACTCAACAAGACCCTGCAATTGCCGCAAATCTCCGTTTATTACCGTGATTATATCTGACAGATTATTATACTCAACACTTCGTTGAAGCATATCCGCACCCTCGGGCTGAATTTCAACCGACGTTACGGATTTTGGAGGAATGTTCCTGCACCATATCAAAGAGATAGTTCCGCAGCCTGCACCGAGTTCGATAACTTTCTCGTGTTTTTTCGGTGAAGAAAAGTTTGCAAGTAAAATAGTATCGGTAGAAAAATGGTTTTCTTCCGAAACAATAACGCTGATATTGTTTCCGAGGGGTTCAAGGTGTTCGTTTTGTTTAAGCATTCCCGACCTCATATTAACGCACATAGACATTATTGCCCTCAGAATCTATAGCCACAATAAGCGGCATATTCTCAACTTCATAGCGATAAATCGCCTCCGTGCCTAAATCCTCGTAACAGATAAGCTCACTCTTTTTAATACTCTTTGCAATCAAAGCCGCCGCACCGCCGATTGCAACAAGATACACCGCACCGTTTTTTACCATTGAAGCAATAACCTCATCATTACGCATACCCTTTCCTATCATAACCTTTAAACCCAAATCAAGGAGCGACGGAGCATACTTATCCATTCTGTACGAAGACGTAGGACCGCACGGACCCACAGCGTAACCCGGTTTAGCCGGAGCAGCACCAACATAGTAAATAGTCTGACCATTAATGTCAATAGGTAACTTCTCACCGTTTTGGATAAGCTCGTACATTCTCTTGTGAGCCGCATCTCGTGCGGTGTAAAGGTAACCCGTGGCAAGCACTCTGTCACCCGATTTCAAATTCTTAAGCTGTTCGTTTGTGATAGGAAACGTTATTTTCTTCATAGTAGTACTCCCTCTCAAATAGTTACTTCCTTGTGTCTTGCAGCGTGACAGCAGATGTTCACCGCAACAGGCATACCTGCAATGTGCGTGGGGTATGTTTCAATGTTAAGTCCGAGTGCGGAAGTTTTTCCGCCAAGTCCCGCAGGACCTATGTTCATCTTGTTTATTTCCGTGAGAAGCTCTTCTTCAAGGCTTGCGTATCGCTCGTCGGGGTTAGACGTGTTTATCGGGCGGAGGGTTGCTCTTTTCGCAAGCTGTGCAGCCTTTTCAAACGTACCGCCTATTCCCACACCTACAACCATAGGAGGACATGGATTTGGGCCTGCGTGTGTCACGGTGTCGAGTACGAATTTTTTCACACCCTCAACTCCTGCGGACGGTGTAAGCATTTTTATAGCCGACATATTCTCACTGCCGAAACCCTTTCCGCCTGCGACAATATGAATTTTGTCACCCTCAACAATTTCCGTATGGATAACGGCAGGGGTATTATCCTTTGTATTTTTACGGTCGAAAACAGGGTCGGTCACTACAGACTTTCTCAGATAGCCGTCAATGTACGCTCTGCGGACTCCCTCTTCGACTGCCGCCTTAAAGCTGCCGTCCTTTACGACTACCTTGTCGCCGTACTCAACGAAAAGCACCGCCATTCCCGTATCCTGACAAAGCGGAATTTGTTCCTCTGCTGCAATTCTGTTGTTGTCGATAAGCTGCTGCAAAACATCTTTTGCGATTTGAAGTTCTTCGTTCTTCTGAGCATTCTCGATAGCCTGTGAAATATCCTCACCAATGTAATAATTGCACTCCATAAAAAGCCTTTTAACCGCCTGTGTAATTTCTTCTGCGGAAATTTCTCTGATATCCATTTTTGTTTTCAGTCCTTTCTTGCACCGTGATTTTACCGAATATGTTTATTCCAGTTAAAACTGCCGATTATAAACATAAATTCTGTTAAAAAACATCATAAAGTTTCTCGGTAAGTCCCGGCACGAAAAAAATTTGTATAAAAATATTATAAAATATTCCGCAAACTATTTCAATATTAAATTTTCTGTGTTAAAATATAAATAGAGAAAATTTCCGATAGCCGTCACATAGGTGTCACATTGTTTTGAGATTATTAATATAATAAAGATTTCTTATGTGAATATTAAGAGTATACTATGGGTACAAAAAAATAAAATTAAATGAAAGGTACAAGAATATGAGTAAAATATTGGTTGTAGACGATGAATACAGAATACGAGAGCTTATCAAGAAGTATGCTATTTTTGAGGGTCACGATGTTATCGAGGCAACAGACGGTCTGGAGGCTATCTCCATATGTACAAGAAATCAGTTTGATTTGATTATTATGGACGTTATGATGCCCGAGCTGGACGGCTTCTCCGCCTGCCGTGAGATTCGCAAAAGAAGCACCACCCCCATTATTATGCTTTCTGCAAGGGGAGAGGAGTACGACAAGATTCACGGCTTTGAGCTGGGTATCGATGATTACGTAGTTAAGCCGTTCTCCCCGAAAGAACTTATGATGAGAGTTAATGCCGTGCTGAAGAGAACCGCTCTTGACGAGGGTCAGAAAAGAGATGTCTTCACATATGAAAATCTCGTGGTTGACTTCAGTGCGAGAATTGTCACAATTAACGGCAATCGTGTTGATATGACCCCGAAAGAATACGAGCTGTTCTTCTATATGGTCAAGAATAAGGGTATTGCTCTTTCAAGAGAAAAGCTTATCAACCACGTTTGGGGTTATGATTTCTTCGGCGATGACAGAACTCTCGATACTCACATTAAGCTTCTAAGAAAAAGTCTTGGTGAATACAGCAAGTGTATAGTAACACTCCGAGGGGTAGGTTACCGATTTGAGGTTTAATGAAATATTAAGAAAACTGCGGAAACTAAGTCCGTCGAATATCAAGGCTGTATTTAAAAACGACGGAGAAAAAACAAAGAAATATCCTCTTATGCTGTGGTTAAGCGGTTGTTTTTTCGCATTCTCCGCCATAAGCCTGATTATACTCTGGACATTTCAGACAGTTTTGCTCGGAAGCTTTTATAAGGCTATCAAGACGAAAAATATCACAAACTGTGCCCAAAGTATTGAACTGAACATCAACAACAGCAGAATAAGCGATTATCTCGATACTATCGCAGAACAGAACGACACCTGCGTTATGCTCTGCACTCACGATGTTTACGGCAACTACAAGGAAGTTTATTCTCTTTTTGTGAACCCGTCCTGCCGAATAAAAGAGCTTGAAACAAAAGACCTGAATATGTATTACACTTCCGCAAAGAATAATAAAGGAAATATAATATCTATATACGAAAGCTCCGATACGGAATTTTTCCGCTTTGACGAAATAGATAATCTTAACAATTCCCACAATGAAAATTACGATACGGAAAACTTTATCGGAACTGCCCCCACACTTGAACGAAACAATGCGGAAAGCCTTATTCATTCCTCAACCTTTGTTGACGACAACGGCAAGGAATATCTCTTGCTTCTTGAATCGGTGGTTACACCGTCGCACAGTACCGTTCAGACTTTGAGATATCAATTGTATATTTTAACATTTGCGTTTATTGTTATTTCAATTACGATAACGATTTTTTTCTCGAAGCTTATAGCAACGCCTATCGAAAATATGAACAACTCCGCAAAGGAGCTTGCTGAGGGAAATTACGACGTTGTGTTTAACGGTGGTGCATACAAAGAGGTTGACCAGCTGAGCGAAACGCTTAACTATGCGACAAGCGAGCTGTCGCAGGTTGACCAAATGCGTAAAGATCTTATAGCGAACGTATCCCACGATTTGAGAACTCCGCTTACGCTTATCACGGGTTACGGCGAGGTTATGAGGGATATCCCCGGTGAGAACACTCCCGAGAACATTCAGATTATCATTGACGAAGCGACACGTCTGAGCAGTCTTGTAAGCGACCTTATCGACATTTCAAAGATTGAAGCAGGCACAATGAAGCTTGAAGCCACAACGTTCTGTATAACCGACACAATTAAAGATATGTTCGGCAGATACAACAAGCTTAAGGAACAAGACGGCTTTACCTTTGACTTTGACTATGAAGAGGACGTTTATGTTTATGCCGACCAGCTCAAAATATCGCAGGTTGTATATAATCTTGTAAACAATGCCGTTAATTACAGCGGTGAGAGCAAGGCTATAAGAGTACGTCAGAGCTGTCAGGAAGACAGAGTGCGAATTGAGGTTATCGATTCGGGACCCGGTATTCCACCCGACAAGCTGAAAAACATCTGGGACAGATACTACAAGGTTGATAAATCTCACAGGAGTGCTAAAATCGGAACGGGTCTTGGTTTATCGATTGTTAAGACTGTTCTGAAGCTTCACAAGGCACAATACGGAGTATTCAGCACGCTGGGAAAAGGCACAACGTTCTGGTTCGAGCTTATCCGCACCAACAAAGACGGAGAACCATACAGATATTAATCGCCAAGCGGTGACGGGCGAGGGTCGAAGCTCAAAGCTATAAATACAGTCAAACTTTATTGCCTTATTTTAATTTGATTGTTATATTTTTTCGCCGTGACGGTGTTTACTGTCACGGCTTTTCCGTTAGATAATTTATAAAATTCATACGCAATTCATAAATTATTGTTAAAATTAAGAAAACAGATATTTGAAAAGTTTATTCAAACGATGACAGCACAAGCTATTATGCAATATACCTTTAACAACTGCACCTACAGTACAAAATCAAAACACAACTATGGCAAAAAACCGAAAAAAGACACCGATTCAAAGCTTTTGATTAAGGAACTGTTGGGAAATAAGACACCGCAGGAATACTGACGTATTTCAAGGTGTTGTAACGACACACAGGGCAAATTAGACAAGTATAAATGTTCAAGTTATTTTCTGACAGTTCCTAACCCTGATGAACCTACGGAAATTTACGAAATTGAATTGGAAAACTCACGCATTCAGTCATCAAGAATAGCCGGTATTGTATTAATTGTTTTTACAATTATTTTTACGATTTTATCATTTTTTCATTCGTAATTCAATGGGCAATGCCTGCTTGAAAGGAGTATTTTTATGAAAAGCAAACAGGAAGATTTAAACAACAAAATATTTAAAATTATTCTTGGTGCATTTATCTTTTTGCTGATAATGACAACATTTATATTGCTGTCGAAATTTTATCGGAAAATGATTATCTGGATAATAGATGCAATATTTTTCGGATTCGGCTTATGGTGTTTTTTCGGTTACCCGAAACAATTCAAACTGAGAAAGCCTAAAATAACGGAAAAAGTTTCCGCTATTCTTTCCGAGGTAAAAGAGATTGTTCACTCCGATAAAGCACGAGGTGATTGGAGAACTTATTTTGCAACGTATGAATTTAAGTTCAGAGGAAAAATCTATAAGGTACAGTCAAAGGAAGAGTATGACGAAAAGCCGACCAAAGGAAAGGACACCGAGCTGCTTATAGACCCCGACCAGCCCGAGGAGATTTTCGAGGTTGAAAGGGAAAAGTCACGGATTAAGTTTATGAAAATAGTAGGAGCGTCATTTATTCTTTTCGGTTTGTTTATGGTTGTCAATTATTTTGTATAAAAGGAGAGTTTATGGATAAAAAAGAAGAGTTTAAGCATTATATGCTCGCAGGTCACGGAAGAGCCGCAATGCTGCTTAAAAACAGCGGCGAGAATTTCCGTGACGTACTGCTTTACGGCTGTTTGAATGACATTTCGTTTGATATGCAGTGCGAGGGTTCACGTGGTTATTATATGTACAATCTTGTCTGGGAGTACGGTGAAAACAAATGGTTTTTGGAAAAAGCCGTTGAAAAATTTCTCACCAACGATATAAATAATGATTGGCATACAATATGTCATTTGTGTGATTTCATAAGACTGTTCTGGGAATATGACGAGGATAAAACCGCACGTTCCGCAATTGAAAAAAAATACTGTGAATTGTATTCCGAAATTATGACAAAAGAAAACGCTTCTATTGACTGTTTTGAATATCTTTCAATAACTTTAATGCAGATAGGAATATTCAAGATTGCACTGAAAATTTTCAGAGATATCGGAGAGTATTTTCTAAAGTGTGAGGAAACTTGCGATGAGGATTTGAAGTTGCTTTTTGGGTGGTTTTATGATGAAACAAAAGAAAAGTACGGAGAGGATTTTCTTAAAGAAGAACTTGAAAAGCACGGTAAGGATTCGGAAGAAATAAGACGTTTTAACAGAGTTCTTAACACTCCCGACAAGCATTTTGAAAAAAAGGAACGTCCCTCCCCCACCGCCAAAAATCTCGTTAAAAAGGACAATTCAAAATATCTGCTTGAAACTCTGATTTACAACTGCCGTGAAAGTGACAGGGATATTATTTTCAATCACCTAAACAGTCTTGAAATCGACATTGACAGCGAAAGTGGCTGGCACAGTGTGATGTTTAAAATTATAGACACAGCCGAGGAGATTGTTAATTCTAATACTCTTCTGAACGATTTGCTGATGTTTGCTTACGAAAAATCACTCTGTTCGTGCTGCCGTGAGAATATTGTCGATGAACTCGCAAAGAGAAATTTAATGAGCGGCGATATGATTGCGGAATGCAGATTTGATTCCAACAGTGAGATACGGAAAAAAATTGATGTTTTAAACAAAAATTCTTTTACAAATTCGTAATCTTTTTTGAAAATTTTTCTTGACTTTTTTTGAAAGTTTGTGTATAATTTATATGTTATTCTGTATGTGAATAACTCCTTGCTCCGTGTGAGCGGGGCCAAAGTCCAAAAGGAGGTGCTAATAATGGAAAATTTACAGTCTGCATATGAGTCTGTTCTTGTAGTTTCCGCAAAGCTGAGCGAAGAGGGTATCGCTAAAGTAGTAGAGTACTTTAAGGGTGTTATCGAAAGACACGCTGCTCTTGATAGCGTTGACGAGTGGGGCAAGAGAGCCCTTGCTTATCAGATCAATAAGGAAACAGAAGGCTACTATGTTCTTTACAACTTCACAAGCGACGCTGATTTCCCGGCAGAGCTCGACAGAAGATACAAGATTACAGACGGAGTTCTTCGTTCGTTGATCATCAAAAAAGAAGCTTAATGGGAGGATACGAATATGCTTAATATCGTAGTTCTTATGGGCAGGCTTACAGCCGACCCCGAGCTTCGCACAACTCCGAACGGTATTTCCGTTTGCCGTTTCACAATTGCGGTTGACCGTAATTATGCAAAACCGGGTACTGAGCGACAGGCTGATTTTATCAACTGTACCGCTTGGCGGCAGACTGCCGAATTTATAAGCCGTTACTTTGTTAAAGGACAGCTTGTGGCAGTCAACGGTTCTATTCAAACAGGTTCTTATACCGACAACAACGGCAACAAGAGATATACTACCGAAGTAGTTGTGGACAACGTAAACTTTACAGGTGACAGAAGAGATGGCGGCGGCTCACATCAGGGCAGCAGCTATTCGGGCAGCAGCTACCAGCCGAACAACAACGGCGGAAGCAGCTATAATAACAACAGCTACAATTCTGCACCAAGACAGGATTCAGCTCCTGCACCGACATATTCAAACGGAAGTGCAAGTGATTTTGAGGAGTTGCCGCTTGACGACGACCTCCCATTCTAAAAAGAGTGAAATCCTTATTAAAATATGATGAAAAGGAGCGATAAAAATGGCAGACAGACCGGAGAGAGATAACCGCAGAGGCCGCAAGGGTCGTAAAAAGGTTTGTGCGTTCTGCGTTGATAAGGTAGACGTAATCGACTATAAGGATATCGGCAAGCTTCGCCGCTACCTTTCTGAGAGAGCAAAGATTTTGCCAAGACGTGTTACCGGTACATGTGCACATCATCAGAGAGGTCTTACAGTTGCTATCAAGAGAGCTAGACATTTGGCTCTTTTGCCTTACACTAGCGACTGATAATTTCGCTATGGCTATTCTTACAGAGAGCTGCATCTGCGGCTCTCTTTTTATATACTAAAAAACCGTATAATTTTTCTAATAGACTTGCAAAAAAAAGACAATAGTGATATAATAGTTAAGGCAATATGCAGAGATTGCGTTTACGCAATAAGCACATATTAAAATAAATTTAATTAATACCGCAAAATAAAGCGGTAAGGAGGATAATCAAAATGGTTGACTACAAAGCTAATATGAAAGCACCTATCTATTATCAGTCGGACTGTAACCTTTCTTTGCTCGACGGACAAACAATTGCAATTATCGGTTACGGCAGTCAGGGTCACGCTCACGCTCTTAACCTTAAGGAGTCGGGCTGCAATGTTATCATTGGTCTTTACGAGGGCAGTAAGTCTTGGGCAAAGGCTGAGGCTCAGGGCTTTGAGGTATTCACAGCTGCCGAGGCTGCAAAGCGTGCAGACATCATTATGATTCTTATTAACGACGAAAAGCAGGCTGCAATGTACAAGAAAGACATCGAGCCGAACCTTGAAGCAGGCAATATGCTTATGTTCGCTCACGGCTTCGCTATTCACTTCGGTCAGATCGTTCCCCCGGCAGACGTTGACGTTACAATGATTGCTCCTAAAGGACCGGGTCACACAGTAAGAAGCGAGTATCAGGAGGGCAAGGGTGTTCCGTGTCTTGTTGCCGTTCAGCAGGACGCTACAGGCAAGGCTAAGGACAGAGCTCTCGCTTACGCTCTCGGTATCGGCGGTGCAAGAGCAGGCGTTCTCGAAACTACTTTCAGAACAGAAACAGAAACAGACCTCTTCGGTGAGCAAGCTGTTCTCTGCGGTGGTGTTTGTGCACTTATGCAGGCAGGCTTTGAAACACTCTGCGAGGCAGGTTACGACCCGAGAAATGCTTACTTTGAGTGTATTCACGAGATGAAGCTTATCGTTGACCTTATCTATCAGTCAGGCTTTGCAGGTATGAGATATTCTATCTCCAACACAGCAGAGTACGGCGACTACATCACAGGTCCGAAGATCATCACAGATGAAACAAAGGCTGCTATGAAGAAGATTCTTTCCGACATTCAGGACGGTACATTTGCTAAGGACTTCTTGCTTGATATGTCACCGGCAGGCGGTCAGGCACACTTCCGTGCTATGAGAAGAAAGGCTGCCGAAGCTCCGTCGGAGGTTATTGGTGAGGAAGTTAGAAAACTTTACAGCTGGTCTAATGAGGATAAGCTCATCAACAACTAAGCGGCGGGCAACGCCCGCAGGAGATACGTGAAGAAAGTCTTTTTAAGAAATAGCTTCACGTACCCGACCGATAAATTATTATAGAATCGGCTCTTTTAATTTTTAGCTTTACAGAACCGCAGGAATACTGACGTATTTCAAGGTGTTGTAACGACACACAGGGCAAATTAGACAAGTATAAATGTTCAAGTTATTTTCTGACAGTTCCTAAGGCAGACTCGGGAAATTGTGTTCGGGTCTGCCTTTTTCTGTATTGTCAAATAAAAAATACAGTTGGTTGATAATATATTATATTGAAAGGAGATAATATAATGAAAATTGAACATATTGCAATGTATGTCAATGATTTGGAACGAACAAAATATTTCTTTGAGAAATATTTCGGTGCAGTATCAAATGATATGTACCATAATAAAAAGACTGATTTCAAATCATACTTTCTGAGTTTTGATGATGGTGCAAGGCTTGAAATTATGACACGTCCGGAAATCATATTACATAATAAGAATATATACAATTCGGGATATATTCACATTGCTTTCAGCGTGGGAAGCCGTGAGCGTGTGAACAGTCTGACCGAAACTCTCAAAAATGACGGATATGAGATTCTGAGCAATCCAAGAGTAACAGGCGACGGATATTACGAAAGCTGTGTTGTCGGAATTGAGGGGAATATTATTGAGATAACGGTATAATTTCGGTAGATTTAACAAAAAACAACCGTTCCTGCAACACAAACTGCAAGAACGGTTGTTTTATTATATCCTTAGAGCCTGTACAATTCCTAACTTTTCGCTGTAGACGGACTTCCAACCACCAAAAACTCAATGATTACGCATTACGAATTACGGCATTACACATATGGTCTGTCAAAATTATTTTCCATAGCTTTTCACTGCTTCAACCGCATCATTCTTAGTCTGAACATTGTTTGCATTTGTGGAAGAATCCGTATAAAGCATAAGATATTTTCCATCGGCACTCACTGCCGCAACGGTATTTTCCGTTGAAAGGTCTTTATAAAGACTGAACGTTCCGCTGTTCTTTGCTTCACTCAGAATCTTTAACGCAATCTCCGAATTGATATCTTTATACTCGTAAAGCTCAACGTAAATTTTAGAACCGCCCGAAGATGCAGTATATCTTTTGCCGTACTCCGCACCGATAACAGATGCTGTCAATTCATCTCCGTTACCCTTGATAAATCCGCCTTCCTCCATATATAAAACGAAATTATTAAAACCGCTGTCGGCACTGTCGGAACTTTCCTTGCTGTCACTTGAAACGTTGGCTGTATCGCTTGAAGTATCATTTGTAATATCATTGCAGCCTGTAAACATTGCCACAGATAAAACCATAGCGGCAATCATAAAAGCAGAAATTAACTTTTTCATATTTTACTTTACTCCTATATTATTATTTTAATCCGACGGAAAAAGCTTGAAAATCTTGATAAGTCCCGTATCCAGATTAACCTTACCCAACCCGAGAAAATTTCCGTTGTGGTCGCATACTCTCAGAATCTCGCCGTCCTCGGTACTTTTCTTTACGGCGGTTCGCTCAATATCAAGAGGATTTCCGTTTAAAAATCTTTGTGTCTGTTTTTCGCTGACGTAAATTTTTCTGTAAACGTCAAACAAACTCTCGCTTGACCTCAAAAGACCGATTGTATTTTCGGGACATTCCCCCTCTTTTGAAAGAGTACGAAGCTCGTCAAGCGTCACAGAATCTTCCAGAGTAAAGCCGCAGGCTTTAGTCCTGACAAGAGAAGTCATAACGGCACCGCAGCCCAAATCTTTTCCGATATCGTCAATAAGTGTTCTTATGTAAGTACCCTTTGAGCAGGCAATTTTGAGCTGACCCGAAAAAGTTTCATCGTCATAACTCAGAAGCTTAAGCTGTGAAATTGTGACTTTCCTTTCCTCACGCTCTACCTCTATTCCCCGACGTGCAAGGTCGTACAATCGAACACCGTCCTTTTTAACGGCAGAGTACATCGGCGGTATCTGAGTTATCTCGCCCGAGTATTTCGGGATAAGGGAAAGAATATCGTCAATGTTTGCGTTTACGTTTTTTTCTTCGAGAACCTCGCCCCAGATATCGAGAGTATCCGTTGTAATGCCGAGCTTAAACTGTGCGACATACTCTTTATCGCTGTCAGGTAGAATATCCTGAGCCTTTGCAGCGTTGCCGAGCAGAAGAGGAAGAACTCCCGTTGCCATTGGGTCAAGCGTACCTGTATGACCGATTTTCCGCTGACCGCACAATCTCCGCATAACTGCCACAACATCAAACGATGTAAAATTCTGCGGCTTATTTATCACAATTATTCCGTTCATTATTTATTCTCCATTTTTTTAATACGTGAAGATAGTCTTTCTTAAAATAACTTTACGTACCCGACCAATAGTTTATTATATTCGGTAGTTTTAGACCTATTTTATTCGTACGGTAACAGTCATATCAAATACTTTATAAAAACTTTAGGGCGGGTTTACATAGTTATATTTACGAATAACTAGCTTCACGTATTTCCTGCCGATGCAAAACTTTTCTGTTACAAATTAACTTCCCCACACCAAAACCGAAAATAATTACGCATTACTAATTACGCATTACTAATTACGCATTAATTCCTCTTCCGCTGCTTTTAAAATCTTCTCCTTAACCTCTTCAAGAGTACCGTTAATCGCACAGCCGCCTGCCGCCGCATGACCTCCGCCCCCGAAGTTCTTACAAATACTTGCCGCATTATTTCCGTCCAATGTCCTCACGCTGATTCTGAAATAATTCTCGCCCTTTTCCTTAATCGTTATACCGATTACAACTCCCTCAATCTGTCTTGGAATAGCCGCAAGACCGTCCATATCTGATTCTCCCGCACCTGTTTCCTGTTCCATTGCAAGGGTAGTATAAATCACGGCGATTTTATCATTACAGTGTGTAGTCAAGGTATTCAGCACCGCACGCTCAATGCGGATTCTCGCCATTGATTTTGTATCAAACATAATACGGTTTATCCACGCACTGTCGCAGCCGAGTTCCATTAAATCGGCTGCAATTCTCATTGTATTGGGAGTGACATTCGTAAATTTAAAGCATCCTGTATCGGTGCAAAGCCCCGTATAAATACAATTTGCAATATCTTTGTCAATCTCGACACCGAGAATTTTCACAAGCTTATAAATATTCTCCGTGTTAGCCGCCGCATTTGCGTCTACATAAGTCATTTTCGCAAACGGAGCATTCATACCGTGGTGGTCAACGCTCACATCTACAATATTTTCAAACTCGTTTCTTAAATCACCGAGAAGAGAAGCGGAAGCAATATCAACCGTAACGACAGTCTGATATTCAAAATCCTGCTCCTCCATATTCTTTGCAAGGTACTCGAATTTTTTCGCAAGATTACCGTTTACAATAACCCTTGACTTTTTACCCAGTTTCCGTAATGCTCTGCACAAAGCGAAAGCCGAACCCAAAGTATCTCCGTCGGGATACTGATGAGTAAGGATAACGAAATTATCCTTACTTTTCAGGTATTCTGCAATTTCATTCAGACTGTTCATCATCTTCTTCATTGTCCTTTATATCCAATTCACTGAGAATATGTGAAATATTCGCACTGTACTCAATTGAATCGGTAGCTTCAAAAATCATCGTCGGCACGTGGCGGAGAGTAAGTCTTGACCCAATTTCGTGACGAATAAATCCGCTTGCGGACTTAAGACCCTTAACAGCTTCATTAGCTCTGTCAAGCCCCTCCATAGCACTGACGTAAACCTTACAATAACTGAGATCGTTTGAAACCTCAACTCTTACTATACTAATCATTGCATTAGCCACACGAGGGTCTTTAAGCTCACGCAAGACGGCGGTAAGCTCACGCTTGATGTCCTCTGTGGTTCTGCCCATTCTGTGACTTGCCATATATAAAATATTACTCCTTTTTATTGTTTGATTATATCAACAAAGTTATTATTAGTCAAAAGTGAATATTAATACGCAATGAAAAACCAATCCGCAAATATTCACTCTTAACATAATTTTATAGAATTTAAATTGAACAAAAACATCTATAAAATGCAGCTGTAGGCTGCCGCCGCAATTATTCTTTATTGTCTATTCTTTATTATTCATCTCGGTATTCTTCGATAATGAACGACTCCAGTATATCACCCTCTTTGATGTCGCTGAACTTCTCCAGGCCGATACCGCATTCGTAGCCTGCGGCAACTTCCTTAACAGCGTCTTTGAATCTCTGGAGTGAACTCATAGTATCCTCAAAGATAACTATACCGTCACGAACAACTCTTACCTGAGAATTTCTTGCAACCTTACCCGAAAGCACATACGAACCCGCAATAGCTCCGACATTCTTTACCTTGAATACATTTCGGCACTCCGCACGACCGAGAACAACTTCTCTTGTCTTAGGTGCAAGCATACCTTTCATTGCACTTTCAATCTCTTCAATGCAGTCGTAAATGATTCTGTAACATCTGAGGTCTACACCGTCACGCTTTGCATTCTCCTCCGCAACAGGGTCGGGACGAACATTAAAACCTACAATAATAGCACTTGACGCAGACGCAAGCATAACGTCGGATTCTCTTATCGCACCTACCGCACCGTGAATTACATTAACCTTAACTTCATCATTCGACAGCTTTTCAAGCGACTGCTTAACTGCTTCAACAGAACCCTGAACATCTGCCTTAACGATAATCTTAAGCTCCTTAACATCGCCCTGCTGCATCTGGTCAAAGAGATTGTCAAGTGTGATAACGCTAGGCTTCTGAGCATTGAACTGCTCTTCCTTAGCCTTAGACTTACGCTGCTCTACAAGCTCTCTTGCAAGACGTTCGTCCGAAACTGCGTTGAACACATCGCCGCCTGTCGGTGCTTCGTCAAGACCCGTAATCTCAACAGGATAAGACGGACCTGCCGACTTAACTCTTTCGCCACGATAATTAGTCATAGCTCTTACTTTACCTACAGACGTACCTGCTACTACGATATCACCGACTTTAAGCGTACCATTCTGAACAAGCATAGTCGCCACGGGACCTCTGCCCTTGTCAAGTCTTGCTTCGATAACAGTACCCTTAGCCGCTCTGTCGGGGTTGGCTTTAAGCTCTTTCATATCCGCAACAAGTAGTACCATTTCAAGCAAATCCTCAATGCCCTCTTTTTTCTTTGCGGAAACGGGAATACAAGGAACATCTCCGCCCCATTCCTCGGGAACTATATTGTACTCGGTAAGCTGCTGTTTAACAAGGTCGATATTTGCACCGTCCTTATCTATCTTATTGATAGCAACAATAATCGAAACATTCGCCGCTTTGGCGTGGTTGATAGCTTCAACTGTCTGGGGCATAATACCGTCATCTGCCGCAACTACAAGAATTGCGATATCCGTAACCTGGGCACCTCTTGCTCTCATAGTTGTGAAAGCTTCGTGACCCGGAGTATCGAGGAATGTTATCTCTCTGCCGTTTACCTGAGCACGGTATGCACCGATATGCTGTGTGATACCGCCTGCCTCTGTAGCTGTAACATTCTCTTCTCTGATAGCGTCGAGAAGTGAAGTTTTACCGTGGTCAACGTGACCCATAACTACAACAACGGGGGCTCTCTCAACAAGATTCTCGTCTGCGTCCTCGCTGTCGTCGATAATTCTTTCCTCGATAGTAACAACAACCTCGTGTTCAACCTTTGCATGAAGCTCCATAGCCGCAAGTGAAGCCGTATCAAAATCGATAACGTCATTAACCGTAGCCATTTGACCCATTGAGAAAAGAACCTTTACAACCTCGGAAGCCGTAACTTTCAATCTCATAGCAAGCTCGGAAACTACAATCTCATCGGGGATAGAAACAGTAATCGGCTTGCTCTTTCTCTCGGCAGCGATTCTCTTCAAACGCTCCTGCTCCGTCTCCTTACGGGAATTTCTCGGCTTGCCCTTTCTCTGCGACTTCTGGTTTATTTTCTGCTTACTGACAGTGTTGTCTGTCTTCATCTTCTGATTGGCAAGGTCATCATATTTTTCGCTGTACTTATCAATATTGATGTTAGTACCGCCTGCTCTTGTATCGATAACTCTTGAACGTCTGCCGCTTGTTGTGCCGCTGCTCTCTTCTGCGGATACAATGTTGTTTTTATTGACATTCGTGTTTGCAGTGCTGTTCGCACTTGCGTTACTCTTAGGAGCTTGCTCTTTAGCCGGGGTATTCCGTGCATTCTGAGTTTTCTCCTTAACCGGAGTATTCTTCTGCTCGGGTTTCTCGTTCTTCTTTCTGTTGTCGTTCTTCGGCTTATCATCGAACTTCTGATTATTGTTCTGATTCTTCTTCTGCTTATCGTTTCTCTGGAACAGCTTTCTTTCTCCCTGCTTCTTGCCGTCCTTATCCTTATTCGGCTCGGATTTAACCTCAGTCGAAATTTCTTTATGCAGTGCTGCATAAGCCTCAAAATTTTCCCCCTTATTCTTCTGAGTGAAATGCTCAAAAACAATATTAAGCTCTTCCTCTGTAAGGGTAGACTGTGCATTCTTTTTCTTGGCATTGCCGCCCGAATGCTCCGCAAGTGCGGCAGCAATATCCTTAGCCGCAACCTTTAAATCCTTGGCAATCTCGCTAACCTTATATTTAATCATCATATTGACATTCCTCCTTATCATCGGCAAGCTTTTTCTCTAAACTTCCTGCAAACCCATCATCATCAACGGAAACAACCGCAGCCAGTTTTCCTACTGCATAGCTGAGTTCGTCCTTAGTACAATTCACTATAATAGTATGCACGCCGTATTCCTCAGCATTTTTAAGTACAGTCTTTTTGGTATTTTTGGAAATATCGCCCGCCATAACCACAAGCTTCGCTGTACCCTTTTTCATAGAATCAACAGCAGGGTCACAGCCTATCGTAAGCTTTCCGGCTCTTCGTATCAAGCCGAAAAAATTAAGAGTGTTACTGTTCATTTGCCGCCAGTGCCTCCTCCATACCGTCATATACGCTGTCGGGAATCTTACACGAAAACGCACGTTCAAAACGTCTTGCCTTTCTTGCAAGCCTCAGGCACTCCGCACTTCTGCACACATACGCACCTCTGCCCGGCTTCTTTCCTGTGAGGTCAAGGGAGATATCCCCCTGAGCGACAACATTTCCGTTCTCGTCCTTAATCTCGGGTGCTTTAACAACACGGATAAGCTCCTTTTTCGGCTTCATCTCACCGCAGCCGCTACATTTACGCAAAGGAATTTTTTTCTTAACCACAGTCATTCCGCCTTTCAAAATATATTACTCGGATACTGCACTATCCTTTTCTTCGTCCTTTGGCTCTTTCTCATTGTCGTAGTTTTCGGAATTATCGCTCTCTTTGGAATTTTCTTCTGCAGTTTCCTCTGTTACCGTTTCTTTTTCGGCAACTTCGTCCATATTCTCTTCTGTTACTGTTTCTTCGGAAAGAGTATCTTCCGTTACAGCTTCATTCCCATCAAAATCTGCAATAACCTCTTCATCTTCGGAAAAAGCATCGTTTACGGTTTCAGTGCTTTCGAGAAGCTCCTCACCGTTTTCGGCAATAAGTTCTTCACCATCATTTTCTTTTTCGTCTTCACCGTAGAAACCGCTCTCGGGACGGATATCAACTTTCCAGCTTGTAAGTCTTGCGGCAAGACGTGCATTCTGACCTCTGTTACCGATAGCGAGTGAAAGCTGACTGTCGGGAACAGTCACACGGCAGGATTTATTCTCTTCGTCAAGGACTTCAACCTTTACAACATTTGCAGGTGACAAAGCCGCAGCGATAAACTCTTCGGGCTTCTCCTTATACTCGATAATATCAATCTTCTCGCCGCCGAGCTCCTCAACGATTTTCGCAACTCTTACACCTCTTGCACCTATACAAGCACCTACAGAGTCAACATCGGGATTAGTACTCTGAACTGCAAGCTTAGTTCTTGAACCTGCTTCTCTTGCGATAGACTTAATAACGACAACACCATCATAAATTTCGGGAACTTCAAGTTCAAAAAGTCTTTTCACAAACTCGTTTGAAGTACGGCTGATAATAGCACGAGGACCCTTGTTCTTGCCTTTCTTTCCCGGCTCCTGCTCCTTAACCTCGGCAACATACACTCTCACGCTGTCGCCCTCTTTAAGGTCTTCAATGCCGACCTGCTCCGCCTTGGTGAGCGTTGCGATAGACTTATCGATTCTGATAGATGCGTTGCCTGTAACGGGGTCGATATTCTCAACAACAGCGGTGACGATTTCGTTTTCCTTTTCCTTGAACTCTTTGAGAGTAATTTCTCTTTCCTTGTCACGAATACCCTGACGGATAACACTTCTCGCATTCTGAACTGAAATTCTTCCGAGGTTCTTAGTATCAACAGGAATTCTCACCTTACTGCCGATAACAGCACGAATATCAAGATCTCTGCCGAGCTTCTCGTCAACCTCACGGTCGGGGTCGGTAACTTCCTCGACAACAGTCTTCTGAATGTACGCTTGAAAAATACCCTTTTCAACATCAACGGCAAACACAACATCATCATTATTGTAATTGCTCTTACAAGCCTTTTCTATAGACTTTTTAATGTTTTCGAGCATAGTATCCATAGGAATACCTTTGGTTTTTTCAAGCTCCTGCATCGCCGCAAACATTTCTTTCAAGTCGGTGGCGGTTTTTGGTTTAGTTTCTTTCTTCTTCATTTTTCCGATCCATCCTTTTTTTAACACGTGTAGATAGTTTATTGTGAACTCTATTTTCTCACCCGACCGGAAGTCGGTTTAATCAGGAAATTCACAAATTCATTTAATCAAAATCA
>CACWTQ010000083.1 GCA_902763835.1 uncultured Ruminococcus sp. | reverse complement strand
TCAGTTTATCATTTTCAGAGTTGACGAGTTCGGTGAAAGAGTTCCGCTCACAATCGCAGATTACGATGCAGAGAAAGGTTCTGTCACAATTATTTATCAGAAAGTCGGAGCAAGCACGTTGCTTCTCGATACTCTTAACGAGGGAGAGTA
Source organism: uncultured Ruminococcus sp. (assembly GCA_902763835.1). Classification (GTDB taxonomy): domain Bacteria; phylum Bacillota; class Clostridia; order Oscillospirales; family Acutalibacteraceae; genus RUG592. Next base: position 8,593 of record CACWTQ010000083.1, on the reverse strand, counting down.
TATTCTCGACTTTGTAGGTCCGCTCGGAGTTCCGAGCGAACTTGAGGGCTACAAAAAAGTTGCCGTTATCGGCGGCGGTGCAGGCTGTGCGATTGCATATCCGCAGGCAAAGGCTCTTCACAATATGGGTACTGCCGTTGACATTATTGCAGGCTTCAGAAATACCGAACTTATCATTCTCGAGGACGAAATGAAAGCCGCAAGCGATAACCTATATCTTATGACAGACGACGGCTCAAACGGCAACAAAGGCTTCGTTACAAACGCTCTCGAAGACAACATCAAGAACGGTGTTGAGTACGACCTCGTTATCGCAATAGGTCCTGTGCCGATGATGAGAGCCGTTAGCAATCTTACAAAACCTTACGGTATCAAGACTATCGTTTCAATGAACCCAATTATGATTGACGGTACGGGTATGTGCGGCGGCTGTCGTATTACCGTAGGCGGAAAAACCAAGTTTGCATGCGTAGATGGTCCTGATTTTGACGGTCACGAGGTTGATTACGAGGAGCTTATGAAGCGTAACGTAACATACAGAAATCTCGAGCAGAGTGCAAGAGAGAAGAATTGCAGACTTGTTAATAATGCGGAGGTGAAATGATTATGGCAAAGCCGAATATGTGTCCGACAAAAACTGCTATGCCGGAGCAAGACCCTAATGTAAGAAATAAGAATTTTGAAGAGGTTGCTATCGGTTACACCGAGGAAATGGCAATTAACGAGGCTACAAGATGTCTTAACTGTAAGAACAAGCCTTGCGTAAGCGGCTGCCCCGTAAACGTTCCGATTCCGGATTTTATCGCACAGGTTAAAGAGGGCAACTTTGAAGAAGCTTATTCTGTAATTACAACTGCAAGTTCACTTCCGGCTGTATGCGGCAGAGTCTGTCCGCAAGAAACTCAGTGTGAGTCAAAGTGCGTAAGAGGTATTAAAACAGAGAGTGTCGGCATTGGTCGTCTTGAAAGATTCGTTGCCGACTATCATATGAAAAATGCAACCGAAAAGGCAGAGAAGCCCGAGAGCAACGGTCACAGAGTTGCTGTTATCGGTTCGGGTCCGGCAGGTCTTACATGTGCAGGCACGCTTGCAAAGCAGGGTTATGAGGTGACTGTATTTGAAGCATTCCACACCGCAGGCGGCGTACTTATGTACGGCATTCCCGAGTTCAGACTTCCGAAAGCTATCGTACAGAAAGAAATCAGCGGACTTAAGGATTTGGGTGTAGATATAAAAACCAATATGGTTATGGGAAGAGTTATGTCTATTGACGAACTTTTCGAGGACGGCTATGAAGCTGTATTTGTAGGCACTGGTGCAGGTCTTCCTAACTTTATGGGTATGGAGGGCGAAGGTCTTATCGGTGTTTACTCCGCTAACGAGTTCCTTACAAGAATTAACCTTATGAAAGCATACAAGGAAGAGTACGATACACCTATAATTCGTCCGAAGAATGTAGCTGTAGTCGGCGGCGGCAACGTTGCAATGGATGCTGCAAGAAGTGCTCTCCGTCTTGGTGCTGATAATGTTTACATTGTTTACAGAAGAAGCGAAGAGGAAATGCCTGCCCGTAACGAGGAAATTCACCACGCTAAGGAAGAGGGAGTAAATTTCAAGCTCTTAAATAATCCTGTTAAAGTTATCGGTGATGAAAACGGTAAGGTAGTAGGTCTTGAATGCGTAGAAATGGAACTTGGCGAGCCTGACGCAAGCGGCAGAAGAAGACCTGTTGCAAAAGAGGGTTCAAACTTTGTGCTTGATGTTGATGCAGTTATCATTGCTATCGGTAATGCTCCGAATCCGCTTATCCGCTCTACTACTAAAGGTATTGAAGCTAATGCCCGGGGCTGTCTTGTTGTAAACGAAGAAACAATGCAGACAACCAAAGAGGGTGTTTATGCAGGCGGTGATGCCGTAACAGGTGCGGCTACCGTTATCAAGGCTATGGGTGCCGGCAGACAGGCAGCTAAGTCTATTGATGAGTATATTCAAAGTAAGGCTTGATTACTCGATAAGAACATTTTTCTTTAAAAGATATTATCAGATAGAAAATCTGATTAATAAAAACAATAATACTGATATTCTCAATGTCAAAAGATGTTGAAAATATCGGTATTTTTTTATTAAATTCACGCAAAAATTTTAATACGTCTTGAAATCTGAAAAAAATGTGTTATACTATAGTTAGACGTAACTAATTATTTGTAAAGGAGCATAAAATCATTTATGAATGAAATTTATGAAACAAAGATTTCCGATAAAAAGTGGCTTGCTTATGATATTCCCGGAAATATAGGTTGGATTATGTATCTGGCAGGGGTGATTCTGTGTTTTGCAAAATCTCCTGAGCTAATGGAAAACACGGGCTTATTTATTCTTTTAGTATTGTCGGTTATTCCGGCATTTATGATGTTGTTTGGAGTAGGCGAGTTAGTTAGCGAAAGAATACAAAAGATTGACAGACTTCTTCCTCGTAAAAGATTGCTAAGAGGATTCGGAGTACTAACTTACGCCGGTGTATTCGGAGCTGTCATTTCAATTGTTATACTCAAATTCGAGTATACGTTAGCTTACGGAAGTTCTGTAAATAGTATAAAGGTATCATATTTTATTGTAATGATAATAGGTGCTGTTCTGTGTGCTGTTTTTGCAGGGCTGATTTACAAGAGTTTTCACAAAAAATCGGAATAAACTTTAAAAATAACAGGAATATTACAATTACTTTCACTATCGATTGATAAGGAGGACAAAATGGAAAAAGGCAATTGAAATTGTTTCCAAGCTGGATTATGATTTTTCAAAATCCGATAAGGATTTCGCTATGAGAAGCGGTGTTATTGCAAGAACAATTATGCTTGACAAGTTGGTAGGTGATCACATATCACATAAAAAATAATCCAAATGCCACTATAATAAATATCGCCTGTGGTATGGATACAAGATTTTACCGTGTGGATAACGGAAAAATTCGTTGGTAAAATATTGATTTAGGAACTGTTGGGAAATAAGTCGAACAATTTAGACGCAGGATAATTTGTTCAATTTATTTCCCAACAGTTCCTTATAAAATTCACTTTCGGTCGGGTACGTGAAGTATAAGGTTAAAGAACAACTATCTTCACGTATTAAAAAAACGTATTAAAAAAACGCATTAAATTTCTTTCGTTTGCATATAATTTACCGTATGAAAAACCCCGTAAAGGAGTAAAATCAAAATGAGGAATAACAACAAAAAATCCGTCAGACAAAGCGTAAACGAACTTAAAAACATTTTACCGGCAGAGTTCACCAATATGCCAACAATTCAGCTTATCGGCAGCCGTGAACTTACCCTTGACGGCTGTAAAGGTATCGCAGAGTATTCTGATTATGCGGTAAAATTAAAGACAACCTGCGGCTTGATTTCCGTGAGCGGCCATTGCCTGAATATAAAGTATCTGAGCGTTAGTTCGGTAGTTATCGAGGGCAAAATTGTATGCGTCGAGTTCTGCGGCAGGAGGTGACAGCGTGGTAAAATTACTGAGAATCCTGCGTGGCTATGTTGTGTTTATGATATCGGGCAGCCGCCCCGAAAAATTTGTGAATATTCTGACATATAACGGCGTGAATGTCTGGGGAGTTAAAAGCAAGGACGGAGTTGTGTATTGTACCACACTGGCAGTAAACTACAAACATATCCGCCGCCTTTCACGAAGAACAAGAAATAAAGTCCGCATAAAATCAAAACACGGAATACCCTTTTTCATCAACAGAAATAAAGACAGGGTAGGACTTCCGATAGGCTTCGCCTGTTCTCTGATTATATTCAAACTGCTCTCAATGTTCCTTTGGAATATCGATATTTACGGTTTTAACAACATTAGCTACAACAAGGCTAAATCCGTTATGGAAAGCGTCGGCATATACGAGGGTGCTTACGGCAGGTTCGACAGCCTTAAAAATATACAGACAAGAGCAATGATTGAATTTGAAAATGTTTCGTGGATAACAGTAAATGTTGACGGCAGCAAAGGCGAGGTTAATATAAGCGAAGTCACCGAAAAAGGCGAAGTAAAGGACGATATCCCTTATAATATCAAAGCCAATACAGACGCACAGATTATCCGTGTTGACGCTTACAGCGGCTCTGCGATCGTGAAAAGCGGAGATGCGGTAGCAAAGGGGAATCTGCTTATAAGCGGCTTTGTTGAAACGGAGCTGGGCGGCACACACCTCAGCACGGCAGACGGCATTGTCTGGGCAAAAACAGAGCATACGGAAAGTTTCTCCGTTCCAAAAACATACACTTTCGCAGCCTATAACCCCGATTGCAAAAACAGAAATTCCTGTCGCCTGTTTAATATTGTGATACCTCTTAAATTCGATAATTACAATACAACCGATAATTATTTTTCTTTTATATCGGAACGCAAGGCGAGCTTTCAGAATGAAACGGCTTCGCTTTCTCTTATAAAGGAAAATATATATTTCTATGATACCGATAATGTTATTCTTGATAAAGAATCTGCCGAAAATATTTTCAAAACAAATATGCTTCTAAACGAGCTTTTTAATTACGGGGATAAAAAAATCATCAGCCGAACCGTTAAAAGTTCAGATGATGATAATAATTTCAATTACAGTGTAGAATATAATTGTGAAGAAGATATCGGCGAAAAAAGCGAAATCATTCTCGAAGATAATTTCGTCATATCAAACGAAGACACTGCGGAAGATACAACAGAACACGACCTTGAATAATAAAGTTTCCTTTCTAAGACAGGCAATTCGCTTTGCTCTTGTCCGCAAGCTTTAAATGGTAAATCTTTTCAACTTTGTATATAAATTAATGAGTGCCGTCGTAATTGAAATAGTCGGAGCTTACACTGTCAAAATTCGGCACAAATTCCTTATTGGCGGAACTCAACTCTTGAACAAAGCCGTCCATATCAAGGTCGATAGCGTGGTCAACAACATCGTCATATTCTTCCTCGGTAATTTTCCTGTTGATTTCGGGGTATTTATAAGCTTCACCCATAGGAGTGTACTGACCCATAATGCTGACAAGAATTTTATTGCTGAAGTTGTATTTGATAGTATCGAGAATTGCCTTAGCGTCTTTGGTATGATTCGGAAGAACAAGAACTCGCACAATCGTACCTTTTTGAATGATACCGTTTTCGTCGTACGTTATTTTACCGGTCTGACGAACCATTTCTTTTATTGCTCTCAAAGCTACAAGAGAGTAGTTGTATGCACTTGAATACTTAACCGCAAGCCTGTTGTCACTGTACTTAAAATCGGGGAGATATATGTCGATATATCCCTCAAGTCTTCTCAGACTTTCAACAGACTCATAACCGCTTGTGTTGTAAAGCACGGGTATTTTGGGCTTGTATATTTTGAAGCTTTCGATAACTGCATCTATATAATGACTTGCACTGACAAGATTGATATTATGTACACCCTGCTTCTCTAAATTCCTGTAGCAATTAGCAAGCTGCTCGGGCGTAATGTGAACACCAACGTGATTTGCACTGATTTCATAATTCTGACAGAATACACACTTGAGAGTACAGCCGCTGAAAAATATAGCACCGCTGCCTTTACTTCCACTAATGCAAGGTTCTTCCCAATAGTGAGGGCCTACTCTGGCAACCTTAGGCATAACACCCATTTGACAGAAGCCGTTACCCTCGAGCAAGTTTCTTTTTGCACCGCAGTTATGCGGGCAGGCTGCACAGTGTTCAATCGTCTTCAACGGCAAGTCCTCCTTTCAAATATTGATTTGTATGCAAAGTATTATCACAATGGATTTTATATGATTATTTTTCACTTTAAAAGTTAATACTGCATTCCATATATATATTTTAACAGTCATTGGCAATTTAATCAAGACAAATCAGTACAAAAATAAATTCCATATTTCAGAATAATTTTGTATCAATTGAGAGAGGTAAAATAAGCAATTGAAAAATTCGACATAAAGTGATAAAATATATGTGGTATGGCAGCTTAAAGCTGAAAGTCCTCGGGGTTGAATTTCGGAAGTACAGGCGGTTTAAAAGGTTTTCGCAAAAGCGGATTGTAGGAAAATTTACGACATTTCCCATTGTCGATAAATTTATTTTTAATACATATTTGACCGCCGTCTGAATTTATGATACAATTGTCGCAGTAAGAGCAGTCAACCATAACGTTTTTTCCGAAAAGTTTTGATTTTACTCCCATATAATCGCCTCTTTTTTTAAGTAACTAATATTATTATAGCATTTTTTCACATCGGAATATTTCTTGAAAGGAATTATAAATTATGATTTTTACAAGCAGCAATATGAAACTGAATTTTAAAGACGCACTCGCATACTTGACCTTTGATAAGCTGGACGAAATACCATATATCAAGCACGCTTTTTCAACGAGATTGGGCGGTGTGAGTGTCGGAGAGTTCAACTCAATGAATATGTCTTTCAACCGTGGAGACCTCGAAGAGAACGTAACGGAGAACTACAGGCGGCTTTGTTCCGCCATTGACGTGAGGTTTGAAAATCTTACAGCCTCAGCTCAGGATCACCACACCTTTGTAAGACGTGTCACGTCAAACGAAAAGGGAATAGGCATTTACAAGCCACGTGATTTGGAAAGCGTAGACGCACTCATCACCAACGAAAAAGAGGTAGCTCTTGTAACATACTTTGCAGACTGTACACCGCTTCTCTTTGTCGATACGGAAAATAAGGCTGTCGGTGCGGCACACGCAGGCTGGAGAGGAACAGTCGGAAAAATCGGTGAGGAAACTGTTCAAAGAATGGGTGAGGAGTTCGGAACAAATCCCCGAAACATCATAGCGACTATAGGTCCTGCAATCAATAAATGCTGCTATGAAGTAGACGAGCCTGTAGCGGAGAAATTTCGTGAACTTAACCTCGACAGCAGTAAATTCATATTTCCAAAAAGCGATGGAAAATATATGATTGACTTGATTGAAACAAATAAACAGATATTGGTTTCATTGGGAGTGCCGAATGAGAATATTGTTCTCAGTGATGTGTGTACACGCTGTAATCACGATTTCATTTGGTCGCATAGAGCAACGAGAGGTAAACGTGGAGGAATGTGTGCCGTTTTGCAAATTAGTTGAGGGAGAGCGAAGCCTGTTAAAGTTTGGTCAAGCTTTTCAAAGCTTGCGGGCGACGGAACACTCCAAGAAGCCAAGCCGTAGGCGACTGAGTATAACAGCATTAAAAGAGAGAAACCTTCCGCAGGAAAGCTTTCTCTCTTTTTGCTTTTACAATTCTCTCTTATTTCTCTTGATAATCAATCGTTCCTCACTGCTGTAAATATGTACACTTTGAACTATCCCCATACACAGCATAAGCACCATAAGCGAAGTACCGCCGGCACTGAAAAACGGCAGCGTAACTCCGACTACAGGAAGAAAACCGAGTACCATTCCGATATTAACGGCAACCTGCGAAATCACCAGCGAAAAAACACCGATACAAAGGTTCTGTCCGAACTCATCTCTTGCACTTGCCGACTTGTAGAAAATTCTCAGCAGCATAACAAGAAACAATGCAAGAATAAAACAGCACCCAATAAAGCCAAGCTCTTCACCGGCAACGGTAAAAATAAAGTCGTTTTCCTGTTCGGGAACAATTCCGTAACCCACACGCTGCCCATTGAAAAGACCCTCGCCCGTGTAGCCGCCTGCCGTAATGGATAACTTACCCTGATACTGCTGCCAGCCGTAAACCGATTTCGGGTTTTCGTCAAGGTTCATAAGTACAAGAACTCTGTTTCTCTGGTCATCATTCATAACGCTTGTCCATACAAACGGAGCAGCCATTACAATCGCAAGAATTGACAGCACATAATAACGTATCTGAACTCCTGCCGAAAATGTCATTATAATAAATATAAGAGCAAATATAAGTGCCGAGCCGTCATCACCCTGAAAGTGAATAAGCACTACAGGAATAACACCGTGAATCGCCAAAAGGCAAACATTCCAGAATGATTTAATTTTGTTGCTTTTTGTAAGATAGCTTAAATGTGCCGAAAGTGTTATTATAAAACACATCTTTACAATCTCGGACGGCTGCAAGGAATATTCGCCTATGCTAATCCAAGCCATATCGTCCGTACCCTCGATACGAATACCGAACGCAAATACAATAAAAATCAATCCGAATCCGAAGAGTGCGGCAGTCCACCAGAATTTTTCCAGATATCCGTAATCAATGCACGAAATGACTATTGCACCCACAAAACCTATCACAAGTGCGGTAACCTGCATTTTCAGAAAGTTGTATTCGCCTGCTCTCTGCATACTTGCAATAAGCAGCAAACTGAGAGTATTCAGTCCTATTATCATCAGCCAAAGGAATTTATCCGTATACGTGAAATAATAGTATAGCTTTTCATATATAAATCTAAAGAATTCTTTCATTTTAACCTCCTTTATAAATCTCCTCCTATAATTATATAAAATAAATCAAACATTATCAATATAGAAAAATGAAAAAATTGTAACATTTTTTAAATACGTGAAGATAGTTTGTTTAATCCGCAACTTTTATTACCCGACCGGAAGTAAAGAATAGAGAATAAA
>CACWTQ010000082.1 GCA_902763835.1 uncultured Ruminococcus sp. | reverse complement strand
AAATCTCATCGGCATATTGGGGTTAAAAGTAGACTGCTGTTCATAAAAATTCATAATGTTGTTCACAAGAAATGATACATCATTTTTCATTTTCATATACACAGCGTCTTGAATAGTAGTAATCTGTATATCGTCGGCATTGGTATATGATGTATTGTTAATTGCATTGTATAAGCTCAATGTCCATTCTTTGTTTTCGGGATTTCCGAAAATGAATTTAAAGAGTCTGTCTTTATATTCCCTGTTTGTTCTGCTTTGTTTTTTATTTTTCTTTTTTATACGGCTAATGTTTAGGGGTGCTATTTTTAAAACTTTTGGCTTTGTTATCGGAAAAATCAAAGATATACTCCCTAATTGATGAACGTTACAGTTTAATTCGTCTTTTTCTTGGTTCTCCTTTGTATCGGACATTGTAATCACCTCTTTCTATATTTATTTTAACATATTGTATTTATAATTGCAACAGATTTTTTGTTTGTGACATACTCCTGCCGTCTACGCCAATGTCATCAACTTAAGAAAAAAACGGATTAAGGAACTGTTGGGAAATAAGTTGAACAATTTAGACAAGTATAAATGTTCAAGTTATTTTCTGACAGTTCCTAAGCATAATATTGTCTTTGATACTTTTTTATCCGCTAAAATTCAGTCATTTAGAAAAACGATATTAATGTATATTACACTAAGTTGATGACATTGCTTTCAAGGGAGGCTTTTTTGTTCTCAATATGTCAAAGTCGCCCCTGAAAGAGGAGATGTCCGCAGGACAGAGGGGTCAATATAAAAAATGTTTTGTTAATTATAACGAATTATTTGAAATCTGCTCAATTATAGTTAGTATAATAAACCCCCACACAAAGTTATAAAAAACTTGTGTGGGGATTTTTTCATAAATTATTATTTCTTCTTTTCTTCATCTTTATCCTTAAACAATTTCAGTGTATCAATCTCCGAATGAACGTGAATGATATCACCTGCTTTGCTCTCGGTGTAAAGATGTACAAGCTCACGCAGAACATACAGACTGTCGGCTGTTGTAACCTTGCCGTCACCGTCAACGTCCGCAATAATTCTTCCTACATCGTTAAGCTTTTCAAGTCCCACAGACGCTCTGCTTATCAGAAGAACATCACTCGCTGTTATCTTTCCGTCACCGTCAATATCGCCCATTATCGCCGTCAAATCATAAACTGTTCTCGGCTCATCGGTTGGATTGTTGTCTATAGGGGTAGGAGTGTCGGGTGTATCCGGAGTTTCGGGAACATCCGGTGTATCGATAACCGTCAGCTCTTGCTTAACATCGGGTTCTGTCGGCTTTCCCGTTTCGTAGCTGTCACCGCAGTAAACGCAGGTGAACACGGAATGACCGCCGCCGAGCTTCTCTTCTGTATATTTATGACCTTCGGCAGCCAACTCAGCACTTGTCTGCTTTCCGCAGATAATGCACTTGTAATGCACGTAACCGTTCTCCGTGCAGGTTGGAGCAACAAGTTCTGAAACCTCGTAATTATGTACCGCACTAATCTTTGTAAGTTTTATTGCCTCAACAGAAGCATTATTTGATACTCTTGTATAGATATTATTCTTTTTTTCGTATACTACATTGTTTGTACTGTTTGCAGGAATAAATAAATAATTTCCGTCAACCTTTGCTATGTACCAGTTCTGAGCGGCTGTGTTGGTATCCTTTGAAACAAAAATTTGATGATTAACATGTGTGAGAACCTTACCGCTTTCGCAGTTTTTGATGACATAGGAATTATCATCGTTCCTTATAAAGTACCACGACTGTGAAAGACAATTGTATGCTGTTTTCAGCGAAGTTTCTCCGTCATTGCCGTTCAGTGCAAGACTATCTTCACCGATAGTCAGTTGAGCATAGAATTTATCGCCCAAATCGTTCGGTGTACCCTTGGTTACAGTGAACGCAAAAGTATCGCCCGAGGTGCTTGCATAATCATTTGCGGAAACAACATAAGCAGTGTAGCCGCCGTTTGGAAGAAGAACTGAATAGCTTGTATCGGTCAAGCCTTTCTTAACAATATAATTTTGACCGCTCGAGTTTTTGATATACAAATCATACGAAACCGTATTTTCAGTCTTTCCCCAAGTGAACTTTGTTGCATTATAGCTTGAACCGGAAGTCACGGTAAGCTTTGCAGCCGACGGAAGAGGTTTATCAACCGAAAAGCTTATTGAACCCGAAGTAACGGACTTATAGCTGTTTGTAAGCTCCAAGACCGCCGTATACGCCCCCGACCCGATATCGCTTGCAGGAAACGTACAGCTTGAAACACTGTAAAATGTTTTAACAGTCTTTCCGCTGCTGTTTTTGATAACAAGCCTGTAGCTGTCGGCATTGGCAACCTTAGCAGAAATACTTATTTTGTCGGCATATTTATAAACGCTCTTGCTGCTTTTGAAATCGGAGTAAGACGGAGTTCTCAAATCCTCGTAAGCTTTCTCCAAAGCATTCAGAGTAGCTTCGTCAACCTCACCGGAAACGGCAAGCCTCTTGTTGGTCTGGAACTTCTTCACAGCCGCCACGGTTTCCTTATTGTACTCGCCCGTAACGGCATTCAGGTAACCAAGCTTATAAAGGACAGCCTGCACACGGCAAACATCATAGCCGCTTGTAGCGACCTCTTCCTTATAAATCAAAGTACGTGTCGGGACATAATCCTCATACGTATCGGGGTTGGTATCGGAGTAATCCTTTTTGGGCGGTTCGGGATAGTCGGGTCTTACGTAAATTCTTTTCACGTGACCGTTAAGGAAATCGTTTCCCAACCCTTTGTGCATATAACACTTAAAATTATAATTAAACGGAAGCTCCTGAACCATATCATCGTAATTGCCCTCAAGATAATATTCGGGACTTTCGACAATTCCAACATGAAGATAGAAATTTGAATTCGGGCAATAATAGAAAACGTAGTCGCCCGTGCGAACATCGTTCACATCTTCGATAACTTTAGCGTTGCAGTTTTCTATCATATACTTATACATAAACGCACAGCTTGCACGCAAACCGTAATTATACGGAACTATCGTATCGGGCATACCGGTAAGTCTTGCACTGTCGTTTGCGAAATCGGCACACCATTCCTCGTAGTACTGAAAATCTTTTCGGGTTTTACCAAGTTGAGCTTTAGCAATTGCAATCAAATCATCGGCATAATTGCCTGTTAGCGTATAATCTTTTTCAAACATATGAGATTGATTTTGAGTTTGCGACCTTGCATACTGAATTTCGAGAGCGTCAACGTCAACAGAAAATCCGACCGACGCACCCCCGAAAACCATAACTGCAGCGGTTAGAAACGATACTAACCTTTTAGCATTTGACACGGCATTCATCTCCTTTTTTTAACACGTGTAGATAGTTTGTTTTATCCATAACTTTTATTACCCGACCGAAAGTTGATTTTTGTCGGGAGTTTTTGACCAACTTTATTAAGGAACTATCATAAAATAACTTGAACATTTATACTTGTCTATACTCAAAATCTAAAAGATTTGGCAAATTCAATTAAACCCCTCTGTCCTGCGGAAGGAGGTTTTTTTAAATCTCGATTTTTTAAAATATTCCTGCTTAATCTTAACGCTTTCGAGTATAATTTGCCCTGTGTGTCGCTACAACACAGAACAAATTATCCTGCGTCTAAAATGTTCAACTTATTTCCAAAAAGTTCCTAAGCGTAATAACAATCACAACATTTATTAGATTAACATAATTCCCCTTATTTGTCAATCTTTTTATACGTGAAGATAGTTATTTTTTTCGAAAATTCACGAACGGAAGTAAAAAATAAGGAATAAATCAGAAAGAATAAATTTGATAGTTCAAATTTAATTTACAGTGTAAAATTTAATAACATAACTCCTTATTCCTAATTTTCTTTAGAGCCTGTTTAAAATCTGAGATATGTGGATTTTTGAGCATAAGGAACTGTCAGAAAATAACTTGAACATTTATACTTGTCTAAATTGTTCAACTTATTTCCCAACAGTTCCTAATTTTTCTGATAACAAGGAAAAAGGACGCAGGCATACTGTCTTATGTCTTTTTCTTTTGACGCAGTTAGCAGGAAAATTTGCCAAAAAGACGTGTGTCGCTAAGATTTTAAACAGGCTCTTATGTTGTACACGGAATTTACGTCATCATAATTACACATTACGCATAAAAAATGCACTCCACACAAGCAAATCAAAGCTCATATGGAGTGCATTTATTAAAGAGTGATAAAAACCAAAAAATCTGTATAATAAAATTACTGATTGATAACTTTGTTGATGTGGTCGCAGTTATGTTCGTTAAATTCAAACCTGAGCGAACCCTCGTTGAGAATAACCGTCGTGTTCGACATAACAGTAAACCTCTTTATAAGCTCCTTGTAGGTGATGATTTCATAATCCTTGACAATGTTTATCTTATCACCAAAGAACCTCTTCATCTCGAATGCGTCACTGAATACAAGTATTCTCTTAATTCCGTTCTTTCCGTCAATCGAAAGCGGCTTAACATCTCCGCCGTCATACGATACCATCGGAAGAATGTATCTTGCACTTGTGAACTCTCTTATCATAAGCTTTTCCAGAGATTGAATCTCCTGCTTGCGTTTCGGGTTGTCGCTCTTTGACTGTAACTTCTGAAACAGAGTTGTCATACTGAACATAAGCTCGGGGTTGCTCACCGGAATAGGCACAAACTTCCTTTCGTTTACATCAAGCATCTCTGCAATAGTGTCTGTTGAGATGATTACCCAATTAGCTGTTTCGTCAAGTACAAGGTCTTGTATTCCGTGACGCTTGTACTCGTAAAGCATTGTAAATAATTCATCATTCTTGTATTCTTTTATGTACACGCTTATGCCATTCTTTGCAAAGTTCTCAACGGATTTATCCGCATAAGTCTTCTCGGAGAATATATGTCCCTTATTGTTTCCGTCAATGAGAATATGCTTTGTGTTGCTGTCGTACTCCGCATAAATAACGTCTGCTTCCGAAATCATCTTTGCAAGCTTTCTGTAGCTTTCGTTAAGCTGGTCACGGAGAATCTGGGCAACTCTTAAATCAGGCTCAACTTCCAAATCTCTTGCTATAACCTTGGCTTCCGTTGCTTGAAGCTGAATTGTAAGCTTCGGCTTCACAGGCTGCTGTACAGGCTCGTCATTTTGACCCAGAATGCTTGAAAGGTCAAGTCCGCCGCTGCTGTCGCCGTCAATTCCGCTCATAATATCGCTGAACGTGAAATTGTTGGAGCTGTCCATTGACGGCTCGTTGGCAGGCTTTGAACTGCCGTATGACGGTGCGTTGTTTTCCTCGAACATTGCCTGTGACTTTCTGATTGCCTGCTGAAGTGCGGATGGAGCACTTGTACTCGTTTCGATATCTGCGTTGGGGTCATCGGGAATATATATCGGTGCGGAAACCTTAAAGGTTTTCTTTGAACCGTCCGTATTGTTTGACTTGATAACGATTTGATCTGCGTTGACAGCTCTTCTCTGCGTTGCGGGAGGTGTTTGAGGTGACTGCGGTGCTGTAGGTGCTGTGGGGGCGTTCGGAGCAGGCTGTGCATAGAACTGATTTGCCACAGGTGACACCGGAGGTGTGGGAGCGGACTGTGCATAGAACTGGTTTCCCACAGGTGACGACGGTCTTATTGTCGGCTGAGGTGTAGGCTTGGAGGCAGATCTTAATGTTGGAGAGGGTGTTTGTGAAGAACCCTGTGACGCAAAGAACGATTCGGTGAACGACTGCTGCTTAGGCGGCTCGGGGGTCGGCTCGGGAGTGGACTGCGAACCCAGTTCAAATGAGAACGGCTCTTCATCGGCTGCCGGTGCAGGAGATGTCGGCACACTGTAATTCTTCTCTTCGGGAGTTTTCGGCTCTTCAACCATTTCTTCAACCTTTACGGGAGAGAATATCTTCTCAAATTTATCCCTTGCATCACGAATAAGTTCGTCCTCAATCGGAGCAGCTTCAACCGCAGGTGCGTCAGGCTCGGCAGACTTCTCTTCTGTTGTCGGTTCTTGCACCGGTGCAGGTATTTCTGTTGCCCTTATAGTCTTGATAACCTGTTCAACGTGCGATTCCATATCTATCTTGTCTTCCGAACCAAACTGAGCAGCAGGCTCGGCTGTCAACTCTTCCGTTTTAGGCTCTTCAAAATCGGAGATAACCTCATCGGCTACTTTCTCCGTGGGTTTGATGTCATCTTCATCTATAAAAGGCTTGATGATAGACTTGTTCATAATGAAACCAAGGCTTGACGGATTTATAATATAGTGAGTGATGTCGTACTTTGAAAGCAGGTCTGCGTCAATCTCATACAAACCTCTGAACGGCATACCTACGCTTCTTGCCTCGGTGAAGTCTGTGAATACAGGGCAAAATCTTGCGTGACCGTCCGTAATGATAAGCGGCTTGAAATCGTCTATGTTCTCTTCGGTAATCTCGGTAATTTCATCGTTGAGTGCGAACGTGAACACCCTGCTTTCGATAAAGGAAGCGGCAATTCTCTCTCTCAGCTCGTCATCTTTTCTCTGCATAAAGTTAAGAATTCTGAAGTAAAGCTTCGGAGCAACAACGCCCTCCGACTTTACATGCTCGTCAAAATCTTCGGGTTCGTAAACGCAGCTTGAATCGCCGTTTACGATAATCTTCTTAAGACCGAATCTTTTAAGGTCGTCAAAGAAAATATCCTTGTCGTCAATAGTCTGAACAGCGGTATCCTCCTCCATAATCTCGGCGGCTTTCTTCACCGTGCAGACATTTACGCAGAACTCCTCGTCAAGATACGGATAGTTCGTAACCGTTGAGTATGTGCAGTAGAGTTCATCGGCTGCAACAACGTCATCTATAACCTTTTGAACAGGGTCAACGGGTTTGAGGTCAAGCTTGGTCTTAATAAGCTCCTCAACGCAGGACGAACAGAAATTGCGGTTGTCGAAAAGAAGCAGCTCCGATTCTCCGTACTCTTTTCCGCAGATTGCACATTTAAGAACACGGCTTGCGATATTGCGGCGTTTCTTGGCGGCACTGTTGGAGTTCAAAACGGTAACGGGCGGCATATTAGTCTTTGTAGATGTGGATTCAACAGCGGCTGTGGTTGAATTTTCCGTTCTGGAAATACTGTAATCGTAAATCTCTCCGCCTGTTGTTCTCACAATCTGAACAGCGAAATTTTTTGGCTTTCTCTGTCTGTTCTTCCACATATTAAGTTCACGAAGCTCAATCGGAACAATCTTGCCGTCGATAACTTTGAAAGTTTTTCCTCTTCTGGGGTCGTTGTAAATCTTGAAGAATTCATTTTCAAGAACAACATACATAGTCGGGGATTTCTCAAACTTAACACGGTCAATGGGGTTATCCACCTTGTTTGGAGATTCCGTTGCAGGCTTTGCACCGGCAGGCTGACCAACCGGGAACACCTCCGACGGTTCCCGGGGCTGTTCCTTTTTCTCTTTTGAGGTAATCATAGTAGTCGGCACATACTCATTCTCGGGCGGCACATACGGCGGAACGGGAGCTACGGCAGGAGCTTTTGTGAGCGTGCCATCCTCGTTTATTCTCGAGATGATATAATCAAACGGAGTACCCGAAGCGTCTTTCATAATTTCAACTGTGAAGCTGCCGGGGTTTTTCTGACGGTTCTTCCACATATTAAGTTCACGAAGCTCGATAGGTGCAATCATACCGCCGATAACCTTGAAGGTCTTTCCCGAGCGTGTATTCTTGTACACCTTGCAGAACTCATTCTCTACAACCACAATAGTGGTAGGAGATTCCTCAAACTTAACTCTGTCGGTGGGTGCAGTACCCACGGTGCTTGTAACGGCAGGAATGGACTTCTTGCCGGAGTTGTTTGCCTTGGCAGGCTGCTTGTCGGGGTCTATTCTGTTTGAAACCGGCTTTGGCGGTGCGGACGGTGTGCGAGCCTGTGACGGTGCAGAAGCGGCATCCGTATACGGTAACTTCTGTTCTATTGAAGCGTTCACCTTTGCGGAAACAGCATTTGAATCCGCACTGATAACGGTATCGGGCGGAACTTGAACCTTGGGTGCATTCAGCGGAGTATCCTCGGACTGAGGAGCTACGGGTTGCTCTGTGGCTCTCATGATGTTGTAGTCGTAAATCTGACCCTCTGTATTCTGAATAATTTCAACAAAGAAGTTTTGGGGAGTTTTCTGACGGTTCTTCCACATATTAAGCTCACGAAGTTCAATCGGAACTGTTTCGCCGCCAATAACCTTAAAGGTTTTTCCGAAACGAGTATCCTTGTAAATTTGGAAATACTCGTTTTCAAAAACAAGCTCTGTTGTGGGTGTAGGCTCAAACTTAATTCTCGACGGCTTTGGCGAAGATTCCATACGGGTAGTAGTGCCGCCGCCCACTGCCTTTACCTTTGAAGCCGAAGCAGGTGTTTGTGGCGTGGGGGTTGAAGCTGCAGCAGGAGGTGCAGGCGATGTTGGGGGTGTAGGTCTTGAAGCCGAAGCGGTTTGTGCCGAGGGGGTCGGCGGTGTGGGTCTTCCTGCCGGCTGTGCGGCATTGGGGGCTGCAATTCTTGAAATCACATAGTCCGATACTATGCCGTTTTCGTCTTTGATAATTTCAACATTAAAATTAGACGGATTCTTCTGTCGGTTTTTCCACATATTAAGCTCACGAAGCTCAAGCGGAACTACTTCATCATTAATAACCTTAAAAGGTTTTCCCGAACGTGTATCGTTATAAATTTTACAATACTCGTTCTCGACAACCAATGTTGTGGTGTCGGTCATTTGAAATTTAACTCTGTTACTTTTTGGTTTACTGCCTTTGAATGAATCAAGCATCCAAACCACTCCTTTACAAATTCTGTCTGCATTCTTACGAAGCGGACGTACCGTTTTTTTGGGGACAGGGTACGGCTTAACCCCTTGGACGGCAGACAAATGAATTGGCAATGTGCAATTCTAGGCATTGTATACTTAGGAACTGTTGGGAAATAAGTTGAACAATTTAGACGCAGGATAATTTGTTCTGTGTTAGGCACAACACCGCAGGAATACTGACGTATTTCAGAGCCT
>CACWTQ010000081.1 GCA_902763835.1 uncultured Ruminococcus sp. | reverse complement strand
CAAGCGGAATGTTGTTTTTGTGGGCAATCTCTGCAACTTTCTCAATGTCAATAAGAGTTGCGTTCGGATTGCCGATAGTTTCGATAAAAATTGCTCTTGTGTTCTCGTCAACAGCATTCTCGAAAGCACCTTCTTCATCGGGGTCAACAAAGGTTGTTGTTATGCCGTACTCGGGAAGAGTGTGTGCGAGAAGATTGTATGTACCGCCGTAGATAGTCTTAGCGGAAACAATATTCTGACCTGCCTTAGCGAGGTTCAAGAACGTGTATGTGATTGCAGCCGCACCGGAAGCTACCGACAAAGCTGCTACGCCGCCTTCGAGAGCTGCGATTCTCTGCTCAAAAACATCGTTGGTAGAGTTGGTAAGTCTGCCGTAAATGTTGCCTGCGTCTGCAAGTGCGAAACGAGCTGCTGCGTGTTCGGAGTTTCTGAACACATAAGAGCTTGTCTGGTAAATCGGAACTGCTCTTGCGTCGGAAGCCGGGTCGGGCTGCTCTTGACCTGCGTGTAACTGGATTGTTTCAAATCTATAATTCTTGTTGCTCATAAGTAAATACCTCATTTCATAAATTTTAAAATAGTTAAATGCGTTGTTGTATTCTAAAACGAATGCCTTGACTTTCAAACATCAACAGCAGCAACACATTCGTCCGTTTCTAAAATTCTGCCTGAGTATTTCCAATTGTCTTAAAAACATATCAGAACAACACCTCTTTCTGAAATTAATACCAAACATATTGATTTTATCGGAATTGGAATAAAATACCTTTGATTAGTATGATTTTATTTTATAACATAAATCCTACTTTGTCAATAGGTTTTTGTAAGAAAAAATAAAAAATTTTTTCAAAATATTTAAAAAAGTGGAATATGCAGATCAGATATAATATTCGTCAATGCTTCGTTCGTAATAGTTGTCGAGAAGATCCTGAATGGTAACGGAATCAAGATATTCGTTTACAGCCTTATAAAGACCTTTCCAAAGGGGGAGCGTCATACATTCGTTGCTTTTTTCACAAAGATTTTCTTCCGATTCAAGACAAGAAACAGGTGCAAGGCTTCCCTCAGTAATTCTGAGAATTTCGCCCACGGTGTACTCGGCAGGACGTTTAGCAAGCATATAGCCACCCTGATAGCCACGGTTTGTGCGTAAAGCTCCCGACTTGTTAAGCAAAGGAACGATTTGTTCAAGATATTTTTTTGAAATGCCTTGTCTTTCCGCTATGTCTTTCAGTGCAACAAAATTTTCTCTGCCGTTGACAGCCAAATCAAGCATAAGTCTGAGTGCATAGCGTCCTTTAGTAGAAATTTTCATCATATCACCTCTAATACCCTATTATATCATAGGTTTTATAAGAATTCAATTAGCTTTATCTAATAAAATTTTGTGTTGATTTTTAGTAAATTTTATGAATAGGTTTATAAAAAATAAGTATATCCAATATTTTTGATATTGAATATACTTTGTTTTTAGTTTGTTATTAACATTGCCGTGACATTATTGAACATTATACCGCATGCAGATTTTTAAGCGAAAGGTCGAGAATAGGAGCGGAGTGTGTGAGAGCACCGCTTGAAATATAATCAACACCTATGTTCGTAAGCTTTGCAACATTTTCCTTAGTAACGTTGCCCGAACATTCCGTTTCTGCTCTGCCGTCGATGATGTCGATAGCCTCTTTCATCATCTCAACAGACATATTGTCAAGCATAATGATATCCGCACCTGCTTCAACGGCTTCCTTAACCATTTCAAGATTCTCAACTTCAACCTCGATTTTTCTTACAAAAGGAGCGTATTCCTTAGCCATTTCAACGGCTTTCTTTATGCTGCCTGCCGCACCGATGTGGTTATCTTTAAGAAGAACTCCGTCGGAAAGATTGTATCTGTGGTTGTGACCGCCTCCGACTTTTACGGCATACTTCTCGAAGATTCTCATATTAGGAGTGGTCTTTCTTGTGTCGAGGAGTTTTGTCTTGCTGCCTTCGAAAAGCTGTGCAACCTCGTTTGTATATGTAGCGATACCGCTCATTCTCTGAAGATAATTAAGGGCTGTTCTTTCACCGGAAAGAAGTACACGAATGTCGCCTGTAACGGTTGCAACCAAATCCTTGTTTTTAACTCTGTCGCCGTCCTTGAAATAGAACTCAACTCTTACGTTGCTGTCGAGTAGCTCGAAAACTCTCTTGAAAACATAAAGTCCGCAAATAATTCCCTCCTGCTTGGCGATAAGATTCACAACACCCTCCTGATAGTAGGGCATAACCGCATTTGTTGATACGTCCTCGCTTGATATATCCTCTCTCAGAGCCGACTTTATAAGTTCATCGGCATTAAGCAGCATTGTAATATTATTGTTCATTTTGGTTGCTCTCCTTTGCTTTTTCGATTTCACTTCTCATTATGCTTACATAGTCTTCTTTGAGAAGAAAATAATCGGTTTCTGTTTTCAGATGGTTTTCGTACTTATCAATAATTTCGTCGCTTGCAATGTTGTCTAAAGCGTTATCGGAAATATGCTTCGCTGCACGTTTCGCAAACACAAGACTTTCCAGAAGTGAATTGCTGGCAAGACGGTTCTTCCCGTGAACTCCGTTGCAGCTTGCTTCGCCAACGGCATAAAGATTATCGCAGGAAGTCTTGCTGTCCGAATCAACCCATACACCGCCCATAAAATAATGCTGTGCCGGAACTACGGGAATGCTGTCCTTTGTTACATCATAGCCTTGTTCAAGACAATGCTTGTATATGTTCGGAAAATGCTTTTTAATCTCGTCCTCGTCAATGTTTTTAAGCGACAGCCAAACGTGGGGAGTTCCGTCTTTTTTCATCTGCTCACGGATTGCGGCAGTTACAACATCTCTCGGCTGAAGTTCATCTGTGAAACGTTCGCCGTCCTTGTTGAGAAGTACGGCACCCTCGCCACGAACAGATTCCGAAATAAGAAAACGTCTGCCTCTTGTTGAGGCATATAATGTAGTGGGGTGAATCTGAACATAGTCTATATGCTCAAGTTTTATATTATGTTCCATACACACACCCAGTGCGTCGCCTGTCAAATGACGGTAATTTGTGGAGTGAACGTAAAGACCGCCCACACCGCCTGTGGCAATTACCGTTTCGAGTGCGAATATATTGTAAAGCTCGCCGTTTTCGTCTTTAGCCACAATTCCGAAGCAATTGTTATTTTCAACTATTAAATCAACCATAGCATTATGCTCGAGAATTGTGATGTTACTGCGTGCTTTTGCGGCGGCAAGTAATTTTGATGTGATCTCCTTGCCTGTAATATCTTTGTGAAAAAGTATTCTTGAAGTGGAGTGAGCACCCTCACGTGTATAAACAAACTCATCGCCGTTTTTCTCAAATTCAACTCCGTAACTTACAAGGTCGCTGATTATTTCGGGAGATGATTTAATCATAATGTCAACCGATTCCCGGCGGTTCTCGTAGTGTCCTGCTTTAAGAGTATCCTCGAAATAACTGTCATAATCGCTGTTGTCTTTCAGTACACAAATACCGCCCTGTGCCAGAAAAGAATCACTGTTCTCGCAAATATCTTTCGTGATAATCAAAATATTTTTATTGTCGGGCAAATTCAATGCACAGAAAAGTCCCGCAACTCCCGATCCTATGATTAAAACATCTGCTCTCTTCATAATTTTCAATTCCCCAATAGTTTTAAAATCGCTGATTTTTTATTTTTAAAAATTTGATTTCAACCGTACAGTTATAAAAAACCTTATACTTATTTCATTATACCACATATGACGGAATTATACAAGACAGTTTTTAAATATTGGAGGAATTGAGTACAATTTAACGATTTACACGACTAAAATTATTGTAATTCAACAGCGAAATTTAATTGATTAAATCGAATACTTTTAATTAGGAACTGTTGGGAAATAAATTGAACACGCAGGAATACTGACGTATTTCAAGGTGTTGTAACGACACACAGGGCAAATTAGACAAGTATAAATGTTCAAGTTATTTTCTGACAGTTCCTTAATATTATACAGTGTCGTAAAGCTCTTTTATTTTTGCAGAAGTTTTCTCAAGCTTTTTTGGATCAACAGCGATTATTCCGACCGATTGAGTGTTGTCGTCAACAACCATTACAGAACTTGTAAAACGCACCGCCAAATCGATATCCTGTGTAAAGAGAAGAAGTGAAAGATTTGAGTTTTTTTTCACCTTTTCCAAAAGTTTAAGCTCCTCTTCACGTTCCTTTTCACCCAAATCAAAAAACGGTTCGTCAATAGCAATAAGCTCGTGCGAACACATATAAGCGTTGAAAAGTTCAGCTCTTCTTGAAAGATTTTTCGGCAGGAGAAATGCAGTTTTGTCGCCGTATTCTTCAAGCTGGAATGTGCCGAGTTCCTTTTGAACAAGCACAGAAGCCATTTTTCTTGACAACCCTCTTTTCACAACAGGAGCTGCGGCTAAGTCTGTGACGGTGCGAGCCTTTGGAATGTCGGGTTTCTTTTCAACCACGCCGAAGGAATTCTTTGCACCCGTCACGTTAGTGCTTTTAAAGAAAATTTTACCTTTTTCGGCTTTCTTTGTTCCCTTAAGAATATCGCACAGAAGCTCTATGTTTTCCTCGTTCTTGTAAAGCACCGCCATACTTTCACCCGCTGCAATGATGAGGTTCAGGCGGTTAATACTTTTATTTTTTTCCTTCTTGCAAAGATTTGAAATCTCCAAAACAGGAGCTGCAATTTTTTTCATAAGTATCACTCGTCAATCTTTTATATTCTACTATAACTTTACTACAATTTAGAGGAAAAGTCAAATGCGGATTTTGTAGAATAACTTTTAAAAGAAGCGAGATTTAATATTTGATTAAAAAAGTTATAGGAATTTAACAATTAACTCTTGTATTTCACCCTAGGAACTGTCAGAAAATAACTTGAACATTTATATTTGTCTAATTTGTTCAACTTATTTCCAAACAGTTCCTTACGGTAATCGGAAAAGGTTGACTTATGTATCAACTTTTCCGGTTTTTTTATTATGCTTATCTCTATTGCAAAAACAGGGTATGTATTATTTCAATACATACCCTTTGTGAATTATGAAATTATCTTAATCTTGCTTCTTTTCAGGCAGTTCTTCTCAACAATAATCTGCTTGTCAATATTCTCTTTAAGCTGTGTAACGTGCGAGATTATTCCGACAAGTCTGTTGCCCTCGGTGAGGTTATTTAATGTTTCAAGAGCTTTATTTAACGTTTCATCATCAAGAGAACCGAAGCCCTCGTCTACAAACATTGTATCAATCTGAATACCGCCGTTTGACATCATAATCTCGTCCGAAAGTCCCAATGCAAGAGAGAGCGAAGCCATAAACGATTCACCGCCCGAAAGGGAGTTTACACTTCTTGTGTTGTTTTCCGACGAATCGTAATAATCCTTTATGTCAAGGTCGAGGGCATTTTCGTTCGCTGTACCTCTGATAAGCTCGTACTGTTCGTTGCTCATTTTCCTTAATCGGTTGTTGGCGTGGTCGATTATCTTGTCAAAGTAATACGTTTGAATATATGTTTCAAGCGTACCCTTGTTGCTGTTTCTGCCGCCTGCCGCAACAAAACGAAGACTTTCAATCATATCGTATTCTTCTTTAACAACAATATATTCCTTGCGGCTCTTCTTCATTTCTTTAAGCGACTTGCTGTTATTGCTGAGTCTGGTTTTTACCATGTCACGCAGGCTGTTCAGTTCGGCACGCTGCTGTTTCAGATTTTCAAGTGCTTCCGTTTCCTTATTAATATCGGAATTGTGAATATCCTCAAACTTACTGAGGTCTTCCTCCAAGTTTTTATTTGTAGTTTTAAGTCTTTCAAGCTCGAGGTTGGCTTGTTCGTAGGCTGCTTTCGCATATTCTATTTCGCTGTTAAGCTTTTGAACGGCAGCTTTAAGCTCGGCAATGTGACGTTCAGCTTGCTTCTTGTCGACAAATTCAAGCTTTAATTTAAGGTTGTTTAACTGCTTTTCAAGTTCTTCTCTGCGAGCCGAATATTCGGACTTGCTGCTGCTAAGTTTGGTGATATTCTCACCGATTTCTTTCAGGCTGCTTTCAAGCTTTGACTTCTTATCCGTCAGACTGTTTCTTTGCTCAATCTGGTTTCTAATGTGTTCAAGGTCGGCTTTCGCTTTTCCCAACTCCTCAGTCGCAACGTATTTTGCTTCGGCAATAAGACTTTTTGTTTCGGCTGTGTTGTAGTCGTTACCGAACTTTTTGCGGCACTCTTCCAGAAGAACGGTACGCTTTTCTTTAAGGTCGTTGTAGTTTTCAGCTGCGGTATCTTTTGCAGTGTTCGCTGAATCATCTGCTTCGACAGCTTCTCTTTCGGCTTGTCGAAGACCAGTACTGTTTACCGTAATTCCGCTTTCGATGTTGCTCGGCACGTATTCATCGGCAAACGCATTCTTAATGCCTGCCTGTTCGCAGCGCTGTTTGCAATCCACGGAAATATATTTGATAAGCTCTGCTTCTGCGTTTTTTGCGGAGGTTTTGCTTTCGGTTGCTTTTTCATTGAAAATATCGATATTTTTTTGTGTGCGGAGTTTAGCCTCTTCAATATCTTCAAGCTTTATCTTAAGCTCCTTTTTTCGGCTGCTGTCTTTCCGTGCCTTGTCAAGTTCGGTTTTTAAAGCGGATTCTTTCTCGGAATAAACTTTGAGAGTGCGTTTTGCAAGTTCGTGAAGTTCCTGTTCCGAAAAAGTATCACTGTACTTATCGCCGAAAAGCTTCAAACCGTTCTTGTCGATTTGCAAGCGGTTATTTTTTGTTCTTTCAAAAAGTTTGTTTGCTGCTGCTTCCTCTTTTCTGGCTGCTTCGTCCGCACTTTCCCATTCGGCTTTCATATTATCAAGCGTTTCTTTGTTCGGAGCTGTTGAGGATTTATGTGCAAGGGAAATATGGTGAGTATTTCCGCAAACGGGGCAGGGGATACCCTCCGTCAACTGTTCGGCAAGAATGCCGGCCATATTAAGACGATAGAGTTCGTCATTTATGTTGTAAATTTTTCTAAACTGTTTTGCTGATTCAAATCTTTCAGTAAACTTGTCTTGCTGTTTCTTAAGAGATTTACCAAGATTTTCAAGCTCGGTAACATCTGTGTCAAAATTTTGAATTTCCTCTTGCTTGTCATTAAGGTTCTTAATATCACTTTCAAGCGACGTAACCTTTACTTCAATGTTCTCCAAAGAGTTAAATTCCTCCGAATACTTCTCCGAAAGCGAATTGAGTTCGGAAAGTTCGTTACGGGATTTTTCAAGTATTGCGGAATTACTTCTCGCATATGCAAAGGCGGCTTTGAGAAAATCTCTTTTGCGTTCGATTGCCTTTTTCTGAGCATTGAAATAGATTTCCTGAGAGTTCCTGAGAGTACTCTGTGCAGATTTGACACGTGAAAACTTATCGTCCAAATCACCGGCAGCCTTTTGCTCCTCCTCTGCTTTTTCAAGTCTTTGTTCTGCTTCTGTTTCGGCTCTTTCAATGTTCACAAAAGTTTCAAGTTCACGGTTGGTGAGTTCAAGCTCGTTTTCCGCAGACTGTTTCTCATTTATTGTGTTATGTAAATCGTTTTCGGTTTTTTCAAACTGCTTGCAGCACTTGACAAAATTTTCTTTCTTATTCTCAAATTCATCGTAATTGATGAGCTTGCTGTTTTCATTGGAAATTTTTGTTTTAAGTTCCTCTATAAGCGGAGATTTTTTCTCTGCTTCTTCTTTCAGTTTTAGGGTTTCCTCGAACTTGCGGCTGATGTTGTCGATAGCGGCTTTGTTGTCAGCAATCCTTTTCTTAAGCTCCGATAAGCTGTTAATCTTTTCTATTAAACGTTCCTTTTCGGAAAAAGCTTTTTCTGTTTCGTCAATTTCCTTTTCAAGCTCACGGTTCTTCTCTTCGTCTTCTGTAACAAGAGAATCCGCAAGCTCGATAACTTTGTCAAATTCGGGTTCTTTGGCTTTTTGCACAACTTTCAGATTTTCCGAAAGCTCGCTGTATTCATCGGCTTCAAGTCTGCCCGAGTGTATTTTTAAGCTGTTAAGCAAATATTCATATTCTTTTTTCTTATTTTCGGCTTCGGCTCTGAGTTCATTTGTGATTTTTTCATAAAGTTCCGTTTTGAAAATCTTACGGTAAATTTCCTGTCTCTTTTTTGATTCGGCAGTCAAAAGCTCTCTGAAATCACCTTGTGCAATCATAGCAATCTGCTTGAACTGCTCGTAATTAACATTAATTATTCGCTCAACTGCAACGGTTACATCTTTGAATCCGTTTTCTTTTAGAGTCCATTCGCCGCCGTCAAGATACCAGAGTTCGGCTTCGGAACGTTTCATCGTTTTGTTGTACTCACCTTTAGCGTTCAGCTTCTTAAATTCGGGATTGCGTTTGATTTTATAGGTTCTGTCCTTATATTCAAACACAAGCTCAACAAATGTTTCGGAGTTTCCGTCGGCATACCTTGAACGGAGTATCGAATCACTGTTGGGGTCTTTTTTCTGCTTGTTTCTTGACGTACCGCTTGCCTTGCCGTAAAGAGCAAAGGTTATAGCGTCAAAAATAGTAGTCTTTCCTGCACCTGTGTCACCCGTGATAAGGTACAGACCGTTCCTGCCGAGCTTGTCAAATTCAATCGTTTCCTTATCTTTGTAAGGACCGAAAGCCGACATAGTTAGTTTAATCGGTCTCATCTTCTCTGTCTTCAATCCTTTCTATCAAAGCTTTCATATATTCAAGTTTCTTGTCATCTAATTCTTCACCGGTTATGTTCTTGAAGAAATCTCCGAAAAGCTCCAGCGGAGTTTTTTCTTTGACATTTGCGGTTCTTGAAAAATCGCTTTGGCTTGTACGTTTTTCTCTGAGATAACGCAGTCCCATAATATTGGGGTAAACATCTCTGAGCCTTTGCATAGCGTTGGGAACATCGGCTTTATCTGTCAAATCGACACGCACGTAATCCTCGTTGTTCGGGTCACTTGAACCGTTTGAATGCACCTCGTCAAAGCTTCCTTCAATGATTCTCATATCATGCAGCGGTTTGAGAGGAATTTCCCGAACAGTAACGGGAGTGCCTTTTTCGGACATTTCGACAACGGTTACCGATTTATCCTTATATTCCGAAAACGAATATTTCAGCGGAGTGCCGCAATATCTAATATGCTCCAGACCCGATATTGACTGAGGACTGTGAATATGACCCAATGCAGTGTAATCGAACGGCTCGTATACATCGCAGTCAACGTTATCCGAACCACCTACGGAAACTTCCGATTCGGAAGTTTTTGCACCGGTAACAAATTGATGACTTACAATAATGTTTCGCTTGCTCGTGTCAACATTCATATTTTCAATTGCCACTTTCAAAGCAATCGTATAAGATGATTTTATATCGTCCGCTTTTTCGGGGAAGAAATTCTTTACATTGGTCGGTTTTATAAAGGGCAGCATATAAACATTGACCTCGCCGAACTCGTCTGTCAGTGTAACAGGTTCAACCCTGCCGTTGTAAACAGGAGAAATGTGAATTCCGTTTTTCGACATAATACGAGAACCAAAGGAAAGTCTTTCCGCCGAATCGTGGTTACCGCTTATTATAAATGTATCGAAGTTTTCTTCGGAAAGCTTGAAAATAAATTCGTCAAGCTCGGTAACGGCATCGGAGGGCGGAAAAGAACGGTCGTAAACATCACCTGCGATAATAACGGCATCGGGAGATTCGGATTTTATGATATCAAGTATCTGTTCCAATAGATACTGTTGGTCGGTGAGCATTGAAAATTTATTGACAATTTTTCCGATATGCAAATCGGAAAGATGAATGAATTTCATTAAAATTCTCCTTTTTTGGAAAAATTGTTACATAAAATGTTTATTATATTATATCTCGATTTTCACATAAAATCAATAGCTTTTTATATTTTTGTGTAGAAAACGCAATTTTTTTAGTGTACGATTGTGAAGCTTGTTAAAGTTTGGGTCAAGCCTTTTTAAAGGCTTGCGGGGTGCAGGGGCAGAGCCCTGCTCGCTGACGAAACCGACTTGCAAAGAAAAGCGAACTTCCCTCAGCGAAACCAAACAAACTTTTCAAAGAAAAACAAAAAATAAAAATACACAAAAAATAACATCAACAGGCAACAGCGAAGCGAATTGCCGGTGAAAGAAAGATTAACTTTAGGAACTGTCAGAAAATAACTTGAACATTTATACTTGTCTAAATTGTTCAACTTATTTCCAAACAGTTCCTTAGATTTTTATAGCAGAATAGATTATATTACTATAACTTCATAAAAGCAGGACATTAAAATCTTACAATGAAATTTATAACAGTGTTTTTACGAAAATTCCAAACTCTTGATTTTTCACTACTAACTCAAATAAAAAAACTATTTGTTTCCCAATAAACTTTTTACTGTCACAATTACGCACTAATTCTCTTTTTACCGCTAAAAAAATTTTTTCTTTAAACTTCAAAAAAACTCTTGACAAAAACCTACGGATATAGTATTATATTAACACAGGTTAGAAATTTCTAACCTTGACAGAACGTGTACATATTATTTTCAGATATTTCATACAATTTGATAGCGATGATTAAATCGCTGTTTTTTAGAGCGATAGGTTAGATTTTTCTAACTTTATACATAGAGAGGAGGAAATATGAGCGTAGTAATTATAGGCGGAAATGAACGAATGGAGGATAAATACCGTACCATTTGCAAAAGCTATGGATATAAGGCTAAAGTCTTCACAAAGGAGAGCGGAGCAATTAAGAAGAAGATAGGCAGCCCGAATCTGATGATTTTGTTTACAAATACAGTATCACATAAAATGGTTCTGAGTGCTTCGCAGGAGGCTAAGAAAAATAACGTTCCGATTGCGTGCTGTCACAGCAGCAGTGCCACGGCATTGGGCAATCTTTTAAGCGAAAGAGCAAAAGCGGCGGTAGGAGCTTAAGAAACTGTTAGAAAATAACTTGAACATTTATACTTGTCTAAATTGTTCAACTTATTTCTCAACAGTTCCTAATGCACTTGATAGAAACAAATTTCTCATAAGAAATTCTGTTTTTTTATATTATTATTTTTGAATTGTAAAGGAGATTATAACATGAGTAAAGTAGCAGTAGTATACTGGAGCGGAACAGGAAATACAGAGAGTATGGCAGCAAAGGTTGCAGAGGGTGCAGAGGCAGCAGGAGCAGAGGTAACAAGCTTCACAGCTTCGGAGTTCTCGGCAGACCAGGTTGACAATTTTGACGCTATCGCTTTCGGCTGTCCTGCAATGGGCAGCGAGGAGCTTGAGGAATCTGAATTTGCTCCGATGTTCAGCGACTGCGAGAGCAAGCTTAACGGCAAGAAGATTGCACTCTTCGGCTCATACGGCTGGGGTGACGGCGAGTGGATTCGCACTTGGGAAGAAACCTGCAAGGGTGACGGTGCAGTTCTTGCGGCAGAGAGTGTTCTTTGTAACGAAGCTCCCGACGCAGATGGTGAAGAAGCTTGCATAGCACTCGGAAAGGCTCTTGCATAATCATATTACGGATAATAACTATTTTTACTGATTTCAAAAAAGACAGGGTAGCTGCATTTTAGCCACCCTGTTTTTTAAACATTTTTTCGCATTTTTTTTCGCACGTGAAGATAGTCCTTTTTAGCTTTACTTCACGAACCCGACCGATAGTTATATATATATATATATATATATATATATATATATATATTAATAATCACCATTAATATAATTGTAAAATGCGTCTACTTGTTGAGCACGATAACTAAGATATTCATCGCTGCAGCTGTTGCAGTATGTTCCGTTGAAATTATAACTGTAATCAATTTTACCGCATTTCTGACAAATTGACATTGTTCCGTTTGATAAAGCAGCATCACAGCTTGCACAGTAACCCTCAAAAACATCATTTCTTATCTGACCGCAAATTCTGCAAGTTCTCATTGTTATGCAGGTATTGCACATAGACAGATTTTTTTCATAGTCGCTTGTAAGTGTATTTCCGCAGTATTGGCAGGTTGAAGGCAGAACATAAGCATTGGTGCAGCTTGAACAATAGCCGTATGTTGCGAGATAGTAATTTTCACCCTCTCCTTTACCGTATGGTGCGCCGCAAAGACCGCAAGCGGAACAGTGCAAAGTGCCTGCCGGGCAGCATTGAAAGTCCTTGTTGCAGTAATTGCAGTGGGTTGAGTGAGTGCCTGTCTGTACTATATAGCCGCCTTTACATGTTGGGCAGGAGGCGTTCGGTTTATTCTTGTCGCCTTTGCAGACGGGGCATTCCGAACCTTTTTTGTAAACATATGAACATTCAGGGCAAATTACGTAGCCGTTGGAAACTTTCAGTTCCACTACCTTTACGGATTCGGCTTTAGAGGTTGAATTCTTTTTGGAGCTGTCTGTATCGATTTTCTTGTCGGTATCGGAAGCGGATTTCTTATCATCAGCTTTAGATGTGTCGGTAGATTTTTTATCTTCGCTGTCCGTGTTTTTATCCTTGGCTGTAACGGTATTGTATGTGCTTTCCGAGTTTACAAGACTTTCGGCAGGCGTTTGTGTCGACGATTCGGAAGACGTAACGGATAGAGCGTACTCTCTGTTTTTCATACGTTCCGAAACATTGCTGCCGCAAGCACTCAAAGTAAACGTTAAAATTGTTGTTAAGGTTAAAAATAAACATAGTGGTGATTTTTTCATAATCCATGCCCGCGCCGTCACG
>CACWTQ010000080.1:2668-33852 GCA_902763835.1 uncultured Ruminococcus sp. | reverse complement strand
GATTTTCGGTTGACAAAACTACCATCGAAAACTAAATGACCGGCTAAAACCGGTCTTTTTGTGTTGCGATGGGACTATTAGAGTGTGAATAGTAACGTTCAAGTTATTTTCTGACAGTTCCTTAAGCATTACATTGACTTTTTTGTAAGGGATATGTTATAATGGTTACAAAAAAATAAAAGAGGTGAGGAAAGTGAAAAAACTAACCAAAAGCCAACAGAAAGTTTATGACTATCTGGTTTCAGTAAAAGATGACGGAATTCCTCCCACTGTCAGGGAAATCTGCGAAGCCACGGGTTTTAAGTCTACATCAACCGTTCATTCGCACCTTAACACACTGGAAAAACTCGGCTATATTTCAAGACGTTCCGACAGTGCAAGAGGTATCTTTGTGAATAACCTCGACGGTACTCCCGGAAGTGCAGCCGTTCCGATTATCGGTACTGTTACCGCAGGGAAGCCGATTTTTGCGTTTGAAGAAAGCTTGGGTTATGTCACTGTTGACGAAAGTGTCAAGCGTGGCAGAGATGTTTTCGCTCTTCGTGTTAAGGGCGACAGTATGATTAACGCAGGTATTTTCGAGGGCGATACGGTTGTGTTTGTTCGTCAGTCCGTTGCGGAGAACGGCGAAATTGTCGTGGCTCTTCTTGAAGACGAAGCTACCGTTAAAAGATTCTACAAAGAAGACGGCTATATCAGACTTCAGCCCGAAAATTCAAGCTATGAACCGATTATCTCGAAAGAGGTTAAAATTCTCGGAAAGGTCGTTACTCTTGTGAGAAATTACGAATAATTAAGAATTGAGTTGATTTTAATGTCAGGTACTAAGAATACAAATATCGAGATTGAGAGAAAATATCTCATTAAGATTCCCAATATGGATATTTTGAAATCTCAGCCGAATTATAATGCATCGTATATTGAACAGATGTACCTTTCCTCACAGAAAGACGGAACGTTCAAGGGTGACAGAATACGCAAGAGGGTTTATTCCGATGTAACAAAGTACTACAAAACACATAAGGAATATATCAGAGGATTTTCTAAGCTGGAAATTGAAGACGAAATTTCCGAAGAGGAATACAAGGAGCTTTCAAAAAGAATTCTTTCGAACAGCCGTGTCATTAAAAAAGTTCGGCACTGCTTTGACTTTGAGGGTCAAGTAGTGGAGCTTGATATTTATGAGTTTTGGAACGACAAGGCGACTGCAGAGGTCGAAATCGAAAGCGAGGAACAGACGGTTACTCTTCCGGAGTTTATAAAGGTTATCGCAGATGTAACGGGGGATAAGTCTTACAGTAATTTCGCATTAGCGGAAATAAAGAATGAAGAAGAAAGAATAGAAAAGAATAGAGTATAAATTCGGTAATCGAGAGTTTTTTGAAAAATAGATAATTTTTTACCGAATACAAAAATTATTGTTTTAAATTTGTTCATTATATGTTACAATTTATATTGTATAATCGGTAGAAAATGGATTAAGAGTAACTTAAAATTCCAAATTTAAAAACAAATTATTACTATGATAAAAGAGTAATATAAAACTACCGACCTAAACAAATTATTGGTCGGGTTGGTCAGGTTAATCATTAAAAGGACTATCTTCACGTGTTAAAAAATGGAGGTTTATAAAAATGAGTTCAGGAAAAATACTTGTTGTTGATGATGATATCAACATTTGTGAATTGTTAAGATTATATATCGAAAAGGAAGATTTTCAGGTCGTTATCGCTAACGACGGCAACGAGGCTCTCCGCCTCTTCGAGCAGGAACACCCCGATTTCGTTATGCTCGATATTATGCTTCCCGGTCTGGACGGCTGGGGCGTGTGCCGTGAAATCCGCAAGCAGTCGCAGTGTCCTATCATTATGCTCACCGCTAAGGGTGAAGTATTCGATAAGGTTCTCGGGCTGGAGCTTGGTGCGGACGATTACGTTGTAAAGCCGTTTGAAGCTAAAGAGGTTATCGCCAGAATACGTGCGGTGTTAAGACGTACGGGTCAGCCCGAAACTACTCACGTTAAAGAGGTTAAGTGGGATAAGTTGTCAATTAATCTCACTAATTATGAACTTAAGGTAGACGGTGTACAGATTGATACTCCCCCAAAGGAAATGGAGCTTATTTATCACCTTGCAAGCAACCCTAACAGAGTTTTTACAAGAGATCAGCTTCTCGATGAAGTGTGGGGATTCGATTATTACGGCGATTCAAGAACGGTTGACGTTCATATCAAGCGTTTGAGAGAAAAGCTCGAGGGTGTTTCTGATAAGTGGGTTCTGAAAACCGTCTGGGGTGTCGGCTATAAGTTCGAGGTTAAAGAGTAAGCTATGAAAAATCGACAGACTATTTTTAAAAAATATCTGTACATCAGTATGACAATTACTCTTCTGGGATTTACAATACTCGGTGTTATGATAGTATTTTTCATAATGCAGTATTGGCAAACCGACAGATGGGACGGTCTTAAAAGCAATGCCACAACTATTTCGCTTGCAATCACCGACAATGCCGACTACAGCACGGGTGAGCTTAAGCTTCCGCAGAAGTCGAGCGAGATTCTGGAAGTTACTATGCGAACTCTTTCAAGCGGTCTGAACTCCGATATTATAGTGACAGATTCAGACGGTGATATTGTTACTTGTTCGGAAAATACAGTCGGTATTAAATCGGACACGGTGATTAGTGCCGACTTCGTTCAGCGTGCTATGGAAGAAAGTGTTTCCGAGATATCAAATTTCGGCGGTATTTACAGCGAAAAATATTACATTGTCGGTGTTCCTGTGCGTATGCTCGAAAACGATGAACTTGTTCCGATAGGTGCGGTGTTTATAACAAGCTCCGCAACACATTATTCGGATTACATTGCAACTATTATTAAAATATTCTGTTCGGCAAGTATTGTTACATTTGCTCTTATCTTTTGCTTTGTGGGGATTTTCTCCTATCAGCTTACCAAGCCTTTGCAGCAAATGGCAAAGGCGGCTAAGGCTTTCGGCAACGGTGATTTTTCAATAAGGGTAAATGTTAAAAGCAATGATGAAGTCGGGGAGCTTGCGAGAGCGTTCAACTCTATGGCGGATAAGCTTGCGGCTTCGGAGGGTATGAGAAGAGCGTTTGTTGCGAATGTTTCTCACGAGTTGAAAACCCCTATGACTACTATCGAAGGCTTTATTGACGGTATTCTTGACGGCACTATTCCTCCGGAGCGTGAAAAATATTATCTGAATATTGTCACGGTTGAGGTTAAGCGTCTTTCAAGACTTGTTACGTCAATGCTTGCCCTTTCGAGAATTGACAGCGGCGAGCTTAAAATGTCTACCGCAAGCTTCAATATATCCGATACGGTTTTAAATACTTTCCTAACGTTTGAACAGAAAATCGATGAACGTAAAATTAACGTTATTGGTCTTGAAAACAATCAGCCTTTGTTCATAGAGGGCGACCCCGATATGATTCATCAGGTTGTGTATAACCTTGTCGAGAATGCCACAAAGTTTACGAATGTCGGAGGAGATATCACGGTATCTGTTGAGGATAAGGGTACGGACGCTTGGGTGACTATTACGAACACGGGTGCGGGAATTCCCGAAGACCAAATTGGATTTATATTTGACAGATTTTATAAGACAGATAAATCGAGAAGTCACGATAAAAACGGTATGGGTTTGGGATTGTATATTGTTAAGACTATTATTCAGCTCCATAACGGAGAGATTTCGGCGGAGAGCATTGAGGGAGAATACACCCGATTTAAGTTCAGGCTGCCGAAGAAAAAGGAAGTTCCGAAAAAACGTTTGAGAAGCGAAAGCTGAATCAATGCCTAAGGAACTGTCAGAAAATAACTTGAACATTTATACTTGTCGAATTTGTCCTGTGTGTCGTTACAACACCTTGACAGAACAAATTATCCTTCGCTTAAATTGCACAACTTATTTTGCAACAGTTCCTAACACAGAACAAATTATCCTGCGTCTAAATTGTTCAACTTATTTCCTAACAGTTCCTTAGGATTGAGAAGTGGCTGCAATTTAAAAAAAGAGAGGTATAAAATGAATAAAATTGAAAAACAAGCCGTGAGTGCCGAAGACCTTGCACTTATCAACGGCTACACAAGAAAAGATTTAACCGCTGAGGAGGTTTACACCTTTTCCGTGGTGCTTTGCGACAACGATATCGACAGGGATTTTGAATATTTCACTGCCGAAACTCTCGAAGAGTTGTCTAAAATGTTTGTCGGGGTTACGGGTATTTACGACCACAACCCTACAGCGAAAAATCAGGTTGCGAGAATTTACAGCTGTCAGGTTGAAAATTTATCTCCGAAAAAAACGGCTTACGGACAGGATTACATCAGGCTTGTGGCGAAAGCGTATCTTCCGATTTGCGAAGCCAACAGAGATATCATAGCTATGCTTGACAGCGGTATTCAAAAGGAAGTCAGCGTCGGCTGCGGTATTGAAGAATGTGTTTGTTCGGTGTGCGGTGAGGATATGAGGATTCACGAGTGCGGTCACGTCAAGGGTGAGAGTTACGGCGGTGTGGTGTGCTGCGGTGTTCTGAAAAATCCTATTGATGCGTATGAGTGGTCGTTTACGGCTGTTCCGGCACAGAGGAAAGCAGGAGTTATAAAAAGTTTTTGTAAGGGGGAGCGTTACGGTTTGGCAGAGAATTTTTTTAAAAAATATCACGGCAAGGGTGATGTCACAATGAGTGCGGAGGAGGTCGAGAGCCTAAAAAGCTACATTGAAAATCTCCGTGAAAAGGCTGAGGAGAGCGGCAGATACAAAGCTTTTCTCGAACTTGAAACGGTGAAGTCGGGTATTACGGCGAAGCTTGGCATTGAAAGCGATTTGCTTGAAAGTATGGTCAAGGGGTTGAGCGTTGAGGAACTTGTAAGGCTGAAAGAAATTTTTGAGAAGAAAACAGCGGAGATTCTTCCGATACGTCCGCAGACTGTCAGGGGTGCGGAAGAGTTCGGCTCGGCGAGAAAAGAAGAGGGGAACGGAGCGTTTAATATCTAGGAACCGTCAGAAAATAACTTGAACATTTATACTTGTCTAAATTGTTCAACTTATTTCCAAACAGTTTCTAAAGAATGAAGAATAATTTTTGGGTGGGCGGAGAGGGAGAGAATTTATTTAAAAAGAAAGGAAATTTTTATTATGGCAATTTTTGAAAATCTTACAATCGAAAAGGGTATGTACAATCCGAACGGCTACGGTCTTACCAAGACACTTGAAAAGCTTGACCCCAGTGAGAACTACAAGGGTACTTCCTTAGAGGGTCTTGATGCGTTTCAGCGTCAGCTTAAGCGTTTCGATATCAAGGTGAGCGGTGCAGGAAGTGACTGTGTTGAGAAGTTTTTCCAGACTTCTTCCTCTGCCGCACTTTTCCCCGAGTATGTCAGCCGTGCAGTTCGTCAGGGTATGGAACAGTCTGATGTCCTTAAGGATATTATCGCTACCACTACTCGTATTGACGGTATGGACTACCGCTCAATCGCTTCCGTGCCTACCGACAGCGAAAAGGAATTGCAGATTGTGGCAGAGGGTGCGGCTATCCCCGAAACGGCGGTCAGAACTCAGGAGAATCTTGTTAAGCTTAAGAAGCGTGGCAGAATGCTTGTATCTTCGTATGAGGCTCTTCGTTTTCAAAGACTTGACCTCTTCACCGTCACTTTAAAGCAGATTGGTTCGTACATAGCAAGAAGTCAGATGAAAGACGCTATCTCCGTTATCATCAACGGCGACGGCAATTCAAATGCCGCTTCGACTATTGCGTCGGGTTCGGGTACTCTTACATATGCCGACCTTGTTTCCCTTTGGAGTTCTCTTAATCCGTATCAGCTCAATACCGTGATTGCTCCTACCGATATGGTTTCCGCTATGCTCGGTATGTCGCAGATGCAGGATTCCACGGCAGGAAATTCTTTCCACAGCACAGGTAAAATGGTTACTCCGCTTGGTGCTAATCTCATTCACGTTCCAAGTATGGACAGCGGTAAAATTATCGGTCTTGATAAGAATTACGCTCTTGAAATGGTTATTGCAGGCGATGTTACAACCGAATATGACAAGCTTATCGACAGACAGCTTGAGCGTGCGGCTATCACCTGCATTGCAGGCTTTGCTAAAATTTTCAAGGACGCAGCCAAGGTTATGACGGTTTCGGAAAGCGGTGAGTAATTTGGAGTATAGTTCGATTTTTGACCGATTTAAAAGCCTTGCCGAACTTGATAATTCCGAGGCGGAAAAGTGGTCGTATTTAATTTACGACTGTATGGTTGAAATAAGAAATATGCTTCTTCCCGACTGTGATATCGAGAAACACTGTCACCGTTTAACAGCGGTGACGGCGGCTCTCGTCTTTTACAGATACAAAACGGTGCTTGCGGCAAGGGGCAATGAACCCAAAAGCTTTAGGGCAGGCGACGTTACTGTTGAAACAGACGACAGTGCGGTTAAAAGTGCATATATGATGTACCGTGAGGAATTGTCGGGAATAGGCGATATTCTGAAAATTAATGATTTTGTTTTTGGGAGGACTGAAAGCCTTTGTACAAAGAATTGATTTTTAATATGATAAAAAAATACGGCAGGCTTTGTATGCTTGTGCCGCCCAACAGCAATAAGAATGTTAAGGTGAACGCAATTATAAATCCGCTTTTGTACAAGAATAAAATGTATCTTAACAATGCGTATCTTGCGGACGGTTACTGTGATAAGGGCTATTACCTGTACATAGGCGACCCGAAAGTTAATCTTAACGATTATCCCATAGGAACACTTCTCAGGTGCAGCGACAGCGAATATACGGTTATGAGAACGGAACAGTATTACATCGGAAATACGGCGGTTTACACGTGGGCAATTTTGCAGCTGAGAGGGGGATTTGAGTATGCTTAGTGTTCTTGACGGAATGATAAACTGCATACGAAGAGTTTACCCGAAATACCGTGTGAATTTCGGTTACAGAAATATTCTGAGTGACAGACCCGTACTTACAAAGGCGGTGTACGTTACAGCCGAGGAGGTTCGCAAAACGGAGCTTGATTTTGTGATTTGCGTTTACACTCCGATTTCCGAGGGAGGTAACGAATGCGTTAAAACTGCTTGTGAGATTTACAATGTTCTGTACAGCGGCGGTCTGGAGCTTAAGAATGTTGTTATCGGGGCGGTTGAGTACGACAATAATTCACAGGGGTTTGTCGTTAAGATAAAGGGTACGGCGGAAGACGATTCGCTGGAGTTCGGTGAGTACGATCTCGATTTGAACGGTAAAAGCGTAAACTGTACAGCGGAGTTTCAAGGGGAGAACGGCACGGAGATGTATTCTTTTCGTGCAGGAAACTGCAAGATAACTTGTAACACCGGTTACTATCCGATTATGACCGTGTTTGACGGCAAACCTATCGAGATTATAGAGGGCGTGAGAGGATATAAAATCGTTCTCGGCGGTGTTTCGGCTGAGGCGGTAGAGGTTATAACGGATTTGAGGTGCTTTAGTTTATACATTGAGAATGTCGGGGGAAGTTACGATAAGTGTTATTGTGAGAAGTTTGAGAGGAGTTCCGACGGAGAGTACAGTTTGACAATTATAGGCGTTTAATCAATGCGTAATTGTGGTTATTGGTAATCTCAAGTTGGTTTAAAGCAGTAAAGTATTTAAGAAACTGTTGGGAAATAAGCTGAACAATTTAGGAACTGTTGGGAAATAAGTTGAACAATTTAGACAAGTATAAATGTTCAAGTTATTTTCTGACAGTTCCTTAGACAAGTATAAATGTTCAAGTTGTTTTCTGACAGTTCCTAAGGGGTTTGTGGAGGGGAACATTAACAATAGAAGAAAAGCAGGTGGAAAAATGGAAAACAAAAATACGACCCAAGAGAACGTAATAAACGAGAACGAAAAAATAAAAACCACTGCTGAGGATATCTCCGAAATCTATGAGCGGCAGTCAAGACGTTACAGCAAAAATCTTGATGCGGAAAATGAGGTGAAATAACTTGAATGTTACAATGAGGTTCGGCGGCATTTCATTGTCGCATAATCCGAAGACTCTTAAGATTACAAGAAGCAAGAAAATAAATTCCGTGGGTCTTGTGGGAGGCACTGTTAAGCTTTCAAATGTCTGCGACAATATATCGAAAATCAGCGGCACGGGCGAGATTTACGGCGACGACTGTTTCTTAAGCTATGACAGACTTCTGCGTATGTGCTTTAAAAATAAAGCAGACATTCTTGCCGTACCCGAGCTGGGTGCATTCAAAGCGGTGCTTGAAGACATAGCGATTCTTGCCGAACCGAGAGAAAATTTTCTTTCCGTTTCGTTTACGTTTCGGGCGGTCAGTGCGGGCAGAGAACCAGAAAAAATTCTTCCCGAAAAATATTACACGGCAGCGGAAGGAGAAAGCTTATGGGACGTTTCGTATAAATTTGGTGTGACTGTTGAAAGTCTTGTTAAGCTTAATCCGCAAATCAGGAAAATCCTTGATTTGAAAGAGGGAGAGGAGGTGAGATTATATTGATTTTTGCAGGTGAGTATGACGGTAAAATTTATCGAATGCCCGAAGCCGAAAGTCTGGAGATTAATCAGGAACTGTATGTTCCTGCGGACGATTTGACAGCGGTCTTTCCGTACAGTGACGATATCCCCAAAATATATACAATATACGTTTTCGACGACGGCTGTACAGATATCGATGAAGCTGTAGAAAATCATAACGTTCTTTTCAAAGGAATTGTTGACGAACAAATCCTTTGTGCAGACGTAAACGGTGCAAGCATTAAAATTCATTCTCGGGGTATGGCGGCTGTTCTGCTTGACAACGAGTGCCAACCTATGACGTATGTCAACCCGTCGGCGGATATCATTTGCGGTAAACATATAGAGCCGTTCGGAGTTGACTTTGAAATTAAGAACTTGCAGTGCCGTATCGGGGAACTTGCCGTTGCCAAGGGAAGTTCACATTACAAGGTTGTGGAGAGATTCTGTTCGGAGTTTCTGAAAACAGTGCCGAGAGTTGACGGCAACGGAATTTTAAGGCTTGATATTTTTGAAAATGCCGGGGATATCCTGTTTGACAATAAGTACGGCACTGCGTTTGAAAGCGTGGAGGTTTGCGAAAACAGATACAGCAGAATTTCAAGGGTGTATGTCAGCGGCGACAGGGGCTATGATATGGCGGTGAACGACAGCGAAACTCAGTCGCTCGGGATAGTTCGTGAGAGATACCTTAATCTTGCAAGCAGTGAAACCCATACGCTTTCCGATGCGGATAATATCATTAAGAACGGCAGAATGAAATCGTTAAGCGTTACGTTGGTTTGCGAGGGGGGTTTACTTAACAAGATTGGGTACAATGCGGCGGTGAATGTCGAGGGGTGCGGGGACAGGGAGTTTATTGTGGCTCAGGTGAAGTATGTCCTTGAAAACGGCATTGAGAAAAGCAGAGTAAGATTGATTCTTAAATAACGAAGAAACTATAATTATACTCGATTAAGATTTAGCGCTTTTTTAAGAGGTGAAAAATATGTGGATTCCAAAAACCATAACAGATAATATTCAGTCGGCTGCACCGTTTACGGCGAATGTCCTTTTTTCGGAGAATGATAAAATCAGCGTTTCGGGTCTTGAAAGTGTCGGGAGCGTTGAAGTATGTCACCCTTACGGAGTTGTGTGCGTACCTCCGACAGGCTCGAAAGCAGTGGTTATTCCCGTGGGAAATTCAGCTGTTGTGTGCGGTGTGGTCGGGGAGAACTCGATGTCGCTTGAAGAGGGTGAAGTCGGATTTTACTCAAAAGGCGGTGCAAGCATTATTCTTAAGAATGACGGAACTGTCGTTATTAACGGCAAGGTATTTGAAAAGGAGAGTGAGTAATGGGCGTTTATGTTTACGGCGATTTCGATGTGAACAGAAGCGGTTATATTGCGGAGGTTTATTCCGTTGACGAAGCTTGTCAGAGGGTGCGGTTTATCCTTACAACGAAACGCAGAAGCTTCATTTACAACAGAGATTTCGGAGCGGATTTCTCTTTGCTGTTTGAAAGCAGCGGCAGTGCGGAGGAAAAGAATAAGCTTGCCGAACTTTTGTGCCGTGAGGCTTTGGCGGAGCAGAAAGAGATATCCGTTGAGAATGTTACCGCAGAAAATATCGGCGGCGGAAAGTATCGCTTGAAAATGAATGTCGTGTTAGGAGAGCTGTCAAAGGTTATGGAGGTTGATGTGAGTTGAAAACTTATGATGAAATTTTAAACGATATGAAAGAGGAGTACAAAAATTTAACCGGCACCGATTCGGAGAATGCGTCCGATTTGGGAATACGCTTTGCTGTTTTTGCAGGTCAGATTTTTTCGTGTCGGACGGAGCTTGCGTGGCTTAAAAATCAAATGTTCCCGAACACTGCGACAGGGGAGTATCTCGATTTGCATGCGGCGGAGAGAGGTCTTTCACGCAAGGCAGGCAGTAAGGCGGAGGGTTTTATTACGTTCTGGACAAACGGTGTGGCATATGATATCGAGATTCCCAAAGGCACTGTTTGTGCAACCTCGGGAAGTAATTCGGTCAGATATGTAACTACCGAAGACGCTGTGCTGATAAGCGGCAGAAATTTTGTTCCCGTGCCTGCGGAAGCCGTTTCGGAGGGAGCTTTAAGCAATGTCCGTTCGGGAAAAATTACCGTTATGGTTACGCCGATTACGGGTATATCGTATATAGACAATTCTCCGTTTACAGGCGGAAGTGACGTTGAAAGTGACGAGAAGCTTCGGGCGAGAATTATCGACAGCTTTGAAAATATCTCAAACGGTACGAACAAGGCTTTTTATGTGAAAAGTGCTATGAGCGTAAAAGGAGTTACAGCTGTGGGAGTTGTGCCGAGAAACAGGGGTGCGGGAACTGTTGATGTGTTCATAACGGACGAAAACGGAAATCCTTCGGCGGAGCTTATTCAAACGGTTCAGAATACTCTTGACGAACTTCGAGAGGTGAATGTTGACATAGAAGTAAAGCCTTTGAATTTGTATTATATGAGTATTTATTTTGAATTCACGTGCAGAAAGGGTTACGACATAGACACCGTGAAGAGTGAATGCGAAACGGCGGTCAGGGAATATTTCAAAGGACTTTCGGCAGGCGAAACAATGTATGTTTCCGATTTGGGCGAGCATTTGCAGCACGTAGAGGGCGTTAAAAATTACACGTTCTCGAATTATGTGACGAACACTCCTGTTCCTGATAATCACATTGTATTTCCGAACAGAATAGTTATAACGGGGGTGCAGGAATCGTGACGTGCTACGAGAGTATGGTTAAAACAATGAAACCTGTCGGAGCGTACACTCTTGACGGCACAACGTATGTTGACAAGGAGCTTAAGGCATATGCGGCGGAGCTTGACAGGCTTTCGGACGAGATTGCGGAGGTTATAAAGGAATCGATTGTTACGACTGCGGAGGGTGACGGACTTCGTTTTTACGAAAGGCTTGTCGGAACGCTTGACGATAAAACAAGCACGGATTTAAGACGTGAGATGATAATTTATCTTCTGAATCTTAATATGAACGACAACACCCCCGACGGCATTAAAAAGTTTTTTAAGTCGATAGGTCTTGAATGTGAGATTACGGAGAATCCGGCAATTTTCGATTTGTACATAAAGCCTTTGGGCGGAGAGTACAGCGTAAGCGAGAGGAAATACATCATAAACCGTGCAAAGGATTTTCTGCCGTGTCATTTGACGTTTACCATAGATTTCAGAAAATCGACTTGGGCGGACTACGACAGCAAAAACAGGACGTTTAAGCAGATAGATGCGTTGGGTCTTAGCTGGGAAGACTTTGAATCCCGGGATATATAGAAGTAAGAGCCTGTTTAAAATCTTACTGCTCAATAGTATAATTAAAGAAAGGATATTATTATGTCATCTACTAACAAAACAGAGAATCTTCACTTGAATAAGTGGATAGAAACCGATAAACCCACAAGAGCCGATTTCGTTTCGGACAATAACATTATCGATGAAGTAATAACTACTCATATCGATAATGATGGTGTACATCTCAGAGGAATCGAAAAGGAACGTGCAAGCGACCCTTATAAGCTCAGAGTTATTCAGGGAACAGGCGAAAGCAGCCGAATTGTTAATCTCGACATTTCGCCTCAGCTTGTAATTTATTTTGCGTTTGACGAAGCTCCGGTAAAGGTGTCGTCGGGTACGGCGGTTGTGAATTTCGGCATAGCTCTCAACCGTAACGGCGGCAGCGGCGGCTGCGAGCTTTCAGATAAAAAGCTTGTACTTACTCAGGGTACACAGAACGGTGTTAAGTACAATCTTAACGAAAGCGACACCCAGTATGTTATTGTAGGTTTTATCTAAATATTTATCGTTCGGCAGGTGTAAGATTTCACATCTGCCGAATGATTTTTTTCTTGACAATAAAGGTTATTTTGTGCTAATATATTTATAGAAAAAGTTAGACTTTACTAACGATAGGCGGCGTTCTCGGCAGAGGGTTGAACATTCAATATCTCTTACAGTCCGAATTTTACTGCATTGGTTTAACGTGTTGGTAATTGCGGTGATTTGAATTCGGTTTGTGAAGTCAAGCTGTTAGTATTTGGCAGGGGTTGTTGGATTGTACAGAGAGATGAACTCAAAGTTTTTCCTTAATTTTTGAGAAATAATTCTTATAGAACGTTAGGAACTGTTGGGAAATACCGCAGGAATACTGACGTATTTCAAGGTGTTGTAACGACACACAGGGCAAATTAGACAAGTATAAATGTTCAAGTTATTTTCTGACAGTTCCTTAGTATATATTTTACTGATAACAGGGCAAACTAATTAGACGAAACAAATTTACAGTGCTTCGGAGATTAGTGATTGATAAACGGAAAATAGATTTTTG
The DNA here is from genome assembly GCA_902763835.1 of uncultured Ruminococcus sp. Classification (GTDB taxonomy): domain Bacteria; phylum Bacillota; class Clostridia; order Oscillospirales; family Acutalibacteraceae; genus RUG592. The sequence continues at coordinate 20,943 of CACWTQ010000080.1, read as the reverse complement.
TTATAGAAAAGAGGATAGAGAGATGAGTATATCGGAAAGAAGTGCATACCTTGAAAAGCTTTTGATTGAATATTGCTCCCCGACATTAGCGTCAATCAAAACAGGAAATCTTTTTACAATTTCATATGATAACCACACTCAGCTTAAAGAAGTTGTGAATATGTGGAACGAGTTTTTTAAAAATAAGGGAATAACAGTGTATGTTCTTAAAAAGGGAAGCGGTAAGGCTATGCTGTATGTGTACAGAAAAGATAAGCTTGCCGAGGATTTAAAAAAGAACGGAGTTAAACGATTTTTGAAATCCTGCGGATATAGTGCCACAGATGTTGATTATGCCGTTAAAAATCTCAGCGGAAGAATTGCCGAAAGCGACAGTTTTCCTCACGAGATAGGCTTGTTTCTGGGATATCCTTTGGGTGATGTTATCGGATTTATCGATAACGGCGGAAGAAACTGCAAATGTACCGGATATTGGAAAGTTTACTGTGATGAGGAAGAAGCGGAGAAAACTTTCAGAAAATTCAGTAAGTGTAAAAGTGTTTATTCAAAGCTTTGGGAGCAGGGCAGAAGTGTTTTGCAGTTGACAGTGGCATAATTTTAATTTGAAATATACTTTGTTTTTGAATAAAATCCATTTATTAATTATCCCTATGTAAGCACCGACAGTTTAAAACACCTTGAAATACGTCAGTATTCCTGCGGTGTTGTGCCTAACACAGAACAAATTATCCTGCGTCTAAATTGTTCAACTTATTTCCAAACAGTTCCTATAACCTGAATCCGCAAATTTTAAATAATTCATTATAATTATACTCGAAATTGAAAAGATTGAACATATATAAATTGTTGACATAATAACGAAAATATTGTAAAATATACTGTAGAGGGTTTTTTACTGAATAAAAAAGGGGGTGAGCCTTTGAAGGATACCGATGAATACCAAGACCTCGATACCGACAGCCTGAATCCTCTGATAACTTCCAATGACGACCCCGATGATGAGGGCAGAATCATTTCAAATATGACCTACAGCGATTACCTCAGTGCAGTTTACAGCTACGAGGAAAAAGCCGGCAAAAAAGCAGGCTACGACAGGAAAATTATTCCTCTTAAGCGTAAACGTGACACAAAGCGTCTGAAGCTTAAGGCTCTTGAAGCTTCGGCACAGAGCAACCGTGACGAACGTCAAAAAATTCACGACGATGCCATTAGCGAACAAAAGGATAAATGGCAGAAAGTTCAGGACAGACTTGACGTTCAGATTGCTCAGGAAATCGGCAGGGCAAAACAGCAGGCGGAAGCAGAGGTTAATAAAAGAAAAGAAGAGTACCTAAAAGAGGTAAACGAATTTAACAATAGGGTAAGCTATCTGAAAGGCGATATCTTCCGACTTGACAACGAACGCAAGGAAATTGAAATTTACCGCAACAAGTACGATGATTATTCCATAGATTTTTCCCCCGTCGCAGATGAGGGAGTTCTAGAACTTCTCGAAACCGCAAGGGATAAGCATTGGCTTACGCCGTATCATAAGGAGCTTTTGAAAATGAATGCCGATAAGGTTTGTGAAAAAAGAATACAAACCTTTGAGGAACTTGAAGAGCGTGAACGTGAATTCGCAGGCTCAAAGCTGATAGAGGATATCCGTAAAGGCGAGGTTACAAGAGAGGTTATAAACGAATTCGCAAAGCGTGGCGGAATCGTGTGCGGGGCGGTGTTTGCACTTCTCGGGATTATAGCATACTCAAACCCGAACGCTGAGTTTTTTTCGTATGTGCAGGCTTTTATGAGCTGTCTGTTTTTGGGCGGTATGTCGTTCGATATAGGCAGACATACGGCTAAGAAAAAGTTTCCAAAGAAAAAGCAGAGGGGAAAGGTTAGTCTTATAACCGCCGTGTCGTGCGTGGTTGGCTGTGCGGTGGGTCTTGCGGTGTGGGCAGGCTTGCTTGCGGGAAATCAGAATGTGTTTTCGTTTGTGTATACTATGCTTTCGGCTGTCGGTGCAGGTATTATTTTCAAACAGCTTTTGCTTTCGGACTTTGCGGAAAAATATCTTAAAAAACTTTCTTTCCTTAAGGACAGAGCAAGATACTATGTGTTTAAAAATGCGTCGAAAGCCGAAAACGGAAAGTATAATCTGCAAATATATTGTTATCTGAATCATAATCTTGTTTTGCATTATCTGTCGATTAAACATAAGGATAAGATTAACTCAGATATCGAGAGCAAGCTTGAAAACAACAGCAACACCACCAAAAAGGATAAAGCCGAGCTTGCGAAGATGTCGGAAAAGAAAAAGGAACTTCTTGAAAAACGACAGAATTTCAAAGCGTACGTTAAACTCAGGAAAGCGAAGCTTATAAAGGAAATCCGTGAAATTGAATCACGCAGAGGCAACACGGATAATATAGATTTTGAATCGAAACTTCCGCAGAATGTTTCGTCCGAAATCATAAGGCTTGACGCAGAGTATGAGGATTTGCAAGTGCAGATTGAAAACACACAGCTTGCATTAAAGCGTGCTGAGGAACATTACAATTCTGTCTGCAAAAAATACGAGAATGTGTCAAAGGAGTACACGCTTATCGAAGAGGCACTCAGATATTGGTACAAAACTCCGACACCGTCCGCAACGGATTACAGTCTTCTCGACGCACTGTGCTTTGAGAGCAAGAAACAGCTTAGTATTATTCACCACAATTTACAGCCGTTTGCATTCCGCTACACGGTGAATAATAAAGAAAAAAATCCGAGCGAGCGGCTGAGAGTGACTCTTTTCAAATACATAAGAGGACTTATAAAAATAAATCCCTGCCGAATGCTTCAAATCAATATTGTAGACCCTGTTTCCGACCCGAAAATTCTGCTTGACGACAAGAGGTTTGAACGGCTGAGTACAATGGGTGTAATAAACGGAGTATATTCCGTAAGTGATTTTGAGATAAGACTGTTTTCAAACGAAAGAGCATACAATACATTCAGGTCGATTTTCAAAACACAGTGCATTGAAATTCAAAAACTTCTTTCACGCAACAAACACAGAATCGAACCGGGAGAGCCGTACAGTCTGGAGCTTGCCAACAGAATACGAAACGACGAAAACGAACCGTTTATGTATCAGATAATGATGTTCATAGTACCGAGAGAATTCGACCGCACCGACTTTGAACCGCCTGCGGAGGTTGTGAAGTCGATTGAAAACGGAACGTATCTTAATATGGGTTTACTGCCTGTATTCTTTGCGGACAACAACAGCATTCACAAAAAGTGGAGGAAAGTTGTCGAGATGTGTCCCGAAGAGTGCATAGTAAGTAAAGAATAAAGAACAGAGAATAAAGAGCGGCGGTAAACCTGCGGTTTGCAAAAAAAATTAAAGCTTACGCAAAAAACTCTTTATTTTTTGCATAACTTGTGTTATAATAAAGGTATATTAACAAAAATGCTCGTTTTTTGTTAATATACCTTTTTATTCCGACAGGAAATAAATAAAATACCGCTGATTTTGTTGAGGTTATGTTATGTCGTATGAATCCCTGCGTAATTTACGTTACAGAAAACCCGATGAATGGCAAGCCGAATATAATCGAAGATATAATTCCGAAACAGCTGTTCTCCTTAATTTTTCAATTCACGATAAGCCTGCATTTTACCTTGAAACACCCGAACTTCTTAAGCAAATAATAAAAATGCAGAGGATAGATAAACAAATTCACGAGCTTGTAATAAAGCTGCCGGGGGAATCTGTGAATCAGTTCACGAGAAGATGTCTTATAGATGAAATAGTAATTACAAATAACATTGAGGGCGTAAACAGTACAAGACGTGAAATTGAAGATATACTCAGCGAGCTTGAATCGAAAAACAAAACCAAACGTTTTTACGGTTTGGTTAAGAAATATTGTATGCTGCTGTTAAATGACAGTATATCTATCGGCTGTTCCCGAGATATAAGAGATATATACAATGAATTGGTTCTGCCCGAGGTGCTTTCCGATAGTCCGGAAGACGCACCGGACGGTGAAATTTTCCGAAAAGAATCCGTAAGTGTGTATTCACCGACAGGAAAAGAACTTCACTGCGGAGTAAATCCGGAAAGTAAAATTATTGAGTATATGGATAATGCCATTGATTTTCTGAATAATTCCGAGAGTGAAATGCTTTTTAAAATTTCGGTGTTTCACTATATTTTCGGATATATCCACCCGTTTTACGACGGAAACGGAAGAACATCAAGATTTATCAGCAGCTATTTACTTTCAAAATGCTTTGAACCTGCAATAGCATTCAGGCTTTCCTATACCATTAAAGAGAATATAAAAGAGTACTATGAATCATTTAAGATTTGCAATGACAGGTTTAATATGGGAGATATTACACCGTTTGTTTATATGTTTTTTGACATCATTGAAAAATCATTGTATCAATTAAATGAAGCTCTTGAAAAACGTTATCAGATGTTTAAACATTATATCGGTCATATATATTTGCTGCCTAATTTTGACACATATGGTGAATTATACAGTTTGTTAATTCAGGCAGCCTTATTTTCGGAGAGAGGGATTTCCACCAAGGAACTTATTGAAATTCTTTCTGTCAGCAGAACAACCGCTGCAAACAGACTTAAAGCAATAAATTCCGATTTGCTTAACAAGGATAAAATAGGAATCGAGAATTATTATTCCCTTAACTTGCAGACATTTGACGGTATCATTATGAAAAAGTAAACATCAAAACAAACCGCCCTTGCAGAAAATGAAATGCTAAGGAACTGTCAGAAAATAACTTGAACATTTATACTTGTCTAATTTGCCCTGTGTGTCGTTACAACACCTTGAAATGCTAAGGAACTGTCAGAAAATAACTTGAACATTTATACTTGTCTAATTTGCCCTGTGTGTCGTTACAACACCTTGAAATACGTCAGTATTCCTGCGGCGTTGTGCCTAACACAGAACAAATTATCCTGCGTCTAAATTGTTCAATTTATTTCCCAACAGTTCCTTATCTAAATTGTTCAACTTATTTCCCAACAGTTCCGAAGAGCCTGTTTAAAATCCGCATATCTCAGATTTTAAACAGGCTCTAAAGGCGGTTTGTTTATTTTCGGAAAATTTTATTAATCTGTAACGTTCGATTTTTAGGGAAGATACGGCTAATGTTTAGGGGTGCTATTTTTAAAACTTTTGGCTTTGTTATCGGAAAAATCAAAGATATACTCCCTAATTGATGAACGTTACAGATTAATTTTTATTATTCTTGCAGCACTTGTCAAACGAGGCATTGAATGCGTAGAAATTCTTGCTGTCGAGATTGTCGGTAGCTATACGCAGACCCTCGCCGAAACGCTGATAATGAACAACTTCTCTTGCCCGCAGGAATCTTATCGGGTCGATAACATCGGGGTCGTCACAAAAACGCAGGATATTATCGTATGTGGTTCTTGCTTTCTGCTCGGCTGCGAGGTTTTCGTGGAGGTCGGTGAGAACATCGCCTTTCGACTGCATAGACGCAGCGGTGTACGGAGTGCCTGCCGCTGAGGACGGATATATTCCGGCAGTATGGTCAACGAAGTAAGCGTCCATTCCGGCTTCTTTTATCTGCTCGGGGGTCAGATTTTTCGTCAGCTGATAGACTATAGTGCCGACCATTTCAAGATGTGCAAGCTCTTCAGTGCCTATGTCGGTGAGTATTGCTTTCAGCTCCGGGTATGGCATTGTGTATCGCTGACTGAGGTAGCGGAGCGAAGCTCCGAGTTCGCCGTCAGGACCTCCATATTGACTAATAATAATCTTCGCCAAAGCAGCATTCGGATTTTTAATATTAATCGGGTACTGCAATTTCTTTTCATAAACCCACATAAATTAGTCCCCCTCACACAAATCCCACGGCCACGGATTTTTTATCCATTTCATTCTGTTGTCGGGAGAATTTCTGAAAACTATCGGGCCGTATTTCTCCTCGTAGAACTCCCTAAGTTCAAGACTTTTGCTCTCGTAGTCCTCGAGCTTTCGGTGTGCGTCGAGGTCTTTCGGGTGAGTGTCGAGGTAAAGATTAAGTTCCACTATCGCAAAATCATAGGTTGCGATTTTCCTCATTAAAATATCTCTGTCGGTCATTATCGTCCTCCCTTTCCGCAGCAGAACGGTTTGTTCAATTCGGGAAAAAGCGTTCCGCTAACAATGCCCTGTTCGGGACAGTACATTTTTCCTCTTTGCTGGTACGGCACATATGCCATTGCGACAACGGGATTTTCGGGCAAAGGACTTCTTATCCCGTATTGAGAGTTAGCCATTTTCATTAAATCTTTCATATCATCCAAGTTTATCGCTCCTTTCAAACTCGTGCGGTGCAGCGGTTTGATATATGAGGTTTATGTTTTTTTATAATGATTTTGGTATACTGGATTTTAATATTCTTGATAATATATTATGAAAAAATTGTATTTTTGACACAAACAAATTCTAAAATCTGTAAGAGCAAAGCCGCCGGCACAGTTGTAATCCGTTTGTATGCTGCAATTAAACAAGATTGGTACGGCTTTTCTACTATCTATTAAAAATTGGAATAAACAAAAAAATAAACACTGCTGTACTATGGTAAAAGTACAGTGGTGTTTTTTAAGGTTTGTCTTTTAGTCCCAGAATATAGTCAGCGGATACGTCATAAAGCTTGCATATTTCAACAAGCTTATCAGTTACTAAGGTTGAGAAACAAAAATAACCGTTATAATGACAAGCATTAAAATTTAACGAAATATAAAATATCCGTCCGTACTTTCGGGCGGATATTTGTTTGGTTTGCTATAAGAGGCTGTACCTTCGACCCTCTCCTGCGAACGTTGTCCGCCGCATTAAGAGCCTGTTTAAAATTTACAGTTTGTTAACACACGAAAAACACTTTATAGTTATTATTAAATTAACAATTACCTTTTTTTTGCAACGTACTGTAAGTTGTTATTGATACAATATAAGGAGGTTTTAGATGAAACTTTCAAAGCTTGAAAACAACCTGAATTTCAAATTTCCTAAAAAGTGGCACGAGATTTACAGCACAGGTGCTATGGAGTGGTTGGAGCTTGACCGTAATTCATACACAAAGGACGAGTTCAAAGACGTTATGAAAAAATACATCAGCGACCCCAAACAGTTCTTTATGCTTGACTGTGATATCGAACCTATTGCCTTTGAAGAAATATCTTCCCGAACAGAGGATTTGAAAGAGTCGATAACGCAGAAGTGTGAGGACGAAAATGTCCGCCTTAAAGACGGCGTAAAACTTTTTCCGTTTGCACAGACGGGCGGAGGGGATTTGTATTGTTTCCTTTATGAGGACGATACGGAGAACGCAAAAGTTGTGTGCTATTACCACGATGATTATGATACTCCCGAAATTTATGCGGAAAGCTTTGACGAATTTCTGTATATTGCCCTGCTTTCAGCGGTTTCGTATGCAGTGGAGGAAGACGAAGATTTTACCGGCAGTGAATGTTTAAAAAATCATCTTAACTATTTGACAGATGAATACAAAGCACTGATTGAAGGCAAAGATATTGAAGAGCTTGCCGATGATTACGAAAAATTGTTTTTTTATCCTGCGAATATTTGGATTTCAAATACCTGAAAACAAAATTAAAGAATAAAGAAAAATTCCTCATTTCTAACTTAATATAGGAGCAAATTTATATGATTATTAATTTTGGTAAAATGGAAGAAACAAGACTTCCCGAGTTTAAAGGCGGCAAAGGCGAAACTATTGCACATATGTATGTTGACGAACTCGGAAAAATTATGTATGGCAGACTTGAACCCGGTTCGTCGATTGGTTTTCACGACCACGAAAAAAACAGCGAGATAATATATATAATCAGCGGCAAGGCGGATTTTCTGTATGACAACGGAACAGAAGAAGCTGTATCGGGGGAATGTCATTACTGCCCAAAGGGTCACAGTCATTCAATGATAAATAACGGCAGCGAGGATTTGGTTTTCTTCGCTGTAGTTCCCGAACAGTAATAAAAAAGGAGAGAAGTTTATTGACAATACTTGCAATTATAATCGGTATAGTTTTAGTCGCTGCCGACCAGCTTACAAAGCTGTACGCACTCAACGTGATTAAACCAAAGGGTACAATTACCGTTATCGATAACTTTTATTATTTCACATACGTTGAAAACCGTGGGGCGGCTTTCGGCATTATGCAGAATAAACAGTGGTTCTTTATCATTGTAACTCTGCTTATTTTCGCCGCTTTCGGCTATATATTGTTTAAATACAAAATTGAGGGCAAACTCTTTTTTGCGGCGGTCGTACTGATTTTCGGCGGCGGTGTCGGAAATCTTATCGACAGAATTTTCCGTGGCTATGTAGTTGACTTTTTGCAGTTTTCGTTCTTTTCACCCGTGTGCAACGCTGCCGACTATTTCATCACGGTAGGGGCGGTGCTGCTTGTAATATCTGTGCTTTTCTGCAAGAAGAATATTGCAAGGCGTGAGCCTGCCAAGGAAAAGGCGGAATAGCGTATGAAGTATAATTTTACCGTTCTGCCCGAGTTTGTCGGGGAGAGAATAGATAAGTTTATAAGTGCTAATGTTGGTGAGCTGTCACGAAGTGCGTCGGCATCTCTTATTGACAGCGGAGGTGTTTTGGTCAACGGAAAAAATGTCGCAAAGAATTACAAAACCCGAAATGGCGACCAAATCACAGTGAACGTACCCGAGCCTAAGGAACTTGAAACAGAACCCGAAAATATCCCCCTCGACATAGTTTACGAGGACAGCGACCTGCTTGTCGTGAATAAGCCTAAAGGTATGGTTGTACACCCTGCACCGGGGAATTATTCGGGTACGCTTGTAAATGCACTTTTGTATCACTGCAAGGACAGTCTTTCGGGGATAAACGGAGTTCTCCGTCCGGGGATAGTTCACCGTATCGACAAAGACACAAGCGGACTTCTTATTGTTGCCAAAAATGACAAAGCACACATAGGACTTGCCGAGCAAATCAAGGAACATTCCTTTACACGAGAATACGAAGCCGTGGTTTACGGAAAGCTCAAAGACCCTGCGGGCACTGTAGACGCACCTATCGGCAGGCACAAAACCGACCGCAAAAAGATGTGCGTTACTCCGAACAACAGCAAAAATGCCGTCACGCATTACAGGGTTATAGATTACAACAACGGATTTTCTCACGTTGCTTTGAAGCTTGAAACAGGGCGTACACATCAGATAAGAGTACATATGTCTTATATCGGACACCCCGTCGCAGGAGATTCCGTTTACGGACCGTCAAAGGTGATAACGTCATTGAACGGTCAATGTCTGCACGCTAAGAAGATAGGGTTTGTTCACCCGATTACAAATGAGGAGCTTTTCTTTGATTCCGAGTTACCTGATTACTTTCAAGAGTTTTTGAAGAAGAATAACCTTATTTAAAAGAAATAAATTTTACTGTTTACATAAGTTCTAAGTTTGTGTATAATAATATCAAATAATGTTGGGTTAGGAACTGTTGGGAAATAAGTTGAACAAATTAGACAAGTATAAATGTTCAAGTTATTTTCTGACAGTTCCTTACTCATCTTATCATAGGTTTTGTTGCTTCCTGCTAAAAAGTAACGAATTTAAAGCAGTTGTTTTTTAAGCAGCTGCTTTTTTTACAAGGAAAAAAGAAATATTCAAATAATTTCCGAAAAACAGTTGCAATTCTCTTTCGGATATGGTATAATACTAACGCATTTGAACCGTTGCCGTTTAAAGGTAATGCGTTTCACTGCCCGACAATATGTCGAACAATGAAGAGGACTGTCCTCTGCTTTGTAAGAGTTACTTCATCTTGCAAAGTACGAATGTCCGTAAAATTTAGGAGGATTTAAAAAATGGATGCATTGAAGTTAATTGCTGCTGATTCCGTAAAGGCAGAAGTTCCCGAGTTCAGAGTAGGCGACAATGTAAGAGTAAGCGTAAATATCCGTGAGGGCGACAGAGAGAGAATTCAGGCTTTCGAGGGTACTGTTATCGCAAGAAAGAGCAGCGGTGTAGCTGAAACTTTCACAGTAAGACGTGTAGCTTACGGGGTAGGTGTAGAGAGAGTTTTCCCGCTCCACAGCCCCAACGTTAAGGACGTTAAGGTTATCAGACACGGTAAGGTAAGAAGAGCTAAACTTTACTATCTCCGTGACAGAGTTGGTAAGGCTGCCAAGGTTAAAGAGAAGATTGTTAAGAACTAATTCTGCGTTACAGGTTTGACGGTATTAAGGAGGGGCGAGAAGTCCCTCCTTTTTTAAAGAATATACTTCCCACTATTGAAAATCTCACATATCTTTCGGCTAAAATTCCGCCCTACTGCGTCAGTCACCCTTGACTTGCGTCAGCAAGCCTGCGATTTGCATTTCATATTTTTTTGATTGTCGGAGATTTTTTGTACTCAGAAAAATTTTAAGAAAATTTTCAAAAAATAAATAGTATTTCCATAACAAATGTGATATAATAAAATGAGGAGTTAGGAATTGAATTTTCATATCCGTAAACTCCGTTTTTCTTTACTTACCATTTAAAAATATGGGTTAATATAAAAATATTAGAATAAAGTTTATACTCGAAAATGAAAACATTGAGCAAGTGTCTAGCAATATCAATTTTTATAAAGGCTTGACAGTTCAATTGTAAGAAAAATATAATTGCCCAATGTTTTAGGAACTGTCAGAAAATAACTTGAACATTTATACTTGTCTAATTTGCCTTCCTTGAAATACGTCAGTATTCCTGCGGTGTTGTGCCTAACACAGAACAAATTATCCTGCGTCTAAATTGTTCAACTTATTTCCCAACAGTTCCTTAGACGCCGAGTATAAAAAGAGTATTTTTTAATTACCGACTTTTTTCCTGCGGACGTTGTCCGCTCGGTCGGGTGCGTGAAGTTAAGATTAATAAAGACTATCTTCACGTATTTCCTGCGGACGTTGTCCGCTGCGGTCGGGTAATAAAATTTAATTATAAAAATAACTGTCTTCACGTATTAAAAAAGGAGTTTTGTGAATGGATACTAAGGTGTTTGATAAGGTGCAAGAGCCTAAAAAGCAGGAAAAGGATAATATTTTGGAGGAGAATGTCCCCGACCTCGCTACTGTAAATTTTAACGACGACCCTGTCGAAAGAGAACTCTCCGAAGAGGAGGCTTCCGATTCAAAAAAGAAAAAAAGAAAGGATAGTCCGTCAAGCTTTATCAGCGGTCTTTTTGATTGGGTTTCCGCTTTCCTTTTTGCACTTGTAGTCGTCATTCTTGTTATGACTTTCTGCTTCCGTCTTGTTGACGTTGACGGTTCGTCTATGCTCCAGACTTTGCAGGACGGCAACAAGGTTATTGTCACGGGTCTTAACTATGAACCGCAGGTAGGCGACATCGTTGTTATCAGTCACGGTGCGGAGCTTGACAAGGCTCTCGTTAAGCGTGTTATCGCTGTCGGCGGTCAGACTGTCGATATCAACTCCGAAACAGGCGAGGTTATCGTTGACGATGTAGTTCTTGATGAACCGTACATCAACGGTAAAACGGTTGCGGAGGGTGACGCTGAGTTCCCGATGAAAGTTACTGAGGGTACTGTTTTTGTACTGGGTGACAACAGACCTATCTCCAAAGACAGCCGTTACAATGAAGTCGGATTAATCGAAAACGAAAATATTATCGGTAAAGTTCAGTTCAGAATTTATCCGTTTGACGAGTTCGGAAGAGTTGAAAAGGCGGAGTAATTTATGAATGAGTTTAGGTCGATAGGATTTTATATCTGCCCCGTAAAAACGATTAAAATATTTGAGTGGAATAAATCGGGCAAAATGCTGTCTGTAAGTCCGTGCTTTAACGATATTAAACAGATGTAAAAACATAATGAGAAAAATATTTTTGCTTACAACTATAATAATGCTGTGTCTGTCGCTTGCGGCTTGTTCGTCCGACACGGCAGACAGTGACAGCAAACAGCCGACCGATAACGGAACGTCTTTAAATGACAGTACAGAGCAGTCGGATAACGGCAGTTCGTCTTTGTCGGTCGAAGAGATGATAGAAAACTTTGAACCGCCTGCAAACATTGTTTCTGTTGATATGACTGCCGAAGACCCGAGCAATGGTGAAATTGTTTTCACGTTTCAGGAGGACGGCAAAATTCAGAATTGCGTTTACAGAATGAACGGTGAAAAAGTTATGGTTACATACGGCTACGATACAATGGAAAAGGGTCAAATCTGGGTGCTTGCGTTCAGTGAGGACAGCACCGTTATTGCCGAGGAATCCTTTAAGGACTTGAAATACGTCAGTATTCCTGCGGTGTTGTGCCTAACACAGAACAAATTATCCTGCGTCTAAATTGTTCAACTTATTTCCCAACAGTTCCTAACTATTCCGAAAACGAGGATAGCGGACTCACGGAGTATAACGGATATTATTTCAAGAATGTAGATGTGTCGGATATACAGTAAAATTTGTGTGAAGCTGTCAACAGGTGGTTTGACGGCTTCTTTTAGAATATAAGAGGTGATAGCGTGAAAAATAATAAGGGTGCTATAAAGGGCAAACGTCAAAGATATGCGGAGAAAAATAAATCAAATTCCCGAAACAATTTCAAGGGCGGTAAAAGTTCGGGGGGCAGCCGTTCCGAAAAATCCGCTGCAATCAGAGCCGACAGGGCGGCACACAAGAAAGCAAGGAAAATGCGTGAGCCGTCTGCAAACACGGATTTGAGCCAAAACTCTCAGTACATTCAATGGTTTCCGGGACATATGACGAGAACAAAAAGACAGATTCAAGCCGACTTAAAGCTTGTAGACGCAGTGGCGGAGATTATCGACGCAAGATTGCCTTTAAGCAGTAGAAATCCCGATTTGCCGTCACTTCTGGGAAACAAGCCGAGAATTATCCTTATGAACAAATGCGACCTTGCAGACCCGAAAGCCACAAAGCAGTGGATAGAGTATTTTAAAACTCGGGGATTAAAGGCGATTGAACTCGACTGTAAAACGGGAAGAGGACTTAACAATTTCGTTACCGTTATCCGTGACGAACTCAGCGAGCAAATAGCCAAATGGGAAGCCAAGGGTATGAAAAATCATTCGCTCAGGGTTATGATTGTCGGAATACCGAATGTCGGAAAATCATCTTTTATCAACAGGATTTCAAAGAGTACAAAGGCGAAAGTCGAGGACAGACCCGGAGTTACAAGGGGTAATCAGTGGTTTACTATCGATAAGAATATAGAACTTCTCGATACTCCCGGAGTGTTGTGGCCTAGATTCGATGACCAGATTGTCGGGGAAAAGCTTGCCTTTACGGGTGCTGTCAAAGACCAGATTATGGACACGGAACAGCTTGCTTTAAGACTTCTCGAATATTTGCAGAAAGACATTCCAACAATGTTTCTTGAAAGATTCGAGCTTGACTGCGAAGAGATAGCAGATATGCCGCCGCATACTTTACTGGAAGTTATCGCAAAGAAAAGGGGTATGCTTGTTTCGGGCGGAGAAGCGGACATTGAAAGAGCGGCTGTAATGGTGCTTGACGAGTTCAGAGCCGCAAAACTCGGAAGAATAACGCTTGACAAGTCGCCGAACGGCGACAGGTAACACGTGAGTCGCCGAACGGCGACAGGTGATACGTGAGTCGCCGAACGGCGACAGGTGATACGTGAGTCGCCGAACGGCGACAGGTGATACGTGAAGATAGTTTATTTGTAATTTAACTTCACGCACCCGACCGATACTTTATTTTAAAAATTAATTTTCGGTCGGGTACATGAATTTATTGTTTAAAAAGACTGTCTTCACGTGTTAAAAAAGGAGGGACGTATAAAAAATGGATTGGTTACAATATGAAGAAAAAGCCTTTGAAAAAGGCTATGTGAATATATGCGGAGTTGACGAAGCCGGAAGAGGTCCGCTTGCAGGTCCTGTATGTGCGGCGGCGGTTATTCTTCCAAAGGGGAAAATTATCGAGGGTGTCAACGATTCCAAAAAGCTTTCCGAAAAGAAGAGAGAAGAGCTTTTTGACATAATTAAAAACGAAGCCGTTGCCTATTCGATAGGTTGGGCGAGCGTGGAGGAAATCGAAGATATAAATATTCTCAATGCCGCTATGCTTGCGATGAAAAGAGCCGTCGAGGATCTGCCGACGGCAGCGGATTTTGCGTATATCGACGGAAATAAAACTCCCGATTTGGATATCCCGTGTGAAGCGATTGTCAAGGGCGATGCGAATTCTATGTCGATTGCGGCGGCATCTATCCTTGCGAAAGTCAGCCGTGACAGACTTATGATTGAGTATGCAAAGCAGTACCCCGATTACGGTTTTGAAAAACATAAGGGTTACGGCACAAAGGTTCACAACGAGGCTATTTTAAAGTATGGTGTTACTCCTATTCACAGAATGAGCTTTTTGAAGAAATTATTTGAGAAAGCGAAAAATGACAAGTAACAGAGATTTCAGCATAAAACAGCGTGGAAAACTCGGTGAACAGTACACCTGCGAGTACCTGAAACAGCACGGCTATAATATTGTAAAAACCAACTATACAAGCCGTTTCGGCGAAATTGACATTGTTGCGGAGAACGATAAATACATAGTCTTTACAGAGGTAAAGACTTCCGCAAAAAATTCGTTTACCACAGGCTTTGAGCGTATTACAAAATCGAAAATCAGAAAGTTTACAAAGACTGCCGTAACGTACCTTACAAGATACCGCATTACAAAACAGCCGAGAATCGACTGTGCGGAGGTTATTGTAAACGAGAAAGACAACAGCCTAATTGACATTCATTATATCGAAAATGCCGTTGACGATTGGGGATATTATTGAACCGTGAAAGGAGATTATTGAATGATACAAGATATTTTTCCGCATAAGCTTGACAACGCTTATAAAAATAAAACTGCGACCGATAACGATTATATAGTAATATTCGATAACAGGAGCGTAGTCGTTGAAAAGCTGTCCGATAAGGATTACAGATTTCCGAAGTATAGTCAAATTAAGAATTTAATCAATGCCGAAAATCTGAGGTATCTTTTTTCGGTTGACGATAATGCATATTATCTGTACACTGCGGAGAACACACAAAGCGTGCAGGATAAGTTTGATGTTCTTTCTCTTGTAGAGGTTCGTAAAATGAAGTATGATTATTTCAAGGAGATGTATTTTTTAATCTGTACTGCGTGGCATATTTATTCGTGGTATACAGATAACCGTTTTTGCGGAAAGTGCGGCGAAAAACTTAGTCACGATAAAGACGAGCGAGTACTTATCTGCCCAAACTGCGAAAATCATATTTACCCGAGAATTTCTCCTGCGGTGATTATCGGTGTGACTAACGGAGATAAAATCATTATGTCGAAGTATGCAGGCAGACCGTACAAGGGATATGCTTTGCTGTCGGGGTTCGTTGAGGTCGGCGAAACTTTAGAGCAGACCGTTGAACGTGAGGTTATGGAAGAAGTGGGAGTAAGAGTGAAAAATATCCGCTATTACAAAAGCCAGCCGGGGGGGATTGACGGAAATATTCTTTCGGGATTTTTCTGTGAGCTTGACGGTGACGATACTCTCAAAGTTGACACAAACGAACTTGCATTTGCAAAGTGGTTCAAGCGAGATGAAATCCCCGTTGATGATGACGGATTTAGTTTGACTTTCGAGATGATAGGAAAATTTAATGAGAAAGTGTGAGTATATGAATACACAAGAAATGATTTCACAGCTTAAAACAATAGTAAACAATGATACCGCTTACTGTGAAAGAGCGGAGCGTCTTCAATGGCTTGACATTTCGGAAGAACGGCTTGAAAGCAATTTGCCGTTTAGAAATATATATGCCGAAATACTTCATTTTCCGAAAGGATATGTTGACGAGCATTTTCTTGATGTGTATGTAAGATGTGTGCTGTCGCATATGGCACATTTGGAGGAGTGGGATAAGGATTTTTGGAAAGAGGAAAATCTGCAAAAGGAAGATTTTAACCGAAAGGGTCTTCTCGAATCTGCAAAAAGCAGAGAATTTTACACGGATTATAACACCGTTGACAAAATTTGTCTGAATGCGGTTACGGAAGAGGAGCTTGTACAAGAGTTTCTGCTTTTCACGAAAACATTCGTACGTAAAAGCGAATTTGACAAGCCCTTGACGGCGGAGGAAATCGAATTTTTCAAAGAGAGTGTAAAGGGTTCGGCGGCTGTGCTTATCGGGTATAATTCTTATGGGAGTTCCGTACATATTGCCGTTCGTGACGATACTGTCATATTTCTCGATTGTTCAAACTATGATTAATAATAATGCGTAATTGTTAAAATTGGAAGTTTGTTTACCGCCGCACGTTAAATTTTCGGTCGGGTTAAGAGGAGTGTATTCACGTGTTAAAAAAAGATAAAATTGAATTTAAGCTTATCAACCCTGTTAAAAATGGGGAAGAATGGGCGGAAGATTATATGTTCGAAAGTAAAGAACCACGTGCGGTCGAGATTTACATAAACGACCGTGAAATTATGGATATCCTGAAAGAAATTGAATTGCCGTTTGCAGAGGAAGAGGGTCACCCGAGTTTGGCAGGCGGTTACGGTCATAACGTGCCGAAATTTTTGTATGAAAGTTTAAACGACGCTTTTGTCGAGGGAACGTATAATCAGCAGTACGGAGTTGAGCTTCTTTGCTGCGGAGATTGCGGATTTCCGGGCTGTTGGTCGGTTGTGGCATATGTTCGGCAAGATGACGACTTTGTATATTGGGAAAATTTCAGGCAGAACCACAGGGAAAAATGGAAGTACAATTTAAGCTATAAATTCGACCGAGCCGAATACGAAAAGGAAATGGAAAAGCTGAAAGGCTTTAGGAACTGTCAGAAAATAACTTGAACATTTATACTTGTCTAATTTGCCCTGTGTGTCGTTACAACACCACCTTGAAATACGTCAGTATTCCTGCGGTGTTGTGCCTAACACAGAACAAATTATCCTGCGTCTAAATTGTTCAACTTATTTCCCAACAGTTCCTTAACGAGGAGTTCGGCGAAAATATTTGGTAATACGCATAAAAAGGAGATAGTATATGCGAATATTTGACCTCCACTGCGATACGCTTTACAGAGCGTTCACTGAAAAGAAAAGTATCATCAGGAACAATTTTGAAATATCCGTTGAGCGTGGTGTAAAATTTGACGAATGGATTCAGTGTATGGCGGTCTGGATTCCCGATGATGTCAGAGGGGAAAACGCAGAAAAACTTGTCGAAAACTGTTGTGTCCTGCTTGACAGCGAACTTGCAAAATGTACCGCTGAAAATATTGACATTGCGAAAATCGATAACGTTTCAAACGTAAAATCAAAGTCAAATATCATTTTGACAATCGAGGGCGGTGCGGCTTTAAACGGCAAGCTTGAAAATATAGAGCGTTACCGTAAACTCGGAGTCCGTGCAATGACCTTGACTTGGAACGGTCACTGTGAAATCGGTGACGGTGCGGAAGTCGAGAACCCGAAAGGCATAACCGATTTTGGTAAACGTGCCGTCAAAGAAATGGAACGCTGCGGTATTGTCGTTGATGTGTCACACGCAAGCGATAAGCTTTTTTATGATGTTGCGGAAATTGCGGAACGTCCGTTTATCGCCACACACTCAAATTCAAGGTCGGTTTGTAACCACAGACGGAACTTAACCGATGAACAGTTTAACATCATCAAAAGCAGCGGCGGCATTGTGGGAATTAATTTTCACAAATATTTTCTTGAGGAAAATAATCAGTCGGTCGGGGATATTGTAAAGCATATCGAACATTTTATGAGTTTGGGCGGAGAAGATACAATAGCGATAGGCACGGACTTTGACGGTGGAGAACTTAGTGATGATATGCACGGTATAGAAGATATGCACAAAATTTTCGATGAATTATCCAGATTAAATTACACCGACACGCTGATTGACAAACTATTTTTTAAAAACGCATTTAATTTTTTCCAAAGCTTTGACATTTAGCGAAATATAGTGTATATTTAATACGTGAAGAAAGTTACGGAGTAACATTAATTCATCTACCCGACCGAAAGTTGGTCTAATGCGGTAATTTTCGACCAACTTTGTTCGGAACTAATATGCGAAAAAGTTTTTAGCAATTGTAAAACATTAAAAAGAAAAAGTAATCTAAACTACAGTATCGGATAAACTATTGGTCGGGTTCGTGAAGTTAGGTCTAAAATTAACTATCTTCACGTATCTCCTGCGGACGTTGTCCGCAAAACTACCGTATCGG
>CACWTQ010000080.1:0-2639 GCA_902763835.1 uncultured Ruminococcus sp. | reverse complement strand
CGTATCTCCTGCGGACGTTGTCCGCAAAACTACCGTATCGGATAAACTATTGGTCGGGTTCGTGAAGTTAGGTTTAAAACCAACTATCTTCACGTGTTTCCAGCGGACGTAGTCCGCCCGCAAAAGAAAGGATTGTTAAAGATATGAAGTATAATTCTACTACTAATAAAAATATTGTTGTGTCTGCTTCGCAGGCTATCGCTCAGGGTATCTCAACGGACGGCGGTCTGTTCGTTCCGCAGGAGATTCCTCAGTATTCTCTTGCCGATATCGAAAGCTTTACAAAGCTTGACTATGTCGGCAGAGCAAAGAAAATTCTCTCCGATTACCTCGACGACTTCACAGCAGAAGAAATTGACGAGTGCGTTACAAAAGCCTACACCGCCGAGAAGTTCGGTTCAAATAACCCTGCTCCGCTTTCTTATCAGAAATACGGCGATATCGATATAAACGTTCTCGAACTTTGGCACGGTCCCACTTCCGCTTTCAAGGATATGGCTTTGCAGATTCTTCCTCACCTGCTCACAAAGTCGCTCAAAAAGACTTCCCCCGATAAGGAGGCTGTTATCCTTGTTGCTACCTCGGGCGATACGGGCAAGGCGGCTCTTGAGGGCTTCAAGGACGTTGACGGCACTAAGATTATGGTATTCTATCCCGTTGACGGAGTTAGTCCTATGCAGAAACGTCAAATGACTACTCAGGAGGGCGGCAACGTAAACGTTTGTGCTATCAGAGGTAACTTCGACGACGCTCAGACAGGTGTTAAGAAAATCTTCACGGACAAGACTCTCGTTGAAAAACTTCAGGAGAATAATTACATCTTTTCAAGTGCAAACTCCATTAACTGGGGCAGACTTTTACCGCAGATTGTTTACTACTTCTCGGCATATGCGGAGCTTATCAATGACGGTAAAATCAAACTTGGCGACAAGATTAATGTTGTAGTTCCGACAGGTAACTTCGGCAATATTCTCGCTTCTTACTATGCGTTCAGAATGGGACTTCCGATTAATAAGTTCATCTGTGCTTCAAACTCCAACAACGTCCTCACCGACTTTATCGCAACAGGCACATATGACAAGAACAGAGATTTCTACGCAACAATTTCTCCGTCTATGGATATTCTTGTTTCCAGCAACCTTGAACGTTTCCTCTATCATATGACTGAAAAGGACGATAAGAAAGTTAAGGAGTGGATGACCGCTCTCAAAACTACAGGTGCTTACAGCGTTGACGAAGATGTTAAAACAAAGATTACTTCTCTCTTTGCGGCAGGCTTCTGTGACGACGCCAAAACAAAGACTACTATTGACGAGTTCTTTAATAAGTACGGCTATCTCTGCGACACTCACACCGCAGTTGCAGTCAACGTTTATAAGGAGTACGTTGAAAAGACGGGCGACAGAACCCCCGTTGTTCTCGATTCCACGGCAAGCCCCTACAAATTCAGCGGCAGCGTTTTGAAAGCTATCGCAGACGGCGAGGAACTCCCGAACGATGAATTTGAAATGGTTGACCTGCTCAGCAAGAAAACAGGCACAGACGTTCCGAAGCCGCTTGCCGCTCTTAAGGATAAGGAAACTCGTTTCACCGAGGTTGTAAACGCAGACGAAATGCCCGAGTTCGTTCTTAACGCATTGGGTGTGAAGTAATGTCATTGTATGTACTGGGCGATCCGCACCTGTCATTGGGTGTGGATAAGCCTATGGATATATTCCACGGTTGGGGCAATTATGTCGAAAAGCTTGAAACCAACTGGAAAAATATTGTTCGTGAGGACGATACAGTTATTCTCGCAGGAGATATTTCGTGGGGTATGCGGATAGAGGAAACTGTCAAAGACTTTACTTTTCTCGAAAATCTCCCCGGCAAAAAAATTATACTTAAAGGTAACCACGATTACTGGTGGGAAACAAAAACCAAAATCGAGAAATTTTTCAACGCACATAACCTTAACACATTTTCGGTGCTGTTCAATAATGCGTACCTTGTTGACAGCGTTGCTATATGCGGTACAAGAGGCTGGTTCTATGATGCGCACGATGAACAGAGTGAAAAGATTATCAATCGTGAGGTCGGCAGACTGAAAACATCTATAGAAGCGGCGAAAAAGCTTGACGGAGAAGTTATAGTGTTTCTTCATTATCCGCCTGTGTTTGCAGGAAAGGAATGTCCGGAGATTATGAACGTCCTTTTGGAGTATGACATTAAGAAATGTTATTATGGTCATATCCACGGCAAAAAGGCACATAATCTTGCAGCGGTCGGGAATTACAAGGGGATAGAGTTTAAGCTTATAGCTTGTGATTATACACAGTTTAAGCCTATTCACGTTACTTAACAAAAAATTTTTACCTCATTTTTACAGAAAATTCATAAAAAAGGTAGATTTATTTTTGAATATATGATATACTAATCTAGTTAAGCGTAAACTGGGTTAGTATAATATTGTCGGATTGGGGAGATTTTCTGCGGTAAGACATATTTAACATATTTCTGTAATACAAGCTTGAAGAAGCAGGGAAACAGCTTGTAAAGGCAGACAAGTTCTTTGCAAGCTCACAGCTTTGCAGTGTATGTGGATACCAAAATTCAGAAACAAAGGATTTGTCTGTAAGAGAATGGATTTGCCCTTGTTG
>CACWTQ010000079.1:9239-28604 GCA_902763835.1 uncultured Ruminococcus sp. | reverse complement strand
ACCGCAGGAATACTGACGTATTTCAAGGTGTTGTAACGACACACAGGGCAAATTAGACAAGTATAAATGTTCAAGTTATTTTCTGACAGTTCCTTAGTAAAGTTACTTTAAAAATTACTATCTTCACGTGTTTCAAGCGGACGTTGTCCGCTTTTCCAAATTCTATTAAAGTTCTCCCAATTCTATTGACAATGCTACCCAAAATAATTTATAATTTTAATTAGGCATAACAACACAGACGAAAACTTTTATCGGAAAAGTTTTTCGACTGTGCGTATCTTTTGCGTTCACAAATCAAAAGCTAAAGGAGAACTATTATTATAATGAAAAAGATAATATCCGCTGTACTCTGTGCTGCATTGGCTGTTTCATCGGCTGCCGTGACGAGTATAGACGTATCTGCCGACACAACCTCGCCGAATTACGAGAGTTACGTAAAAAGTACTCTGATTTCAAAGTACAGTCAGGCAGACCTCAAACCTATCAGCAAACTTCTTAAAGATTACCCCGACACAAAAACAAAAAAGTACCCTGAGGAAAACCGCACTTGGGCAAAGCGTAAGGGTATTCTGGGATATGATGTTGGTAATATGAGTGACGGTATTTACGATATGGCTGTTTACGTTTTCGACAAGGACGGCAAGGACAACCGCCTTAACGTTGAATTTTACACGGCAGACATCAAGGGTACTATTTCAAAGAACACAGAGTTTACAATTTACGAAAAAGACGAAGATTATATCAAGTATTATCCAACCTCCTTTGAACAGTGCCGTGGCGGACTTGTAAAGAAAACCTCGGGTAATGCAATGTGTCTTATTACAGAAAATCACTATTGTCCGTACACCTGCATTGACTACTTGATTAACTTCAACGTTTACGAATGGAATGATACAAAAAATGAATTTGTAAATTCCTACAAGATAGACCAAGATTCATACAATGGTGTCAATCTGTACACTCAACAAATTGACGGAAGCTATTCCGAAAAATTTATACAGCACAAGAAAAACGAATTTTACAATGAAACCATAAGTGATGTTATGCAGTCGCTAGGCTTCCCGAAGCCTCAAAACAATTCAAGCGTGATTGGAAAATGCTTAGGCTACAACAGTACTGAACTTACACCTACCTATTTCAACTCCTCTGATGAAACACGTTCTTACTATATGGCAAGCTATTTTGATTTTGATAAGGACGTTACAGATAAAACAATCAACATAACAAACATCACAGGTATGTTCAGCAACGGTTCAGCTGAAAAGGCTGATAAGTAAAATGTACAGTGAAGAACAGTATAACAAAATCAAATTGTTTATAACCGCAAAGAAAATTCGTGTGTATGGTTTGACATTTGTATATAAAATTTTACCGATATTTGTATTTATAGCATACCCGACACTTTTAACATACTTAGTGATTAACCGTGACGACAGGCTGCTTGAATGTATCACCGTACCGCTGGGAGTGTTTATAACAGTAACGCTGATACGAAAATTCATCAACTGTAAGCGACCATATGAAAAACTTGACATAGAACCGATTATGCACAAAAGCACAAAGGGAAAATCTTTCCCGAGCAGACACACGGCAAGTGCGGCGGTTATTGCTATGACTGTATTCTATGTAAATGTTCCGCTGGGGATAGTGTTTCTTGCGGCGGCACTTCTGATTGGGTTATCAAGGATTATTGCCGGGGTACATTTTCCGAGAGATGTTATCGCAGGATATTTATATTCGGTGGTTATGTCAATACTATTCTTTTTAATGCGTAATTCGTAATTGTGATAATCGGAAGTTTTGTTATCCTCTCACGGGTTTGATTTGGAATTAGAAATTTTTTGTTTTGAGTTTTCGTGCAGATTAAATCACAAAAAACAAGCGGTAACTTTATTTGATAATAAGGAACTGTCAGAAAATAACTTGAACATTTATACTTGTCTAATTTGCCCTGTGTGTCGTTACAACACCTTGAACTTGAAATACGTCAGTATTCCTGCGGTGT
Organism: uncultured Ruminococcus sp.; assembly: GCA_902763835.1. GTDB lineage: Bacteria > Bacillota > Clostridia > Oscillospirales > Acutalibacteraceae > RUG592. Next base: position 26,599 of record CACWTQ010000079.1, on the reverse strand, counting down.
TGTGCCTAACACAGAACAAATTATCCTGCGTCTAAATTGTTCAACTTATTTCCCAACAGTTCCTAAGTTACCGTTTATCTTTTATAAAATGTATATTCACAAAAACAAACTACCCAATCAAGACAAATTTACGATTGGGTAGTTATATTATAAAATATCAATCAACCGCAATTACACATTAAAATAAATTTCTCCCTGTCACACAAAATATGCGGCAGGGAGAATAATTTATGCCTGAACATTCATACCCACAAACCATTATTTAATTTTAATATAAACAAAACTCTTTAATAACAAAATTGCAAATTCCCCTTGAAATGCTCTGTCGGCAGGTTGAACGGCAAAAAATCCAAATCAACAAATTAATCGTACTCTACAACGTCAACCCACTTAAGGAGCATTTCTTTCTCCTCGGGCTTGCCCTTTACGGACTGAGCGGCAGCAACAATCGGAAGCCATTTCTGAATGTACTGAATAGCCGTGTCGCTCTTTAAGCTGTAAATCTTAAGGTACTTCTCGGCTGTTTCGTCCTCACCGTTGAGTTTGAAAAGGAGATAGGTAATAGCTGCGTCGGCAGCTGCGTTGCCCTGTGAAGCGTGAGACCAGTCAAGAATGTAGGGAGTACCCTCAGCGGTAATGATAACGTTACTGGGGTTAAAGTCGCCGTGACAAACCTTGTTGTGCTTCGGTGTGGATTCCAAACGTGTATCAAGTTCATAGCGGATAGTAGCATTGAGGTCTGTTTCGGCAATCTTTCTTCTCATCTTAACCTTAAGGTTATTGAGGAGCGGCGACTTCTGAGCATGAACAACAATCTGCAGCTCAACGAAGAGTTCAAGGTACTCATCAAACTTATCGGGATTCTTCTTCATCAAATCTGCGAGAGTTTCGCCCTCGATAAAGTCGGAAACAATAGCCCACTTGCCGTCAATCATTTCAATTGCACGGATACTGGGAATATTGAGGTTTGTTTCCTCAATTCTGGCTTGGTTGAGAGCCTCGTTCAGAATGTCGGACTTCAAAAAGTCGCTGTCGAAAACCTTAACAGCAGTATCGCCGTCACGGTAGATAGTCTTCTTCTCTCTCTCAGCAATAACAATAGCATTCTCTAAACTCATATTTATTCTCCTTTATAAATAAATTTCTGTTAAGACAGACGTTTCAGATAATTAATTGCCGTATGAAATCAACGCAAACATTAAATATAACTCGTAGGTTATTCCACATTCACGTTCTCGGAAAACCTTAAAGGCAAGCACTTCATTCCCCTTTTTCTCAAACATTTGCACTTCAATTCTGTGGGCAGCTGTTTACACTTTTTAAGGATTTTCCGGAACTGCAACAATAATTTCCTAAGTATCTTCGGTAAAAAACCTGTTGAATATATTATACAGTCTTTTTATGGAGAATGCAAGTAAATTATGCAAATTGCCCCTATTTTTTTTATTAATTTTTTGTGAACAAAAAATTAAACGTTTAGGTAATTTGCAAAAACCACCGTACAATTGATTCTGACAGAATATTGCTTTGGGGCTGTTAATCGGTTTAAAGAATTATAATTCTTTAAAAAAAAGACAATAACCAATTCATTATTTGAATAGTTATCGCCTTTGTTTTTTGGATTTTAAAAAGTTTTACACCTTGAAATACGTCAGTATTCCTGCGGTGTTGTGCCTAACACAGAACAAATTATCCTGCGTATAAATTGTTCAACTTATTTCCCAACAGTTCCTAATCTTCGCCGCCGTCTTCGTCTATATACGCCTCAACGCCCTGAATATAATCTTCTTCGTTGTCGTAATACTCATTGTCATCATTATTATCATTTTCTTCACTGTTGCTTGTGTACAAATCAATGTTATTATAATAATCGTCAATATCAACTACTCTTGAATTGATAATAACTCCAATAGGGTTATTCATTCCGACATCATACACATATTCCAAATCAGAATCAAGCTCTGTATCACTGTCGGTTTCGGAATCGTTTTTTGCATTACTGCTTGTAATCTCCTCTTCGATTTCGGAGGGTGCATCGTCCTCAAGAGTTCCGTGTGATGCCTGAGAACGCAATGTTTCAAGATTGTATACTCTTTGACCTGTAACGGAGAAAGTATTCATTACATAAAGTACGTCGGTAATACAAAATTCCTCAATCATTTCAACAAGATTTGCTTCAAGATAATCAACGTCAACAACATAAATTTCTTTGAACGAGCTTGTGAAGAACGGTGCAAGAACTGTTCCGAAATCGTCCTTTACTATAACAAGCTTCCTGTCGGTGTTGACGTTGGTCGAAAGCTTAAGGCAATAGTAACCGCCTTTGTAATACGATTCGTACAAATTATCGGGAACTTCTTCAAAGAAATTTCCCTCTGTGAGATACTCAAATTCTTCATCATAATAATGTGTTTTAAATTTACATTTCGGTTCATAATATATGAACGTATCGGGGTTATCCTCCAAATCCTTTTGACCCACATCGTCAACGTATATCGATAAATTGCCGATATATTTATCGCTGATAACTTTTTGATTATACTCGGAAATATCGGCATAATCCACACCTGCTGCCTTTGCAAAAGCCTTGCCTGCATAATACGCACCCAGACCTGTCCAGCGGTTGTCGGTTCTGAAATAGATGTTCTCGGCATTATGGTTAATCAGCGTAGGCAGAACATTGATCTCCTGCACATTTACGAGCATATCGCCAATAACTTTCATAACGTTTTCCTGACTTGTAATATGCTTACGCATATTAGACGGACAATATAGTTCACACGCAGTCGGAACAATCATAGAATAAACATTAATCTTCTTGCCCAGCCTGTCTTTCATCGTGTTAATTTCCGTGCTGTAAAAAGATGCCAAACCCTCGCCTGAATCGAAAAGCTCCATAGCACGCTTTTTTCCGTCCTGCTCCGTAAACAAAATTTCGTTGGAATAGTAGCATCTTTCTTTTTCCTTGTCGTAATCCTTATGCTCCCCGATATCGGGTTCTTCCGTAACGACCTCGCTTACTGTCGGGGTATCTTTTGTTTGAACATTTTCATCGTTTTTATTACCCTTACAGCCCACAGCGGAAACAGCAACAAGCAATGCAAGGATAAACGAACATATTCTAATTTTATTCATACTGCTAAAATCACCTTAATTATAATTTAAATCAATTAACAAACCAATCTGAACTCCACTTTTCCTACCATAAATAATACCGCAGCAATGCCGTTGTTGTCAAGAGCTTTAACCGCAAGCTTCGATATATTTTCGTTTTAGTCCTGCCAAATTTCGATAAACTCAAGTTTATCCATCATTTTATTTTCGGGCATCATTGAGGTTGACAATATATTGTCGGAAAAATCTTTCCAAACAGTGCCTAATTTCAGAAGCTTTTCTCTTTCGGGATATCCCTCTCTCCTGCACACAACCACGGCTTCAACGTCACTTTCCCATTTCCAATATCTTTCAATTGTGAAGCTTTCAATATCTTCATCGGAAATTTCAAGAATGCTCAAAGCCTTTTCTGCTAAAACTTTCGCTTCTTCCTCCGAAACAGGCGGAATTACAGAATCTTCCATATACTCGTTTTCTTTGACCCACTCGGGAAAATTACTGAAAAACCCTTGAAATACGTCAGTATTCCTGCGGTGTTGTGCCTAACACAGAACAAATTATCCTGCGTCTAAATTGTTCAACTTATTTCCCAACAGTTCCTTATTGTAAGCATAAATCCTCCTCAACACCGAAATTAAACTCTCCCAAAGCACATACCGCCAACACAAATTCTCCGTAATCACGAACAAAATACCGACCCGAACGGTTTGAAAATCCCCCCTCGGCTTCGTCTTTGAAATACTCGAGTTTGAAATTAATATCGCTCATTGAGAAACTCATACCTTTTCCGATAGCTTTTATGTAGCTTTCTTTCAGCGACCATAGTATAATAAATGCTTTGTCTTTATCGAAACAATTCGAGATGAATTGTTTCTCGTCATTATTGCAAAGCTTATCAATCATTCTTTCACGGACACTTCGGACAACCTGTATATCTATTCCCAGCGAACACTCTCCCACCGCCACCGCAACAAAATCACCGCTGTGACTGATGTTAAAAAAAATATCTTCTCTGTCGGAAAAATACGGTTTGCCGTGTTCGCCCTTTGCTATGGTGAGTGTATCGGAATCAACTCCGAACTCACGGAGAACGGCGGTTTTTAGGAGTTCTCTGCCGTTGACTGTTTCGGATTTTTTGCGTTCTCCGTGTTTTAAATTGCTGTAATCGTATTTTTTTATATATATCAATCAAAACATCTTCCTATTTCCGGTTTTACATAAACCGTTCTATTCTTAACAAAAATCACCATACCCGGTTTTGCCCCCTGCGGTTTACTCACGTTACGAATCTGTGTATAATCAACGGGAACTTGTGTCGAATCCTTAGCCTTACTATGATAAGCCGCAATTTTTGCCGCTTCAAGAATCGCCGTATCGGTAGGTTCTCTGCCGTTGGTTACAAGAATCGTATGCGACCCGGGAATCTCTTTAGTATGAAACCAGATGTCGTTATTATTTGCTGTCTTTAACGTCAAAGTATCATTTTGACGATTATTTCGACCAACCAAAACTTCAAACCCATCGGAGGTTTTAAACTTAAGAGGCGGAAGAGGTTTCTGTTCTCTGCCCTTATTTTTTGCGGATTTGATGTACCCCGTTTGTACAAGCTCCGCACGAATTTCCGCAAGCTCTCTTTCTGTTTCGGCACGGCTCAGGCTGTCGAAAACATTGTCAATATAGACAAGTTCCTTTTCGGCAAGGTCAATTTGCTCGGTCAAAATCTGTTCGGCAGTCTTCGCTTTGCGGTAGTCCTTGTAGTATTTCTGTGCATTCTGCGAACCCGATTTCGAGGGGTCAAGCTTTATTCTCACAACGGACATATTTTCATCATAAAAGTTTTCCAAATCCACAAACGGTGAACCTTTTTCTATTCTGTACAAATTCGCTTGCAGCAAATCACCGTAAATTCTCAGAGTTTCCCTGTCGGCACACTGTTTAAGCTCTGCCATCTGCGTGTTGATTTTACGTGAAATTCGCTCACTTGTGTTAGTAAGAAGTTTTAACAAATCCTGCCCTTTGACTTTCATTCTGTCGGCACGGTCACGCTCCAGATAGAAGTTATCGAGAAGCTCCGAAAAGCTATCCGCTCTCGTGACAGTCATAGCCGCACCGTACTGAGTAATACCCATAAAGGAAATGTCCTTGGGTTTGCCTTTCGGCTCTGCCACGCAATACGGCACACCGTTAAATTCACGAACAGCGTTAGTCAGTTTAGTGATATAGTAATCCAGACGTTTCATATATTGCGAATCAAACTCGTCCGTATACAATTCTTCGCCGCTTGTAATCAGGTATTCAAGTTCCCTGCAAACGATAGGCGACACACCCTGTACGGTATTAAGAATCGCTTTATTAAGCTTTTCGGGAGGTTCTCTGCCTACAACCGCTTTCACAATCTCGGACGGCTCGCAGGTAAGCATACTAAGCTTATTTTGAGCAGGGGGTAATTCATATTTCATACCCGGTAAGACAAGTCTATGAGTAGTCATAGTTGGGTCAACACGTTTCAGAGCGTCTATTATAATTCCGTTTTCGTCAATGAAAATTACATTGCTGTATTTACCCATTATTTCAACTGCAAGAGTAAGACGAACAGGGTCGCCCAAATCGTTGGTCGCATCGAAATCAATAAAAATGATACGCTCCAAATCCGGTTGACGAACGTCAAAAATTTTCGCACCGCACAATCTTTTTCTCAAAAGCATACAAAGCATTGGCGGAGATGCAGGATTTTCGGGAGCGTTCTTTGTAAAATTAACTCTCGGGGAATTTGCTCTCGCAGATATAAGAAGTTTTTTATTGCCGCTAAAAGTTCTCACGGCTACAATTAATTCGTCACGGTTGGGCTGATGAATTTGTGAAACTCTCGCACCGCACAGCTCGTCCTTTAGTTCTTTAGTCAAAAAATGCACAAATGCACCGTCAAGAGCCATTGTTACCACCTTTCTTTAGTAAATGAAGCCAATCATTAATTATCCTCTTCATAAATTCATTATACAATAAACCGGGAAACATTTCCATAGTTTTTTTTCAAATTAACAAAAAACTCAAATGATATGACGGACAAATTCCGCAAGAGAAGAATGTATTTTTATAGTTTGAAGTTTGCTTGTGGCTTCGGCTGCGGTTGAAAGCTACGGAAGAGAAAAGCTTATGATGGACTATGACCCGGAATACGGAAAAAGTAAATACTATCCGCAAGCCAACAAACAACGCAACCTATTTTGAAATGATTTATTTGATAATCATTGGTAAAAAAGATATTTCGCAAACAAAAAACACCGCTCCGATTATGGACGGTGTTTGATTTATATATATTATATAAAATACTCGGCATTAACAATAAAGTCAATGCCGAGTATAAATAAAGTAACCTTCCCGGGCAAGGCTCAAAGGAGATCAGCCTCGCCCACTATTTATTCTATGGGTATTTTTAAGAAGGTTAATCGTGTACGCAAATTTATAGTTTTTATTATACCACACAATTTTGAAATGATATTGCTTTAGATGAAAATAGAGTGAATTTTGGGAAATTTTTTTTGAGAAAATTAATATTTTATTTAGAAAAATTTTGTTTACAAAATGAATCAGGCAACCAATATGAATTATCGGTTGCCTTTTGCAGATATTTTTCTCTGTAGATATTAGCAATAGTTAGATATCTTCTCTACGCTTGCTTCCTGACAAAACAGCTGCTGCACCGCCTGCAAGAATTACAGCGAAAAGTGCTGCAACGTAGTTGTTCTTAGCATTTGTTGAAGGGGATTTAACAGTGTTGTTTGTATTGTTTATGTTGTTTGTGTTGTTTGTGTTATTTGTGGTATTTTTGGTGTTGTTGTCGTTATTGTTGTTGTCATCTTTTTTGTCATCATCAGTATTCGGAATAGGTTTTGGGGTAGGTTCGGGAGTTGGTTCGGGTTCAACATTGTCAGAGCCGTAAAGCCACTCCAATTTCTCTTTCTTGTCTGAAGTTGAAAGATTTCTATACTCTATAACACTTGCTTTCTTAAACTTCAAATCAATATCGGAAAATCCCGAAACTATTGCGGAGTTAATAGAATTATACTCTTCCTCTGTAATAACATTATTATCAGCTGAATAATAAGTTGTTGTCTCTTCTGCTCCGTTTAACCCTCTTGTTTTCTCATAACGAGAATGAACATCAGTCTTCAATGACTGACTATCTGCATTATAAAACAACTCAAAGTTATAATAATAAATATCACCAATAGCTCCATTAGTTTTTTTATAACTTCCCATCATCTTATAAGTATCTGTTGTACTGTTATAGTAGCTTTTTAAATTATCCGTCTGCACAAATATATTGGAATTATCGTTTCCAATCTCACGAACAGAACCGTTATCAAAAGAATATATATAACTGATCTTGTTATATGAATTGACATCATAGTCAACCAAAAATTCCTTTTTACCATCAAAATTCAAATCAATAAACTGCATTTCATGTGTAAAATCATTAAGATCCCATAAACTCTCTTCGTTCATCAAAGCACAGATAAACTCATCTCTGTAGCTGTTGCCGCTTGCAACATTTTCAGCTTCTTCAGCCGAAGCCGAAACAGCCATACTGCTTATTACCAAAATTGCACAAAGTGCAAATGCCAAAAACTTTCGCATAAAATCTCCTCTTCTTTCTCCTCAGATTAAAATATTCCAATCCGCTTATCTCCGACTTTTGAAAATAAGCGGATTGTTTCAATCGTTAATTATGTAAATGCCAACGGCACACGAAAATCGTACAAAGTCAAACTAAAACAAGCTGTCTTCACGTGTTTCGGTTGAACCTTGCTCTGTTGCACTTAATTCATAAGTTCACTTGTTTTAAGAACCGCATAGAAATAATTCGAGGATATTTTCAAATTATAACGATTGTTTGTATTGCCCGTAGCATAAATATTATTGCCGCTCTTAGCTGTTACTACCATAACATGTCCGCTTGAAGTATACAAAATATCTCCGACCTGAATATTACCTGCACTCGGTCTGGAAATATACTTCACATTGTAAGTGTTCATCAAATAATTTTTCAAATTCGGAACATAAACAAATGCTGCTGTACCATTTTTGAAAGTATTGTTTGTGGGCATACCTGCTGCAACCAAGCACTGGCTTACAAAATTCGCACAGTTATTATTATTGTAGTAATTATAATTGTAGTTTCTCTTATTCCAATAAGTTGCTGCATAGTTCAAAAGCTTCTGCTTATTAAGCTTTACCGAACGGCTGTGAAGCTTATTGTTGATAGTTGTCAAAGTTTTGTAGCCTGCAATGCCGTCAACAGTAAGACCATTATTGCTTTGAAATCTTCTGACAGCATTGTAAGTATTGTTGCCGTAAATGCCATCGGGAGTTCCACAGTTATATCCCAAAGTGTTTAATGACTGTTGTAGCTGCTTAACGGCAGTTCCTCTTGAACCCTTTCGCAATGTTTGGTTAGTTGCAACATCAGCATACGCTGTAACAGCCACTGAATCGCCGAAAACTTCACTCGGCATAACTGCAAACCCAACAAGAAGCATTGCCATAGAAAGAACCGTTGCTAAAAATCTTTTGCAAGTCTTTTTTAAATCTTTCATAAAAAATTTTCCTCCTAATTTTTTATCGTTTGCAGATGAACTATTGATAATTCTTTCCAAAAACCCCCCTTTCTGATTTGACAAAAACGAACCTTTTTTAACAATGCTGTAAATTTGCCGCTATAAATGATTTCCGCTTTATAGGTACCGTAAAAATGGAAATACTAATATAACAATAAATACAACACCATTTCTTACATTTCTAATTATACTACAATAAGTGTTTTTTTGTCAACACTTTTAGTGGATTTTTTTAAATTACTCGTAGTATAATTTTTTATATTAAACTATATAGTAAAATAGGTTTGTTTCGACATTATTCGACAACATTCTATTTTTAGTGGAGGTGATTTTATGCTTTTGGATTTACGCACAAGATTAAAAGATCTCAGAGAAGAACACCACTATTCACAAAAGATTGTTGCACAGCGTTTGAACTGTTCCGTATCAATTATTTCTTCATATGAAACAGGTGAACGTTACCCCAGCTTGTCAAATTTAGTTGCATTATCTTATCTTTACCACGTGTCAACAGACTATCTTCTCGGAAAAACCGATGACCCCGGAGAGGCAAATTTCAGCAACGCTCTTGACATTGAGGGTTTAAGTGAACAACAAATCAAAGCACTCAACATAATAATAACCGATATGAAAATCGCTAACCGCAACGACAAAACTATTCCACAATAAATATTTCCAAAAACAACTAAAAGAGTACACTTAAAGTGTACTCTTCTTTTTCACCTTCAAAAACATTTAAAGTGCAATTCTCACAACAGCTTCTCCCTGAGCATACCGAGAATTTTTTTCTCTTTCCGGCTAATCTGCACCTGTGATGTGCCGAGAATTTTCGCTGTCTGCGATTGCGTCAAACCCTTGTAGTACCTGAGCAAAATAAGCTGCCTGTCATTCTCTGCAAGCTGCATTAGTTCCTGCTCCAGACTAAGCCGCTCCGCAAGCTTCTCTTCACCCGATTCAATCGGAATGTCAACCTGTGTTATGTCATCGTCGCCGTCCTCCGAAACAGTCAATGACAAAGGCTGCCTGCATGCACACAAAGCCTCTATTGTCTGCTCCTCGGTAACTTCAATCATTTTTGCAAGCTCCGTTATTGTCGGTTCAATGCCTGTTCGGTTTATGTAATCCTGCCTTGCCCTCTGTGCTTTCATCGCCGTTTCTTTCAAAGTTCGGCTGACTTTCAGCGTGCCGCCTTTACGAAAAAGCCCTTTAATTTCACCCATAATAAGCGGCACTGCGTATGTTGAAAAACATAACCCTCTGCTTTCGTCAAACCTGTCAATAGCTTTCACTAAACCCAAGCACCCGGCACTGAATAAATCGTCATACTCTATCCCCCTGCCCTTGAACCTGTTCGCTATGCTATGCACCAACCCCAAATTTTCGTCCGCTGCACGTTCACGAGTTGCAGTCATCATTCACCGCTTTATTGTTTCGTCTGATTATGTATTTTTCCATAGTAACAGTCGTACCGCAATTGACCTTTGATGTAACCTTAAGCTTATCCATAAAACTCTGCATAACCGCAAAACCAAGTCCCGCACGCTCGCCGCCGACAGTCGAAAAAAGCGGCTCCATAGCCTGAGCAATATTTTCAATGCCCTTTCCCTTATCCTTGACACGAATAACTATTTTTCCGTTATCGAAAATTTTAGCGTTAATTGCAATCTGACCGTCACCGTACTCATAGCCGTGGATAATCGAATTTGTAACTGCTTCGGAAACGGCGGTCTTGATGTCCGCAAGCTCCGTTATTGTAGGGTCAAGCGGAAGAACAAAAGCACTCACCGCCGCACGTGCAAAATTCTCATTCATACTCTTGCTTGAAAAAGTAAGATTCATTTCATTTATCAAATTCATTTTCGTCACCTCTGTTCACATAGTAATCGCACGAACACCCGACAAGGCTATTATCCGCTCCAAATGCGGCGGAACATTAACAAGTGCAACCTTTCCTCCGACAAGCTGCATCATTCTGTATCTGCCCATAATCAAGCCTATTCCCGAGCTGTCCATAAACTTCACACGTCTGAAATCGAGAATAAGCCTTGACGGGTGGTGTTTTTCGATATCACTGTCAACGGTAAGACGGATATCCCTTGCGGTGTGGTGGTCAATCTCACCGAAGAGAAGAGCCGTCAGCATACCGTCATCATAAATTGTTTTGACATTCATTTATTTTAACAACCTCCTAAACATAAATAAAAACACGTCTTACAAATACTATTGTAAAACGTGTTTTATGAAAAATTAAGTATATTTTGTTAGGATTAAAATAAAGTTTCTATATTATAAAAAAATCCTCTTATGCTGTTTAATAAACTTCCGACTGCCAAAAAACATAATTACACATTACGAATTACGCATTTTTCTCAGATACGCCCCTTTCGGAATAGCAACATCGGTTTTCAGCCAAAGCTTCTCCATAGCATGCGGAGTACTCTCCACAACCTCACCATATTGATTTTTAATCTCCAAAGCCTTAACTTCAAAGGACTTTCCTCCCGGCGGCAATATATCAAGAGTATCACCGACATAAAATTTATTTCTCTGTGTAATAATATTGTATTCTTCGCCGCTCTCCTCGCACATAGCAACAACGTCATATTCACGGATATAACCTCCGTTGCCTGTCACTTGCCCCGGCTGCGACCCAAAGAAAAATCCCGTATTGTACTCCCTGTGGCTTACCTTGTTTACCTCTTCACGAATCCACGGTGCAAGAGTGTAGCTGTCGCCCATTTTCTCGTATTCACGGACAGCGTTGCTGTAAGCGTTCGTAATCACGGAGGTGTAATAAGCCGACTTCGCTCTGCCCTCTATTTTCAGACTGGTAACTCCTGCCTGCAAAAGTTCGGGAATATGCTCAATCATACATAAATCTCTCGAGTTGTACAAAAATGTTCCCCTGTCGTTCTCCTCAACAGGAAAATACTGCCCCTGACGATTCTCCTCATAAAGATGATATTTCCAGCGGCACGGCTGGGCACAATCACCACGATTCGCATCTCTGCCCGTCATATAGCTTGAAATCAGACATCTGCCAGAAAACGATACGCACATAGCACCGTGAACAAAAACCTCTATTTCCAAATCATCGGGTATTTTAGCCCTAAGCTCTGCAATCTCGGGAATACTCATTTCACGGGCAAGCACCACTCTTTTCGCACCCATATTATAAAAAGCGTTTGCCGTTGCATAGTTTACAATTCCTGCTTGTGTTGAAACGTGAATCTCAACTTTCGGAGCATATTTTTTTGCGAACTCCATAACACCCAAATCCGCAATAATAAATGCGTCTGCCCCCAGCTCCTGAGCCGTAGACATAAATCTCGGAAGCTCGTCAAGCTCGTTATTTCTCGGCAAGGTGTTACACGTTATGTAAACCTTAACACCACGGCTGTGAGCATACTCAATTCCCTTTGCTAAATTTTCATTGTTAAAGTTCTTTGAAGCCGTTCGCATACCGAACTGCTCTCCTGCAAGATACACTGCGTCTGCCCCGAAATTAACCGCCGACATCAGACATTCCAAATCTCCGGCAGGTGATAAAACTTCATATTTATTACTCATAATAATATCATCACTCCAAATTAGGCACTGCGGACAACGTCCGCAGTAAATACGTGAAAATACTTCTTGTTAGCTTTACTTCACAAACCCGACCAAAAATTTATTTTAACAATAAAATAGTGTGTCGTTACAACACCTTGAAATACGTCAGTATTCCTGCGGTATTGTGCCTAACACAGAACAAATTATCCTGCGTCTAAATTGTTCAACTTATTTCCCAACAGTTCCTTATTACTTCAATCCCGCAAGGCTCATATTATATTCTTGGTCTGCCAAAGTTGTAGCATAGTAAGCCTTAGCCGGTTCTTCATCGGTAGCGGCTTTATGACAGAAGAAGTAATAATTTGTATCTGCCGGATAGATAGCCGCTTCAATAGCATCGATTCCGGGATTACAATCCGCGCCGGCAGGCAAGCCTTTAATCTTATAAGTATCATACTTACTTTCAAAATTATTCGGCACAGTACTTTGTTTGTAAGGATAGTATATTGTCGGGTCTGAACCAAGAGTACCGTTAATATTCTCTCCAAAGTCGGTGTAACCGTCCTTGGACAAGGTAGCAAGTCTGTTGTGGAAAATAGAAGAAATTACTTTCATATCTTCGGTGTTGGCAGCTTCGGCTTGAACCATAGATGCGATAATCATAACCTCGTCCATAGTCATACCCTGTTTCTTTGCCTGCTCCTCGATAGTAAGCTTTTCATACTTCTTCGTTTTCTTTTTGCTCTTGTCGCTGTCTGTATTTTCGTTTGCGATTGTCGTTTCTTCGCTGTCGTCTTTAAGCTCAATACGATACTTTGTATAGTATACACGAGTTTCATAGTCATTCAGGAAACGATATATTGTTGTTTTTGCATTTTCTCCTCTGTAGAACTCGTAAGTATCGGGGAAGAGATAACCCTCGAGCTTATAATACGTTCCGCTAACATTTTTTCTGCCGTCCGTAAGGAATGGGAAATCCTCGTCGAACTCGTCCGAATTGCAAAGCTCCAAGAACAGTTCCTTATTGCAGACTTCATTCTCTTCAAGCTTATCGGCAATTTCAAGAACCGTCATACCCTCTGTAAACTGTAGGCTTACGGTATCGACACGGTTAAGGTCGGACTGGAGATAGTTAATGATAGCCTCATAGTCCATATCATTTTTCATTTCATACGAACCCTGATTAAAGCTTGTTCCATGCTTTGTAACCTTAGCATAAAGCTTAAAATAAGATTCACTGCTGATTACACCGTTTTCGTGAAGAATATCGGCAACAGTATCGATAGTTGCATCCTCTGGAATCTGGACAATAATACTGCTCTGCTTTTCGTTGCCGTCTTCGTCAAGCTCAACTTCCCTGTTTCTGCCGAGCAAATCGTTAATTCCGACAAGTAAAAACTCCGCCAAGAACACACCCAGAATGATAACAAGAACACCCCAGACAACTCTGAACACACAGCCGTTCTTCTTTGCTTTTTTCTTTTTGCGTTTCTTTTCGGCTTTGAGTGCAAGCTTACGTTCTTTTTCTGTTTCTCTTTCGGATTTCTTTTCGTCCTCCTCAATTTTTCTTGACGGTACAGCGAAATTATCGAGGTCGGTTTCCGAAACTTCGGTTGATTCCGTATCGTCCTCGAGTTCGTCAGGGAAAATTATATCATCATCGTTGCTGTCTTCAAAACCGCTGATATTCAAATTAAAGTTATCAACTTTTTTCTGTCTGTTGGTATCGAGCTTTTTCAACTCGTCGTTTGAATTTAACTCATCACTCATATCAACACAAGTTCTCCTTTTATATTTGTAAGAAAATTGTCACTGAACAGCGACAGGCAACACGTTTTTTGCACGTAAAACGAGTGTTTTTAAAATTCTGCTTTGTAAACCCAACCGATACTTCATTATTAAAATTAATTTTTGGTCGGGTAGGTGAAGTAAAGTTTAAGAAAAACTATCTTCACGTGTTTCCTGCGGACGTTGTCCGCCTTATATATCTGTCGGTGACAATTACATCAACCGCACGGTCATATTTTCCGTGAGGTAGTTTCCATTTAATACAATTGCTGTAGCACAGTCCGACTGTTTCGCCGCCAAACTTTGAAAGAAAACGGTCGTAGTAACCCTTTCCGTAACCGAGCCTGTACCCTTCCGCATCAAAACTTAATCCCGGAACTATACACAGTCCTCTCGACAAATCGGCAACCTTTTTACATTTGCTCTCGACAGGCTCTTTCACACCGAAAGAACCGTCTTCCAAATCGTCCATACTTTCAATATAGTAGAAATCCATTTTGCTGTCCTCAATGCACTTAGGCACGGCAACCTTTTTACCGTTCGCCCAAGCCGCACGGATAATTGCATAAGTATCTACTTCCAAATCCTTTGAAACGTATGTAAAGACAGTATCGCATTTTGCGTACTGTCTGAGCGTGAGAAATCTGCTCTGAATTTCCGAATCCATATTAAGCTTGATATGTTCGGGCATTTCGTTCCGCTTGCTCTTAAAGCCGATGCGGAGGTCGGTTTTTATTTCCCTTATATCATTATAATTTACGGACATTGCATCGACTTCCTTGTATTATCAGATACTTCCTGACCGCAAAGCTTTGCGGCAATCAGCAAGCCAAACTCAATGGCAGCACCTGCACCCTTGCCTGTGATAAACTTTCCGTCGGCAACAGCCAAATCACCCGTAGCCTCCGCACCGTAAAGGTCTTTTTCAAAGCCGGGGAAACAAGTAGCTTTTCTGCCGTTGAGCAAGTTTTTATGACCGAGAATTGACGGAGCTGCACATATTGCACAAACATACAAATCATTTTCAACGGCATAATCGATATACTCCTGAACAACTGCGGATTTCTCCAGATTCAAAGTACCCGGCATACCGCCCGGCAAAATGACAGCTTCAAGATTTTCCTTTGTAACCTCGCTGTCTGTAATATCGGCAACCACAGGAACATTATGAGAGCTTACAACAGTTTTCTCGCCGACACCTACAGTCTTAACCTCAACACCACATCTGCGTAAAACGTCAACAGGCGAAAGAGCTTCTACTTCTTCAAAGCCCTGAGCCAAAAATACATATACCATTTATATCAACCTTTCTTTTTATTTTAACATATGAAGATAATTATTCGCAATTTTAACTGTACGAACCCGACCAAAAGCATTTCTAAGAGCCTGTTTAAAAATAAGTTGAACAATTTAGACAAGTATAAATGTTAAAGTTATTTTTTTGACAGTTTCTTAGTTTCGCTGAGGGTAGTTTGTTTTTCTTTGATAGTTTGTTCCGTCAGCGACCAAAGGCTCTGCCTTTGGAAACCGCAAGCTTTAAAAAGCTTGACCAAACTTTTAACAAGCTTCGCAACCCATACAACTACAAAATATCATTGACAAATTTCAGGATATCCCCCGAAATTTCATCAATCCCTCTCGGATTTGCTCCGTCATCGCACGAAACAACAATCCAGCCGAGCTTCTCAGCTGTATAGACCGCCGATTTTCGGCACTGCTTTAAAAATTCGACATTGCTTTCGTGAATATCCTTTTTACTCTCGTCACCGTGATATCTTGCCGATAAAAGCTTCTGCGAAACATCAACCGACATATCAAGATAAATCACCTTATCGGGTTTCGGAACACCGAGTTTATTATACTCTAAATCCTCAATCCAATCAAGGAAAGTATCCCACTCGTTTTCGGGGAGTTTACTCAGCTGATAAATAGCGTTGGAGGTAGAATATCTGTCGCAAACAAACACGCTGCCGTTTTCATAATCGTTTTTCCAGTCTTTCAGAAATCCCGCACATCTGTCAACGGCATAGAAGCTTGAAGCGGCATAGGCATTCACACCGCCGGGAGTATCGGAAAACTCACCGCCCAGATACATCTTTACTAGAGCCGACGACGGACTTTCGTAATTCGGAAAGCTGAGTCTGCGGCAATTGATATTTTTATTTTTTATATATTCAAAAAGTCTGTTTGTCTGGGTAGCCTTTCCGCTGCCGTCCAGACCTTCGATAACTATTAGTTTTCCCTGCATACGTTCATTCATACCCGAAACTTCTCTCTCATTTCTTTAGCTTTTCCGCAAGACATTGCTCCCTCGGGACAACCGCCGTAAAGACACCCCGGTCCTGCTTTTTGAAAAATATGAGGAGCAACCTCTTTCACAAGAACAAGCATTTGCTGTGCCACGTCACGAATTTCCCACTGGGCACGGTTGCAGCAGCGATGTTCAAAAAAATTCAGCAGGCTTCTTGCATTGAATGTACAAATCACTTTGGTTGTACAGGCATTGGGCAGAATAAAACGTGCGTCCTCGTTTGCTGTTTTTTCAAAAGCGGAAAATTTTTTTTTATCAAAATCCTTAAACGAACAAATAATATCGCTGTCGCTCATATTCGGCAAGTCGCCGATATCAATATTATTATTCTCTGCATACTTCTTAATACTCTGAACAATCAAAGCGTCACGAACTTCAACGTATGCTTTTGCCTCAAGCTCCAAAGCCTTTGTGTACTTTTCGAGAAGCTCAGGATTCTCCGCAATTGCAGGCGGAGTTACATATTCAAACGAGCTTCCGTCAACGTATCTCTGGGACTGCTGACTATACGACGCTATTCTGTGACGGACAAGCTGATGAGAACAGGCTCTTGAAATACCCTCAATACCGAAAGTAAACGAAGCGTGTTCAATCGGACTTTGATGTCCGAAAGACGAAAGCATATCGAGAAATGACGCTGTTTTCTCCTCGGTCAAGCCGTCACGAACAGTTTCTATATCCGATTTGGAATAACAGAGTTTGGCAGACATAGCGACTGTTTGTTCGGGATTGGGAGTATATGCCAGTAATGTAACTTTTGCGGACATCAGTATTCACCAACCTTTGATAAAATTCTTTTCACATGATTTATTTTTGCATAATATTTTATTATACACAATTTACGGTATTATATTTCCGTAAAAAAAAACAGTATCCACATTTAGGAACTGTCAGAAAATAACTTGAACATTTATACTTGTCTAATTTGCCCTGTGTGTCGTTACAACACCTTGAAATACGTCAGTATTCCTGCGGTG